>JAPLFV010000192.1:0-6999 GCA_026390495.1 Pseudomonadota bacterium | reverse complement strand
GTCTGTAAAGACAGCCGCTCTACCTCTCCAGCCCACAACATCGCCGTAATAGTTCAATGCCATTGCTGACACTGTTGTTCCTAATGCGTAATCGTTTAAATTTGAAACGATTTTGTATTTATCATTCACGTTGCCATCTAAATACTTCATAACGGTTAGTCTATTGCTCTTAGGGCACTGTGAGTCTCCATAAGTTGGAGAATCCATTAGTGCATACAACACGCCACCAAGATATCCCTCATTTCTAACCAAGTAGACAATGGCTTCATCTGCCGGATGCATATTGATTTTAAAATCAAGAACGTTGTTCGTGACTTGACATTTTAGAGTGCCCCCAAAATAGCGATATAGGTTTCCTAGGCTATCAAGTTTGTAAACGTTTCCAAAGCGATCTCGTTTTTCAGTGGGTGTGACATAAGATGCAGCCGCTGCCGAGGATTGTGAGAATGAAGCCGCTGCCTCTGGCATTGGCGCAGCACTTTTAGTGTCTTTCATTGCACCTGCGACAATCGCGTTTAGGTCGCCTTCAGCGGCGGGTCCAGGGGCAGCCGGAGTCGCGGCGCCAGCTAAACTCGTGTCTTCACTTTCGAAGGCGGGGGTAGCTGGAGCTTCTTCAACAGTCTTATGCTCTGCTTTTTGTGTTTTACAACCTGCTAGGGCAGCTATTGTGCCGCAGCAAATCATGATTTTGGACATTACAGGACGTATCATTTGAATCCCTTCACATAGTTAAAAGTTTATTTTCAAAAAAATCTAGTGGAGTGTTCGGATGGTCTTCTATAAGCATTAATTTGGAACAGGCAACTTGATAAATAGCCCCTCATAATCAGCATATTAGCCAAAATGATGAACCAGTATATCTGTCAGCAAAAACGCAACTAGAGCCTTGTCAGTTTGTTATTTGTTCCACAGTTTTTTATTACTGCCCGGGTGTGTATTCCAGCAATTTTTATCAGCCATGATTCTAATAACAACGAACTTTTTAGCTCAATTTGTCAGAAAATAAGAAAGCCGCAAGGTCAACAAACTCGCCGGGAGATAATGTTTCGGCCCGTCGATTTAAATCTATGGGGCTATCTTCTTCCTTAAGCTTAGCCATAAAGGGCTTAACGCCGTTGCGAAGCTTTTTCCGTCGCAACGTAAAAGCAATGCGGCAAACGGTCTCTGTGTATTGCAAAAGCTTGTTCGAGGCAACCGGAGCGCTTCGCGGTTTCATTGTTATGACAGCACTATCCACTTTTGGAATCGGCGTAAAACATGATTTTCCGACTTCAAAATTAAACTCACAGATTGACCTCAATTGGCAAAAGACGCTGAGGCTTCCGTAGGACTTTGAGTCGGGAGAGGAAACAATTCTTTGGGCAAACTCTAATTGAACCATGAAAATTCCAGCTGTTAACAATCCTAAGTGTGGAAGCATCCACATGATGATTGGTGTGCTGATGTTGTAAGGAATATTTCCAAGAACAGCAATTTTAGTTCCGGATTTTTTCATTTTTTCAATCCATGAGCCTAGGTCAAATTCGAGGACATCCGTATTGATAACTTCAATATTGGTTTTGGTATCATTTGATGTAAGATGATGCAGACGTTCTGCGAATCGGTTGTCTTTCTCAATTGCGGTCACAGAGATCCCAGCGTCTGCAAGCGCAAAAGTTAAAATTCCATTTCCAGGCCCAATTTCAATAACGGCTTGAATACCAAGTGATTTGACCTGCTCGACTATTTTCTTGACAGGCCAATCTGTGTTTAGAAAAACCTGACCCAAAGCTTTTGTTTGTCTAATATCAGACCTGTGAATTGGTTGGCCACGTTGAATTTTTGGCATATGGACTTTCCTGTCTTTCTAACTTTTGTATTGTTCAAAAGCATACCTGGAAAATACATCCCAGTCGTGCAATGAGGTCACTAGACCATTGGCGTGTATAAAATCTTGATATCCCATTGCTGCTATCATAGCACCATTGTCCGAACAATACACAATACCTGGGAAATAGCAGGGTACCTTAGTAGAGTCCTGAATTGTTGATTGAAAGTATTGATTGGCGGCGACTCCACCTGATATCACGATAGATTTGACATTCGAGTTCAATTCAAGAGCAATCTTAATCTTGCGAATTAATTGTCCCACTGCTTCTGTTTGAAACGCTGCAGCGATATCAGCATGACTTATAACTTTAGAATTGAGCTTAACTTGATTGGCAACGGCAGTTTTTAGGCCACTATAAGAAAAGGCCATCTGACTTTTTCGCTCCAACATGCGAGGGAGTTTGCACTTTGTTGGGTCTCCTTGCCTAGCTAGCCTTTCAATATGAGGTCCTCCTGGATAGGGTAGACCGAGCATTTTCCCGACTTTATCAAAAGATTCTCCACAGGCATCGTCAATTGTGTGGGCAACTAGAGAAAACTGAACGGGAGACGTCATGTAATATAAATTTGTGTGTCCACCACTCGCAACGAGTGCCAAAGTTGGATATATTTCTGCGTCCCCTTTGTCTATTCCTAACAAGGCCCCGTGCACATGCGCATGAATATGATTGACTGGTACGACAGGCTTCTTAAGAATTTGTGCCAAACCTTTGGCGAAACTTGCTCCAACTAATAGGCATCCAACTAATCCTGGGCCTTGAGTGACTGCAATCAAGTCAATTTCTGTTGGTTGAATTTTGGCTTGAGAAACGGCCTCGCAAAAAACCGAGTTTAGCGCTGACGCGTGTTCGCGCGCGGCAATTTCCGGAACCACGCCCCCCCATTTGGCATGTGTTTGAATTTGAGAGGATACAATTGACGACAAAACAGTTCGGCCATTCTCTAATACGGCTATTGCTGTTTCATCGCAGCTGCTTTCTATTCCCAGTGTAATCACTTATGACTTCTTATTTCCAATGGCCTTTTTTGCCTTCACGGCCTCAGGTGAATCTGGATATTTTGCAATAACTTCTTCATAAAAAAGTTTTGAAGTTTCCTTGTCGCCCATGGCCTTAAAGCATTCTGCAACTTTGAGTTTTGCGTAGGGCGCCATCTTGTCGGAAGGTTTAGATTCTAAGATTTCATTAAACTGCAATGCAGCTTCCTTGTGCTTTCCGTTTTTCATGAGGCTTTCGCCATACATGCTCAATACTCTTTCTCGATCTTTACCTTTAAGTTTTTTCAATACCGCAGGAGAATCTTGAACGACCTCTTTATAGTGTTTACGATCAAATGCCTTTTGCAGACTATCAGCATCTGCGTTTACAGATCCCGAGTCTTTTTTGTCGGATTTCTTGACGCCACCAGCAGATGCTAAATCTGAGACCCTAGTTTCCAAAGCTTCCAAACGTATTTTGATTTCGGCGAGTTGAGCTGCAACAGATCCTTCCGGAGGAGTCTCCTGACCTGGAAGCTGGCCCATAGTCACTCCCACTTTTAGCGCATCAATATCACCTTTGATTCGTTTAATATCTTGTTGGGTGCGGTCAAGATCAGCATGAGTAGATGCCAAATTCTTTTGGTGAATCTCTCCGGTAGTTTGAGTGTGGGATCGTCCCTCGTTCAATGATTGTTGCAATAAGGCGACATGTTCTTTCAACTTTTGAATGTCGTCGTTCATCTCTCGTTTTTGCATGGGAGTGATACATGAGAAAAGACAAACAATGCTGAAAGAAAAACAAAAACCTAAATTTTTAATTGATGAGTAAAAAACCGAGACATTGGATGAAAGCATTTTGGCTGAACCTCAAAGTTTGTATGAATGTTGCCGAGAGAAAAGGGCAAGCGTCAAAAATGGTAACACTTTTTGAAGCAATGTGAAAAAGTTTTATACGGTGTAGGCCGCGAAGAAACAAGGCTAGTTTGATTCCTCAGTGTGGTTGGATTATCAATTTTTACTCATAGCGACTGTATAACTGAATATGAGGATTCTTTGGAAACAGATTGAAGATCGTCTATTTTTTTGCTGCTGCAATTCTGCGTCTTAAACTAGCAGTGAGACGCATAGACTGATTCGCCTCGAATGACCATTTTCGATAAAACGAAGGTTTTGCATTTAGGTTTGTCGCAACAATTTTTAAATTTTCCTTACCCGCGAGCAGACCATTGCTCTCATTGTGAAATTTACCTAGTAGTTTTAGCCAGTTAGGTGTTTGATCCAAGTCGTTTGTGATTGGTTTCTGGGTCTCATCTGGTGGATTTAATTTTGAGTCCGTTGAAGACGCTTTGACTTGGAGATCTTGACTTTCTCCGGTATCCTGCGGATCTGGCGAATTTTTGCTCATCAGTTCTTGGTCTGTATCCCCTGGAACTATGGATTCTGTTGAGTCTTCTACCTGATTGTTGTCCATGGTGATTCACCCGCTTGAACGTTGACAATTTGATGCCAGTAAATTTTGCCGTCGCAAAAACTATGCGTGCCTTAAAGGCTATCGGCATTTGAGTTGTATTTTTTAGAAATTTTTTTGACAGTTCATGGTGATATCGATTTAGCAGTTATGAGAGTAAATTTAGCTTTTAGCAAGAAAGACAAATTAAATGAATGATTCTAGACCCCAAAATTTGGATTTGCCGAATGTGTTACCTATCGTTGCAAGTCAGTTAAGTGGAACAATAGATTTTGAGAAGCCCGCTAACAAGCCACAAGTTCCCGCCATGGACGTTGTTCCATCGGTATCGTCTTTTGAAGAAGCTGGAATTTCTGCCGAAATCATTGCGGCTGCAGCAAAAAATGGATGGACCAATCCTACTCCGGTTCAAGGGATGTGCCTTCCATTGACGGTTCAAGGCAGAGATGTCGCTGGATTTGCTCAGACAGGTACAGGAAAGACAGCAGTTTTTATTTTGACTGTGGCTCAGAGAATGCATTTGCAACCACCTCCCGTAAGTGAAAGACCAGACGTCGCAGTTCCGGAAGTCGTTGTATTAACTCCAACGCGTGAGTTAACAATGCAAATTGATGAAGACGCTAAAAAAATACTAGAGCCTCTTCAAATTAATTCAATGGCCGTTTTTGGAGGCGTGGATTTTGAAAAGCAAGCGACGAAACTGAAATCGGCCCCAAGAATGATCGTTGCAACCCCAGGTCGGTTAAAAGACTTTTTTCAAAGGAAACTGGTGGATCTTTCCCAAGTCAAGATCTTCATTTGTGACGAAGCAGATAGAATGTTTGATATGGGATTTATTGATGATGTCGAGTTTTTCCTGGATAAAATTCCAGAGGGTGCGCAGAAGCTTCTGTTTTCAGCCACGACGAATGATAAGGTTAAGGAACTAGCATTTGAATACCTGAACCAGCCAGCCTATATTTCAGTGAATCCTGAAGTTATTACTCCAGAAAATATCGATCAACATGCCGTTATTTGTGATGCCGGAAATAAGCTACGCGTCATGCTTGGACTGCTTCAGGATCATCAACCAGAGTGCGCCATAATTTTCGTGAACACTAAAATGGTTGCTGATTGGCTTCAGTTTAAGCTTGCTGGGAACGGCATTGACGTAGATCTGATTACTGGTGATTTGCCGCAGAGTAAACGGATTGCACTGATTCAAAGAATTAAGTTGGGGAAAGTGAAGGCTTTGATTGCAACAGACGTAGCAAGTCGCGGACTGCATATAAGTAAAGTGTCCCACGTTTATAATTTTGACGTTCCAGAAGATCCAAGTAATTATGTGCATAGAATTGGTCGGACTGCGCGAGCAGGAAGTTATGGAAAATCCTATACCCTAGTCTGTGACGATTATGGCGAGAATATGATTGCAATCAATGACATGCTTGGGCCTGATATTGCGCCAAAGACCGAATGGTTTGATAAAAAATATCTCGACATTAAAGATCTAACTGGTAATCCCTATGAAGTTGATGGCCCACTGTATCGCAATCCGAAAGATCGTGATGACCGTAGAAAGGGAGCATTTGCAAAGGATGATCGAGGTCCTAAGGGCAAGTTTGAGTCTAGGTCCCAAGGTAGTGCGGGGGCTAAGAGAAATGACTCGCGAGAAGACAAGCCCGGCAAAGATCGTCACCAACCGCAACGAGGTTCGAAGCAGGTTGCTAAATCTGATAAGCCCTATCATCGGCCTAAACTGACTGGACGATCGGCAGAAGGAAACAATGTGATTGCGCCAGTTCAGGGATCAATTTCGTTGTTTGGATGGATCAAGAATTTGTTTGCCAAAATTTTTGGAAAATAGTGTTTATATATGCTTCAACTGGATGGGCTATTTAACGGGTTTTCCTATGAAGATAGTATGGCTAAAATCCATTGAAATTTAGCAAGGATTAAATTTTATCCATTTTTAAAAGCGTTACTTCCGCATGTCGGGGGCGCAAAAATGAAAGACTGCGGCCGGCGCAGATTATTTTGCTATTGAGTGCGTGATCCGAAGCACTTGGATTGCCGCTGAAATTGATGTAAGATATTGAAATCAATTGAAGTGTTTGTTTTAGATTGAGACGAAATGGGAGCACCAGAATGTCACAAGTCATCGTTACAAAAGATAATTTAAATAAAAAGCGAGAAGCATCGGCGCTTTTGGAACATAAAATTGACCACGAAGGCCAATTCAAGAAATGGCGCCGCAATGATATTTCTGGATTTGATCCCGTCGCGGCTGCAGCAGGAGTTGCTGTTGCGCCATTTGCTATTTTGTTCTGGCTGTTTTCAGTTGTCACTAAGGTCGCCATGTATGCAGCACTTTTGGTCAGCCGCATATTAGGTAAGATTGTTGGAACAGCAAAATTTTGAGTTAAAAATAACATGAAGAATGAAACTTGTGTTCACAATGGAGAATGCCAAAGGGATTTCAGGCTAGCATTGTCCCTGTCTGCTTGTGCTGTTTTGCTCACTGTTTTTGCCATGTCTAAATTGTCTATTAGCACAGGTTTTTATCAAAGCCTATCTTCAGGGCCAGGGTTTTTACCATTGAGTTTTGTACAGTTTTTTTTGATCCCGTTTTTTGTGGGAATTATTATTTATGTGCTTGTTCCAAAAAAAGCGACATGCCTACATTGCGGCTTATCGTGGAAAT
>JAPLFV010000067.1 GCA_026390495.1 Pseudomonadota bacterium | reverse complement strand
CCATTTTGAAGTTCTGTTCTTTGGGCTAAATATTCCTTAGTGTAGACCCACTTTTGATCCGCCAAACCCGTCATAACATATGCTGGACCTAGACGAATTGCGTCGACTGGGCAAGCTTCCTCGCAATATCCACAAAAAACACAGCGCAAAATATCTATTTCAAACCGAACAGGAAACTTTTCGATTTCGTTCTCTGTACTTTGGCCGGCTTCAATGTGAATACACTGCGCAGGGCAATTTGTTGCGCATAAAAAACAGGCGGTACACCTGATTTTACCGTCGTCACGGAGAGTTAAAAAATGTTTACCTTTAAATCTGTCACTATAAGTGGATGGCTGTTCAGGCCATTCCAATGTATTTGATTTTTCCCGACCAGTTATCTGCTTAATAAAAACCTGAGCTGTAAATTTCATTCCTGCCATAATAGTCGATAAGTATCCCCAAGCTGCTTCAAAGGCATTTGCATCATTCGGCGGAGGGGCAACCAATTTAACAGCCATTTTAATTTCTCCTTCTCATCAATTTACTATTTCTCTTTTGGGTTCTCTTCGCAAAATTTTCGGAAATACAAAGAAGAATCAACCAATCAATTTCTTAACTTATTTGGCTCCCAGTCTCAGGAGCCACCAATGGATATCAAAAAGTCTAAAACTCTAAAAATATTCAGACAATTTCCTAGTCGTCGATGCAACACAATTTATCCCCTCAATCACAGAAACAAATGGAGATGTCAAATGCCCCAGTTTTCCAAAATGATTTGTAAACGATCCCTTTTTTTCAGAAAAACCTTTTACTGGCACTACGTGCTTAGCACCTTTAATCTTTTCAATCTCAGAATTTACAGTCCAAAATGAAACGAAATTCAACGATACGAGTGTTTGAAGGTTTGATTGTAGGGAAGGGAAAGTTGCCGGAATTTCTGGGACTAAGGCAATGACCACCTTAGCCGCACTCGAGACCGCAATATCAAATTCATTACCTATTTTTTGATTTCCTACACCGTATTTCTTTAGTGTCGCCATTAGCCCATGAGTATTTGAATTCCGGTCACCTCTAAGCAAAATGCCATCAAAATCATTTAGCTTTTCCGTCGGCTCTCGCCATTGATAAACTTTTTTAACTCCCAGTTTCCCCACAAAAAAATCAAAGAACGCTTCATATTCTTCATTAGTATATTGAGCACTAACAAGTAAAGAAACATGTTCTGGGCCCACTTCTTTAATTTTTGAAGCCAGCTGATTGAGGCTCTCTTTTTGGTCTATATCTATTTTTTGCCCATTTTTGGACACATAATGAAAACGTTGACGTGTTTCAATATTCAAATGACGATACATTCCACGGCCCGTATCGCACATCCAGTATCCATTTGATTCGCCTTCTCTAGGTTTTATTCGATAATAAGTTCCTGTCTGTTCTTTTGCGAACAAATCAATGCTGCAGCCTGTGCTACAACCAGGACACACAGATTGTTTATCCTTTAAAAACCAGACCCTTTGTTTAAATCTAAAGTCCTTACTTGTAAATGCACCTACAGGGCAAATATCTACCAAATTTGTTGTGTATTTATGCTCAATTTTTTTACCTGGATAGGTGCCAATGATTGCATGGTCACCTCGATCAAATATCCCTAGTGCCTCAGATTTTGTAACTTCCTTTTCAAATCTGACACATCGACTGCATAAAATGCATCTTTCAGTGTCCAAAACAAGATCACCGCCAACGTCTAGCGCTTTAGGCTTTAAAACCTTTGGGCGCTCCATTTGACTTTGATATTTCCCCACTTCCATATAGTAATTTTGTAGACCACATTCACCTGCTTGGTCGCAAATAGGACAATCAAGTGGATGATTAACTAAATGAAACTCTAAAGCCCACTTATGAGCTTCCTTGACTTCAGGAGTATCTGTCAAAATCTCCATACCTTCAGACGCCTGCAAATTACAGGCGATTTCTAGTTTCGGCCGTCCTTCAACTTTAACAAGACAAAATCGGCAAACACCAGCAACTGAGAGGCCAGGATGCCAACAAAAATGTGGAATTTTAATCTTCATTTGATAAGCGGCCTGCATGACAGTGGTGCCTTTCGGCACTGAAACACTTTGACCATCTATCTTAAAATTTATCGTTTCACTCACGCTCCAGCCCCCCGCTCAATAAACGCTCTGAGTTCATCACCAAATTTTTTAGTTATCGCTTTTGTCGGCATTGCTGCTGCATCACTTAGAGCGCAAATAGTTCTGCCTTCCATTGCTTTAGCTACTGTCCAAAGCTTGTCAACGTCCCCTTTTTGTCCCTCTTTATGATATATCCCACCCATAATATTTGCTAACCAACCAGTTCCCTCGCGACAAGGTGTGCATTGCCCACAACTTTCATGATGATAAAAATCTGCAATCACCTTCATCAATTCAACCATGCTCATTCTATCGTCAATAATCATGACTGCTCCAGAGCCGAGCATGGAACCCTTTGCGGCTATCGCTTCATAGTCCATCGTTAAACCCTTCAATTCTTCCGGTGTCAAAATTGGCGCCGATGCCCCACCAGGAATGCATGCCTTCAAACTTCTGCCCTCAATCATCCCTCCACAATCATCATTCAAAAACCTTTCAAAAGAATAGCCTAATGGAAGCTCATAGACCCCTGGCCTTTTTATTGCTCCTGAGATTGAGAATAGTTTCGTTCCAGCGGATTTTTCAGTGCCTATCGCTTTGTGGGCGGCAGCACCATTTATCATAATCCACGGTACCGCGGCGAAAGTTTCGGTATTATTGACAACTGTTGGCCTACCCAGGTAACCACTGACTGCGGGAAAAGGTGGCTTAAGTTTTGGTTGCCCTTTTTTACCTTCCAATGAAGAAATCAAGCCCGTCTCTTCTCCACATATATATGCGCCTGCACCAGTATAGTGATCTAGGTCAAAATCAAATCCAGACCCCAAAATATTCTTACCCAAAAAACCGGCTTTGTAAGCCTCTTGGATAGCCGCCTCCAGCCATTTGATTTCTTCAAAAAATTCATACCTTGTATAAATATATCCTTTGCAAGCACCAATGGCTTTAGCGGCAATAATCATGCCTTCCACTATCATGTGGGGACTCAACTCTGCGATGTATCTGTCTTTAAAAGTGCCTGGCTCACCTTCATCATTATTACAGATCAAGTATTTGGGACCTTGTATATTTTGAGGCACAAAACTCCATTTTAAACCGGTTGGAAATCCAGCACCACCACGTCCTCTTAGGCCAGAAGCCTTTACTTCTTCAATAATTTGCGCAGGCTGCATTGAAAAGGATTTTTTTAATCCTTCATATCCACCTTTTGATAGGTAGGTGTCCAAACTTCTGCTGTTAGGCATACCTTCATATTTTGTAATAATTTTAATTTTATCGGATGTATTTCCCATTAAGTCTGCCCCCAAATCAATATCAATTTATTCATTATAAGAACGACATAATTTAAATTGTCGATGAATAGCGACTTAGCACTTTTTCAACATTTTCATTTGTGATTTTGTGATGTCGATCCTTGTTCACTAGCATCGCGGGAGCCTGATCGCAAACTCCCAAGCAGGGAACTCCTTTCAAACCAAATTCTGAATTCACACCCTGCTTCTCGATAAGTTCTTCAATTTTTGCCATTGCATCTTTTGCACCCATCATGCAGCAAACGATATTGTCACAGAACTCAATTTCGAATTTCTTTGGCTCACTTTGTTTATAGGCTTTGTAAAAAGTCAATACCTCTTTGACCTGAATCCGATTGAGCGAATATTCTTTTTCTAAAGCGTCAATGTGTTTCTCTTGCACCCAGCCACACTCATCTTGAATTGCATGGCAAATGGGAAGAATGGCAGATCTCTTCGTCTCATAGCGGGTAAGTTCTTTTTCAATAACTGTTTTTAGCTTTTCCGAGAATATTGAAGAATTATTAGAACTATTCATAAAAAATATGACCTCAAACATAAAATGGGGTGAATTTACCGGTCTAACTCACCGGCAATAATGTTTATCGTCCCGAGCGTAGCAACCAAATCTGCAATCATATCTCCTTCGCACATTTCTTGAATGGCCTGAAAAACCGCAAAACACGGCGGCCTACATTTAACTCGATATGGCACACCCGACCCATCACTTACAACATAAAATCCAAGCTCTCCATTTGCAGCCTCATAACCCTGATATACTTCTCCCTTTGGAACCTTAACGCCGTTTACAACCAACATAAATTGATTCATCAATCCCTCAATATTGCCGTAAACATCTTGCTTATTCGGCATAACAATATTTGGATTATCGATATCAATTGGTCCTGAAGGAATGTTGTCAAGACATTGTTCCAAAATGCGGCAGGATTCAAGAATCTCCGCCATTCTAACCATGTACCTATCGTAATTGTCCCCTCTCGACCCAACGGGTACATCAAACTCCAATTTGTCATAACCATAATAAGGAGCATAGACTCTCATGTCTAAGGGAACTCCAGTAGCTCGTAGACACGGTCCAGTAAAACCCCAATTGACAGCACTTTCTTTTCCGATTTGCCCTGAGCCAACCATTCGCCTCACAAAAATTCGATTTTTTGTACACAATAAATCAATCTCATAATGCGCCTGCCGAATTGATTTCAAAGTGTCCTTAGCTTGCTCTACCCAACCATCAGGAAAATCAAAACCCATTCCACCAATTCTAGAAAGTGAAACAGTCAACCTAGCACCACAAAGTTTTTCAAATAAATCGTAAACTCGCTCTCTCGCGGCAAACCCCAACCAAAAGTTTGTTAACCCCCCCAAATCTACAATATTTGTGGAGATACAAACTAAATGATCGATAATCCTACTAAACTCGTCCAATATGACTCGCATCATCTGAGCTCTTGGAGGAATAGTTACATTTAAAGATTTTTCAATGGCACGACACCAAGCATTATTATTCATTGGCGCAGAACAATAATTATGATTTTCACACATCTTTTCAAAACAGCGATGAAGATATCCAATCTCCACATCCATTTTCTCAATAGTTTCACCGGACAGAATTGCCATGAACCTTAATGTTCCGTGAGTTGCTGGATGTGCAGGACCAATATTAATCCATACACGATCGTCAAGAAAATCTTCTTGCGACCTCATCATTCGTTCACGATCTTTTTCAAATACATGTGTCAATGGAGTTTTCAATTCCTGATTGCGATCCGCGGGATAATCCTTTCTCAGAGGGTGCCCAACAAAATCATCATGACAAAGAATTCTCCTCAAATTTGGATGTCCGCCAAATTTTACTCCAAAGAGATCAAAAGCTTCGCGTTCAAACCAATTTGCTGATTTATAAATTCCAGTCAATGACGGGACGGTGTCCGTCTCATTAATCTGTGTCTTTACTCGAATGCGCTGATTTGTGTCAGGATTTAAAAAGTGGTATACGACGTCAAATCGTTCATCGCGCTCGGGATAGTCGACTGCACATACGTCTAAAAGATATGGAAAGCTCTTTTTCAACTGAGCTGCAACATCAAGCATCGCAGCGTGATTTACAATTAAAGTGTCTTCATCTGAATGAATACTATTTTTAATATATTTAACTGCCGCGTGCGGAGAAGACTGATTAATTTCCACAGACAAGGACTCTGCATAACGAGGGTCACCGTTCTTTTGAGTCATACTCTTAAATGCTCCCGTAAATCATT
>JAPLFV010000379.1 GCA_026390495.1 Pseudomonadota bacterium | reverse complement strand
GTTACAAAAATATATTTAGCCCGATGGCATTTTTATGCTTTCTCGTCAGTGCGATTCTTATTTTTGTCAATAATCAGAGTTTGCAAATCTTCTTGTCACGTGATCTATTTCGGAGTTTGTCTCCCAGAATACTAGAGTCGACTTCACAGATGGGGAAGGGAGATGCTAAGGCATTTGATCCTGCCTTGATGGAATCCGTCTTATCTATTGTGCAAGGGTATTATGTGGACAGTGATAGAGTCACGCTCGATAAGCTCCTTGAAGGAGCATTGCGCGGTCTTAGTTTGAGCGTTCAAAATACATACTACACAGATGAAGGTAGTAGTTTTGAGCTGTCTTTGAACGGAAAAAAAATTGAACTTGCAAAATCATCAGGCGAAGATTCGAATGCCTTTTTATTGACAGTTCGTCAACTATGCAGATTTCTGGACGATAACAATATAGCAGATCACCTGACAGGATCAGCAAGGGCGATCGTGGGAACGGAGAAGCAGGCATCTACAATTATATTAAATGCAATTTTGAGTAGCCTCGATGCGCATTCCAATTTGATGTCTCCAGAGTCATATCGTGAGCTGCGTCAAGGTACCGATGGTGAGTTTGGTGGTCTAGGTATAATCGTTGGCGTTCGAGACAACATCTTAACAGTTCTGAAGCCTATCCCCAGGAGTCCAGCGTCAATGGCGGGAGTAATGAAAGGGGACAGGATTATAGCCATAAATCAGCAATCAACATTTGGATTAAATTTGGATCAATTGATAACTCATATGCGTGGTGAACCCGGAACGCCAGCTCAATTGACAATACTTAGAGAAGGGCTATTTTCCCCCATTGAAGTAGTTGTGAATAGAGCGGTCATTGAAGTGGACTCTGTGGAGTCATTTCCATACCATGATGGAAATTTGCACTATTTACGATTGGTTATTGACAGTTTTGCTAGCCGAACTGCCGACGAAGTTGAATCTTCAATTAAGGAATTTAAAAGGCGATATCCCTTGAATGGTCTCATATTGGATCTTCGATCAAATCCGGGAGGATTGCTGGATCAAGCAGTTGCTGTGTCAGATCTATTCTTGAAGTCTGGAGTGATAGTATCAACCCATGGACGACGAAATGAGACCGAGCGTGTCAGTAAGAGGCAACAAAAGTTCTTAGATTTCCCGATTACCGTATTGATGGATGAGAATAGTGCCTCTGCAAGCGAGATTGTGGCGGGTGCATTGCAGGATAACGGAAGGGCATTGGTGGTGGGCCAGCCAAGCTACGGCAAAGGCTCGGTGCAGACACTATTTGAACTGCATGGTGAACGGGCCCTTAAGCTGACGATAGCGAGATATCTAACGCCAAATCACAGATCAATACAAAATAAGGGCATAATGCCAGACATCTGGATTCAGCCTGTTACCAAAAGTAGTTCCAATTCTGGAATGTTTGGACTTTCAAGGTTCAAGTCGGAGGCGTTTCTTCCTAATCATTTGTTAAGTAACTTTGACAATAGCAGTAAGATGGAGTCCTCCTTCAATATATCGGGATATTATTTAAAATCAGAAAATTCAAGCGATTTTGAATCGGATGTTGAGCTAAAGATTGCAGATTTGGTATTTTCTAAGACAAAAAAAATATATGGAGATCGCCTTCCGGAAGGTTCGCAACGGTCTTCTCATCTGATTGCCTTGTCTCAACCGGAAGTAGAGTCCTTTATAAAGGTTAAATCTAAAGAAATTGAAAATTGGCTGTTCAAACAGCAAAACATAACGTGGTCTGGGGCCATTGATTCCAGGCGAAAATCTGCATTGCAATTTCAAATAGATAAATTGAGGCTAGTCAGTAAGGTCGGGTCGAATTTGGAAATTCCTTGGACTTTAAAGAACTCTAATGCCAATGCTGTCGAAAATATAAGTGTGTTCATGCATGCTCCGTATGTTGGTCTTGAAAGCGAAGAACTTCTGGTGGAATTCACCGGATTTTGATTGGAGTTGCGCAAGACACTTTACCGATTTTAAATCTTTCTCAGACACTACCTATTGAGATTATATCTGGAGAATTGCCGAAAATTGAGATTTCGATTTCACTGAGGGAGTCTGATTCCAGTTTGCTTCCAAATATATTGGAAGCAAATGAACGAGCTGAATTGATGGTGAATTTAAAGAATTTAGGATATGGAGATTTAAAGAACCTAAAATTAAACGTTGCGAACTTGTCTGGCGCACAAGTAAAGTTTCTAAAAAACATTCAAAGTGAAGTCGATTTAGCCAAAAACTCCTCCAAAATATTCACAATTCCAATTGGGGTCGACGCGACACTGAAGGCTTCAGTTCTTAGGTTTGGTGCGTATATTGAATCAAAAGACATTTTGGATGGTGCATCTGAATTATTAGAAGTTTCAACTTCTATTAAGAGCGGCGTTGCAAAGAGCATGCCTAATGTAGCACATTGAGGGGGAGGGGATTTGAGCTGTAAATTAAAACTAAGGATCGTCGCTGGAATCAATTTTGACTTATCAGTCGATTCATTGTGGGAGAACCTTAGTCATCATTATGATATAGAGATACTCGTGATAGGTCGTTGTGAGAGTTCTTCGGCGACATCATCAGTACCGAAAGTTTTTTTTCCGGCATTGGATGGAATGCCGGGATTTCTTAAAAATGTCGATTCTTTTTTGGAAGGCTCAAGTATCATTATTGGAGTTGGGCTTTCCACACTTGCAAGTTTTCAAGCACTAAGGTTTTGCAGAGCGAACTCGATACCTTTCTTTGCAATTTCATATGATACAAATCCATTTGCCTATGATTTATATAACAACCTAAAGGCAATTCAGACTGATATCTTGGAGAATTCTAGTGGTTTTCTCGTGTCGAGTGAAAAGCAAAGAAGGTTTCTGCTTCACAATGGTATTTCAACAGATAGCATTGTTGATGTTGCTGCGGGCAATTTTTCTGTTGATGATTGCTTCTCAAGCAAACTCCGAGAAAAATTTCGCAAATATATAGGAATCCCTGAGAACTGCTTTCTGGTTGGTATTAAAACGGATTTTATCAATAAGGAAAGCATTGAAGGTGTGGCCAATGGTATAAAGTTGTTTGTGGAGAAACAATCAATTCAGAATCGTTCTAAATTGAGGTTTTTATTTCTTGGAAATGGGCCCAATTTTGAACAGACAAAGTATCTTGTATCATCTTTGGGAGTTGGAAAAAACTGTCTTTTTCTATCTCAAGATAGTCGTGGTTTTTGGAGGGATGTTTGTTCTGCAGTAGACGCTTTTATCTGGGAGGCTAACATCGAGGATTTGGATGGGTCATTAAAGCTTTTTTCTGCAGCTGCGATGAATGGTAAGGCCATTTTATTGAACGATTTGGATGGGTTCTCTACATATTCTAAAATTGGAATTGAAGTCTCGATGAAAGATTTGGACTGCTTCAATGTAAAAAATTTTATAGAGGAGAATTTCTGTAAGGACGAATATAAAAATATGGAAATTCAAATGTGGAAAAGTTCTGAGTTAGCGTTGAAGTTTAAGGCTAGTTTTAATCGCGTTGTCTCAGATTTGGATAGGATATTCAATGCTAAAATTGATCCAAATCACAGATTTATGTCGAAAGTGAATATCGTTAAAGAGTTCATAGAACGTCATGCCGATATTTGCTCTAGTTTGGATGCAAACGACATATTGGTGCGTTGTGAAGAGTTTTTGCTTTTCAAAAATATTACTAAAGCAGAGAAATCAGAATTATGTCGCATCAAGGGAGATGCATTAATGTCATCAGGCGATCCAACAGAGGCTATGCTAGCTTTTGAGTTAGCAATACTTCATGATGATAACTGTGCTCGAGCATTCAGAGGGTTAGGCCAACTTTCTTTGAATTCATATTCCCATGAAGAGGCAATTTCTTTTTTCAAAAAGTCTTTGTCACTAAATGCAAATGACTATCATTGTTTGGTTGGTGTAGGGCTTATATACAGAAGGCTGAAGCTACATGATGAAGCCCTTTTTTGGCTCGAGAAATCCATTGCGATTCGGGGTGCATCATGTTCTGCGTTTAGCTTGGCAATACAGTCTTGTTTAGAGTATCCTACGTCTTCGTCTTCACTTGTCTTCTTGGAAAGGTTACGAGAGTTTTTTGGAGATTTGAATATTCTAATACAACCACTCCATCAGATATATTTGGCGCATGGACTTTTTGAAAAGGCTTCCTTAGTTGGCGGTGGCGATGTTGCTGCTTAGATTGAAGTTAGTTTGAGCGTAAGAATGCAAAGTAGATCAAAAGTAAAGATTTATACCGATGGAGCTTGCTTGGGAAATCCAGGTCCTGGTGGCTGGGCTGCATTGATGAGATATGGTCAAAAAGAAAGGTTAATTTCGGGTTCGGAGTTGTTGACAACTAATAATAGAATGGAGTTATTAGCCGTCATCAATGGGTTGCAAGTGCTTAGTCGAAGCTGTGATGTTAATGTTGTAACAGATAGCCGGTATGTGATTGATGCATTTGAAAAAGAGTGGATCAACAAATGGGTTGAGAATAACTGGACGACCTCTTCGAATTCCTCCGTGAAAAATCAGGATCTCTGGATGATCTTGCATAGTTTGGTGAACTTCCATGAAGTTTCGTGGACTTGGGTTAAAGGTCATAGTGGGCATAAGGAAAATGAAATCGTTGACCAAGAAGCACGGTTGCAGGCTGAGAAATTGCGATAGATCTTTGTTATTTCAGCTGGTTAGAGATTTGAGAGAGCCCTTTTGACCAGTCTTCGCTTGACAAAGATGCGGCATGGCTGATAAGACCAGGTGTAATTCAAACTACGCTGTTATTGCGGAGTTGCAATATTAATAACTTGAGGTAATGACGTGTCAAACCACAAATCGTGTGAAAAAAGAGCTCGGAGCAGTGCCGTAAAGCACGAAAGAAATTCTCAATATTTGTCTTCAATTCGTACAGCGGTTAAGCGTTGTCGTTTTGCCATAGAAGCCGTCAAAGCAGGGACTGAGAAAGACAAAGGAAAAGTTACTGATTTATTTTCCAAGGCGCAGGAGATGTTGCATAAGGGCGCTTCAAAGGGCGTTTTGCACAGAAAGAACGCAAGTCGCCGTGTTAGTAGACTCGCATCGGCGATCAAGAGTTTATCTAAGTAAGATTCTCGGAAGGAATTTTACTTGCTCAATTTAGCTCTCTTCTTAGAGAGCTTTTTTTCGTTTATTTTAACTGTATTCCAAAGGGTCTGCATTTCTTTCTTTGAGGTTTTGGCTAATGTCTTTTTGTCTAAACTTGCGAATTGTTCGAGCGTTAAAAACCTTCTTTTGAATTTAATATTTGAATCGATTCCACACAGTTCAGGATCTATATCCAGGTGTCGACAAAGCTGTGCTACTGTAAACAATAAGTCCCCCATTTCTTCATATATCGCTGAGGCATCATTTTCATCCATGGCTTGAATGAGTTCGTTCAACTCTGATTTGACCTGTTTGACAACCTCATCCGAATTCCTCCAGTCAAAATTTACCTTAGAAACAGATTTGCCAAGCCTTATAGCTGCATTAGATGCCGGAGTACCGTCATGCAAGCTGATTTCGGAGACTAGAGATTTCTCGCGAATTTTTTTAGACACATCATTTTGGGTGCCCGCTCTTTCTTTCTCCATGTTTTTAATGTTGGACCAATTCGCAAGTTTAGACAAAAAGACATTAGCCAAAACCTCAAAGAAAGAAATGCAGA
>JAPLFV010000011.1 GCA_026390495.1 Pseudomonadota bacterium | reverse complement strand
ATTTGCTGGATCATATTTAAAGCTTTTCCAATTAATCGTAGCCGCAATCTTTGTACCACAAGCTTTGTTTGTGTCAGCGGACTCAGCCATAAACTCTTTAGTTGCCTCAGCCATTTCTTTCTTTTCTTTCACTGTTTGTGAGAATGCCGAAGAAGATGCTAACGCTAGACCTAATACCAAACTAATTCTAGTAAACATAACGTGAACCTCCAAAAAAATAAAAGTGCCGATAAGAAACGTTACGATAATTATAGATGCAATTTCATAGATATGTCTATGCGACGGACGCACTTTAATGAGTAGGCAAAGTCTTCCCTGGTACCGTCAATGAACCAAGCTTCAACAAACAATCAAAAAAATTCCACCAATTTCGAACAATAAACGGCTTAAAGCAATCGAGCCTCGCCTCTTTTGGCGCATTTCATGATATTCCAAAATTGGAATTATTTCTGACTTGCCAAGAAATTTTTCTCTCTCCCTTTCTCATAATCCAATGTAAAATCTGATATACTTGAGGTCTTACCTATTTAAAGGAGCCTCTATTATGAAAGCATTCAAGTTTGGGTGTATGTCGTCCACATTTTTTTTCTTGCTGTCACTATCTGCAACGGGATCGGCCTCCATTTTTGACTTTAAAGACACAGATGGATATGAAAAGTGTCTTAAGGAAGAATATATTGTGACCGGAAAGAAGACAGAAACAAGCTCTGGCACAGAAGAAGAATACAAGGGCATGGATAAGTTTCAAATTAGGGCCAAATGCGTAAAGTCAGCAGTTAAACTTTTGGGAGCCAGTCCGAAACTTGAGCAAATCAATTCCTATCTACAAACTACAACCGACAACGTTCAGATTGAAGAAGCCATTGATTTCGTCATTCTTGCATCAAAGGCAAAAATATCTACCTGCACTGAAGACTTGAATTACAGTATTATTTCTAAATGTCTCGTTGATAAAAAAGGAAAAGGCCAGGATACTTTTTTCGCACGCGCAAAACAGGCGATAGCAGTGTGCGTGAAGGATGAGGCGTTTAAAACAAAATTTGTAAAGCTTCGTCGCAGCTCGTCAGGCTACACAAAAGAGAACACCTGTGAACTTCTAAAAGAATTCAAAGTTCAGCCTATGTGTCAATGATCTAATGTCCGAGCACCGTCGTGAAACCATTGATCAAGGCTTACTGTTAAAATAGTTTCTTAGTGACTCGACTGACGCTCTAACACCCTTCTGATCGTCATCCGTCAAAAAAGCAAACAAGTCTGAATATGCCATGGAAGCTCGAGAGGTCAAGTATTGCCCTCGAGTTTCATCCCAATGAGTATCTCGAGATTGCCCCGTAATACTCCCCGGCACGGGATTGTCAGCATGTCGTAAACCGAATGTATGTCCGAGTTCATGTAATAATGTATGGTACGCCCCAAATACTGGCTGAATATTTTTGTGAAAGTATTTTTGATTGGATGCCATAAATTTCTCAGATTCGGCTGCAAAAATTGGATCACCTGAAAAAATCAACGATTCACTAGCAAGCATCTCGCTAAACTTGACAAGATTTATAAATGACCACGTCGATTCTGAAGACATTGATTTTAACTGATTATTGATTTCAAGTTTTTTTGCATCTTGAAAATTAAATTCAGCAGCAAGGTTCTGGTCTATAGAGACCCACTTGATGTAGGGGCTCAAAGAAATCCAAGATGGAAACGATCTACTAATAGAATTTCTCTCAATGACACCAGAATGCAATCGGTCAAAGTTAAGGCCTCCTGGGCCGCCCCAACCTAGCGTCAAAACAGGGCTGGTGCATGTAGCGTTTAACTGGTTTCGCTCACAATTTATTGTCGGCTGATTAAATCGGCCTCGTAAATCTTCACCTGAAACTTCGCTCTTAAAACTTGTAAACTGAACAACAGTGTCGTACTGGTTATCCTTATGAAAACATTTTGGCTTTAACAAAAATAATAAAGAATCAAACTCCTCTTGCCCGTAACCTGCCGCGGATAACCATACTGCAAACGCCAGCTTCACTTCGAATAGTGCGTTAGCTTTTGAAATAGAGTCAATTCCAACCTCTACACAAACGGTTTGCTGATCAAAATGATCTGTGAGTCCCGCTTTGGAAAGTTCAAAACGCCCATGCACACCTCCAACAGTGGAATTGGCATCTCCAATTGCATAGTTGAGGGTAGAAGAACTAGGCTTTCCGCATGCCCCCAAAAGGCAGATAAAACAAATGACGGCAATGTATAACGGCGAAGACGAAGGCATTAATTCCCCAAAAGGACCAGTTCGATCTATTTTAATAAACTACCTGAAAATATTGATATTTTGTTTAATTTCAACAGTGTTTTACAGGATTATTAAAATTATTCAACCTGAAAATATGGGAGCAGAAAAGTCCTGTCATTATAACAGGTACCGGACCGCGGCATGGCCCCCAAATTGTCCTTTGCAAGAAACTAGGGAGAACTATCAAGCCGCAGGCGAAGTTGCCTTCTTTTTAATTTCTTCAAATTTTTGCCTAGCCTGCGCAAAATTAGGGTCTTTTTTCAAGGCGCGATCTAGCAATTTTAGCGCCTCTGGAAAATCTCCCTTAGCTTCATTGAGCATTGCCTTATTATACAACGCTGCGACGTTGTCCGGATCAAGCTTAATGATCTGATTGTAAACTTTGGTAGCTTCATCTGTTTGATTGAGATTCTTTAGGCAAATGCCCAATTGGTTTAAAAATGTAATATTCTCTGGATCCATACCCAAGGCAGTCTTAACGTAACGCAAAGCCTTAGAGTAATCCTTCATCATAAAATAGGCCTGACTCAAATGATTGAACAACTCTTTAAACTCAAGACCAGCTTTTACCGCCTTCTCAAGCAGAGCGACCGCATCACTGTATCGCTCTTTAACCATTAGAATATCGGAGGCAGCTTTATATCTGACTGGGTTCAGTGGAGACAGAGAAATGGCCTGATCGAATGCCTTCAAAGCTTCGTCATACTTTTTCATATGAACGTATACTTCACCGCGGCTGGAGTACAAATGAACGAAAGACTTGTTTCGTTGCTCCGCCAAATTTAGATATTCCAAAGCGCGATGCGGATCGCCTTTTCCAAGATAAACTCGCGCCAAACCGACAATTGGTCTTGCTGACGTCGCTGCAGAATCGCCCAAAAGTTTATAGATTTTTTCAGCTTCAAGCCAATCTTTATTACGCAGTTGAATTTTTGCTAACTCATAGGCTTTCTCTGGATTGCGGGGATTATGATACTTTTTCCATGCCATAAGGACTTTTGGATAGATATCTTTCAAGGTAAATGGCTTTACTAAAATCTCATCGACACCATTTTCCACAGCCAACATAAGTCGTTCTTTACTGACCTGATCCATGGACATACAAAATGGAGGTCTATTGATATCTGTTCTATCTCGCATTTCTGACAATAGATCCAACCCACCAAGGACTGGCATTTCCATGTCACAAACGATCGCGCATGTATCTGGAGTTTGTTGCAGAATCTCCAATGCCTCTAGGCCATTTGCAGCTTGCTTAACTTTTGTAAATTGAAGTTTTTGGAGTTGATGAGCAATAATGAGCCTCAAATCCTGCTGATCTTCTACAACTAACACAGGCAGACTTGGATCAATTTCTTTTGGAGTGACTATATTAAATAGTTTTCCAAAATCAATTTCATCTTTAGGATTCGACATAAGTAAGGCTCCTT
>JAPLFV010000395.1 GCA_026390495.1 Pseudomonadota bacterium | reverse complement strand
TTTGTTGATTACGGGATGTAAGTCTACATTTAATTCGGGATTGAAGGGAGGTGTTCCTCTATCGCCGACTCCTCCAAAAGTCCTATATCATTTTACTAAGTATGCCGATTTTATACAGTACCGAGAAGGTGTCTCCGGTCCGACTGAAGAGCAATGGGGCCAAATCAATTCAACTGGCGATGCCTATTCTAAGAATAGGCGAGGATTGTATGGAAGTCAGCACCCCGCCTATAATGAGCGTTATGCAGGAGGAGAGCTCATCAATGAGACTCTAGGAAACGGCTCTTGGCTAGTTGAGATTGAGGTAGATCAGAGCTGTATCACAGGCAGTGATCAAATTGTCCCTGATGAAAGGTGGCCTGGGTCTGGTTTTTGGATTATTCGTTCTAAAGATTGCATAAGGGATATAAAATCAAGACCTGATGAAGTACTAAATATTTTCGCAACTGTCGATGAGCTCTGGAACCAAAAACCATATGTGACTGATAAAGATAGATTTGCGGACGATGGTGTAAATGGAACGAAGGTGCTTCGGTCTGTATTGATTAGGGCCTTCGCACAGGTTGACTTATCTCGTGTGTCAGACATGAAAACCATGCTGAAGAACATCACACAAGTTGCTGCAAAATCTGATATTCCTGATCTCAAGAAAGATCTCTCTACATTAATGAGCCTGGCAGATCATTGCCACCACAGTAAAAAATTTGCAGTCTATCAGGAAAGTTTGCGAGCGATCATTCAGCAAAAGCTTGTTGATTTTCGCAATCTAGGGTCCCTGCCGATTCAAAGCGACTGTAGACTGAAACCTGTTGAAGATGTCAAAGCCTCTGGCGACTTCCAGTCTGAGAGCACTCATCTTAGTGCTGAAGTAGTTGCGACTGCTGCATATTCCATTGGTGTCGAAACAGCCGAGCAGACAAAAACGCGCAATGACCAGTTACTTGGGCTTCGAAAAGACGTTGAGAAAGCTGCGAATTTACTCGGCCTTGATTTTGGGCAGAAGATCGGTTTGCCGGGAGATTGCATTTTGGAAGTCTTTATTCCTGGTGTTGCGTCCGTCTCAGTACATGAAAGTGGATTCGGGACTCTTAGATTCAAAAAAGGAAAGATACTTACCTTAGAATGCTCACCAATTGGTAATCAAAGCCAAGAAAAGGTTGCGAGTCTTTGCAAGACATTTCTTGAAAGTGGAATCAATCGTGGTGTTTGGAACAAACGTTAAACAGCTTTGCGATGGATTATTAGTCCGGTATTGATTAGAAGCTGTCAAAGAGGCCTCGGCCATTTTGGCCGTTTTTCTGCTCTTTGGGCATGGGATTTCAAGGTTAGGTTTTGACCTGAAGTTTATACATTGATAGCGTCGATACTAACATGCATTCAATTTGAAATTGATTTTGATTTTCTTTAAAGGAGTAAAGTATGCAAGTTTCATTGCGAAGTTGTTTTTTAAAGATTTCTATTGCAGGACTCATGAGTCAAGGTGCATTTGCAGGTGAATCAAAATTCCTACAAATCAGCTGTTTGTCTGGTGGGGCTAATGGGCGTCAGGCGTTTACTGGTTGGATATTGGGAACGGCAGAGCCAATGGGTGACGGGTTTGTGGTGAAAGGATCCAAAATCGAGGTTTTTGCTAAAAAGATTGATAATCCAAGTTGCCGGTTCTTCTACGACGAGTTTGTGCAAGAAGATAATGTCGGTCCAGGTACCTGGAAACGTTATAACCGAGAATGGAATGCTAAAATTGTAAAGGCTGCTTCGGGCGTTACCTATATGACTTGTGCCATAGGTTCTGAATATACTGAAAATTCTGATCCTACCGTGCCTTTTAAAATGCTTACAAGAGGGTTAGTAGACAGTCCCCAAGAAAGACGATTCAGTGTGTCAAATGTTTCTTCCAAAGACTGTTTGATCAATGGCTTGGTTCCATAA
>JAPLFV010000149.1:1302-1834 GCA_026390495.1 Pseudomonadota bacterium | reverse complement strand
TATGAAAGTCAATATACTGAAGATTTCTGTTTAAGTACTGAATCACATATTTTCCTGGAGCAAAATATTTTGTGCCGTCTTGACGAGTAATCAAGACATGATTGACATCAATTCGCCTGAATTTGTTTGCTGCTTTACTGAAGTTTTGTTCGGTTGGAGTGAAGTCAAGCAATGTCCATAAATGATTTAATCGATCTCCCATGAAATAGACCTTTGTAGCATATCCCTTTAAGGGCCCTACAGCTGTATTAAAGGAGTCATGATCTGCAATCGAACTTGTTGGGAATCTTTGAACTTTAGTATCTGTAGACGTTGTGTATTCAATTGATACGTTGGTCTTTAAAGCATCTGGAAATTTTCGGTATCCAGGCCCGTCTATTCTGATGTTTCCTAGGTAGTGCTGATGAGATCCAACTGGATTGACTTCGTCTTTAGTTTTTGAGGGCTCGCTTTCTTTCATTCCGCATGAGATGCACATCATTGAAATTAATGACGACATGAATAGTATCGAGAATGTGATTCCAATGTCTCT
>JAPLFV010000149.1:0-1270 GCA_026390495.1 Pseudomonadota bacterium | reverse complement strand
ATGTCTCTACTTAGCAGATGGTTCTTCAAATGTTTGATGGAAAGGTTGCTGGTTTTCATTTTGAACTCCTTGATTGTCTAAATGGGGCCTCATTGATTTGAAGGATGAAGTATTGGTGAGTCCGCTTCCCAAAGAATGCTACGAAGTAAACGCAGGTGGTCGAATCCTTCGTTTGCATCAGGTAGTCGTTAGAGAAGAAATGAGTACCACACGGTCTATTGTTTTTAATTATAGTGCAACTGAGATTTCGCAGATTAGTAGCGATCCGATGCAATTGTCATTTTTGATGATTCATGAATGGTTGTGGAGCCATGCAGATAATGCAGATGTTGTTCGCAATATTAATTGGTTCCTTCGCACCAAGGAGATGCAATCTTTGTCTGCGACTGATTTGGTTTATGCCCTGTCTAATATGGGATTTAAATTTAAGACAAAGCCTGAAAAAGAACCTTCGGCAATGATCGTCATCGGCAGTTCCGGAGTATCAGAGCCAAATGGACGACCCGGATTTTCTTTGCCCGAGACGGTTTTTATTGGCTCAAATACTGATACCTTAAATTTCTTTAATTCTGGCTCTGAAAAGTATTTTCGGATTCGATTGGAAGATGATTCACTGACCGAACTTTGTGTCGTTCAAGCATTTTGCGAGTTAAAGGTGTCTGAGTTACCGATTTTACCTTTGACGATATGGGTCGAAAGACTTCAGTTGCATTGTTCGTTAAATTAAAAAAGTATTTTTGAAATTTTTCTTGGCCGCTCAAGATGAGCGGTCTGTTTTTTGGCCAGAATTAACAGAATCATTTATCCTCAGATAGATTTTGTATAGTCTAAAATTTTTGAGAATGTTTCTGGACCGTCTTCTGTCTCCGCCCTGACAATTAGTTTATATTTGAACCCTGATACGACGTCGATGCCATAGCCGGTGGGCATTGTATGAATGAGAGAAATCCATTCCCCGTTTAGCTCTACGTTAATGTCTACCTCACCTTCGCTAATGTACTGAGTTCCATCAGGACGAGTAACGAGCATATGATCAATATCAATTCTTTTTAGATAGATATGTTCAGTGACCAAATCGTTTGAGATTCGTCCATGGAGAATATGATGCCACTTGCTATCATACATGTAATCTTTGTATATATAGGAACGTTGAAGGATGCGGAATTCCTTTCCGCGTTGAAGTGGAATTTTGTAGGTTTTGATCGACCCCGCTGGGACCTCAGACATTTTGTTCGCATGAATGGTATGTTCATCGTTCTTCACAATAATT
>JAPLFV010000129.1 GCA_026390495.1 Pseudomonadota bacterium | reverse complement strand
TCGTTGATTCTCTGAAAGATTGTTATGAGGCTCTTGGAATCGTTCATGCAATGTGGAAACCAATGCCAGGACGATTTAAAGACTATATTGCCATGCCAAAGGCTAACATGTACCAAAGTTTGCATACGACGGTGATTCGACCAAGTGGCGACCCTTGTGAGATTCAGATTCGTACTCGGGAAATGCATGATGTTTGCGAATTTGGTGTAGCGGCTCATTGGTCATATAAAGAGAATAGTGGAAATACAAATGTATCGTCGACTAATCCTGATATTTCAAAAATGGCGTGGCTCAGGCAAATTGTTGAGTGGCAAAAGGAGATAAAGGATCCAGATGAATTTTTGGAAGCGGTGAAAGTCGATCTCTTTGATGAGGAAATTTTTGTATTTACTCCAAAAGGGGATGTTTTTCAATTGCCCTTACATGCAACCGCCTTAGATTTTGCGTTTGCAGTTCATTCTGCAATAGGTCAGTCAACTGTCGGTGCAAAAGTAAATGGACGTATGGTTCCAATTAAGAAAGAGCTTAAAAGCGGGGATATTGTGGAGATTTTGACCTCACCGAAGCAGCGGCCAAACAAAGATTGGTTGACCTTCGTTAACACCTCAAAGGCAAAGAATAGGATTAGGTCATTTTTGAGGATAGATCAACGAGAGAGAAGTAAAGTTTTGGGGAAGGACCTGCTGATTCAGGAGCTCAATTTGAGAGGAATTGAGTTTGAGAATCTCGAAAAAACAAGTCAGTTGCAAGCCATTGTAAAGTCTTCAAAAGAGGCCAGCATCGAGGATGTTTTCGTCGGTGTTGGTTATGGCAAGATATCGGCCAAAGAATTGTTAGATAGAGTTTATCCTTCAAGAGTTTTGAAAACTCTTGCGGAAGTTGAGCTCGAGCCAGATTCAAAGTCTATATCAATTAGCAACTTGAAAAGAACCGGTAAAGGTAGAGGTATCCTGGTTTCAGGTTTAGATAATTTGCTGGTTTCGATGGCTAGATGCTGTTCACCGTTACCAGGTGAAGACATAGTTGGATTTGTTACTAGGGGCAAAGGAGTGACAATTCACAAATATGATTGTCCAAGAGCTCGTGACATGGATCCTGCACGCAAAGTGGACGTCACCTGGGGCGCTGCAGGGGAGAACGATACCAAAGACGATTATTCTACAAGTCTGAAGGTCGTAACTCATGACAAACCAGGGATTTTGGCAGATGTAACACTGGCCATTTCAAGTTTCGGCGCAAATATTAAAAAGGCTCAAGTTCAAGTTGGCAAAGATCGACTTGGGTACCTGGATTTTGATATAATGATAAAGTCGGCATCCCAACTATTAAATATTATAGCGAAACTGGAATCCCTGCCTTCTGTTATGCGTGTAGAGAGAAAGGTTGCGGGATATGAAACAAAAAAAAGGAAAAAAACTAATGCGAAAATTAAATAATCTTACTTTAGGTTTGTCATTTCTAATTGTGAGCGCTTGTGTATTTGCGGAATCGACAACAAAAAAAATCACCAAAAAGGCCACCGTAGCAGTAACAATGGATTCGAATAAGGGACAAAAGACCCGCCAATTAACTTTTACGACACAGCCAGGCGAAGGGCTGAAGATCAATGCAGATGGACCTTGGAAACTTGAGATAAAAACACCAAAAGGGTTCGTTTTTGACGTTAGTGAGTTAAAACGCGACCAGTGGCAAGAGGCGACAAGTGGATTTCAAACCGTTGCAAAAGTGGAACCCGGGATAAAAGAAGGCGGTTTTTCATATAAAATGACAACTTTCGTTTGTACCACC
>JAPLFV010000344.1:4063-8631 GCA_026390495.1 Pseudomonadota bacterium | reverse complement strand
ACTTGGATTAGTATATGATATATCGTGCGGCTTTCATCAGTATTCTGGAGGAGGCCTATTTAGCATTCAAGCAAGTATATCGGAAATGCATATAGAAACCTTTTTTAGAGAACTTTACTCAACACTTCGAGGGATAGTTATAGACGATAATCTGTTGAATGAGATTTGTCGCCATCGTACTCGGGCTTTGTCTGATTTGAAATTGATCCCTTCAGATCCTAGTAGTGTCGCTTTTAGGCTTGGTTGGCATCTTTTAACGGGAGCTGATTCGAGGTTAACAAATTGGCAGAATCTTTTAGAAGGACTTTCAGCGCAGGATATCGTTTCAAATAGTTTAAAACTTTTTTGCCCTAGAAATCTAGCGGTCGCTATATTAGGGCCGAAGGATGCTGAATCTGAAACTAGATTTCAGAAAGCCATTTTTGATTTTTAAATTTTTGATTGGCTGAATGAAAAAAATCCCACTATCTGGAAGATTTATTGAAATTTTCAAACTTTTCTCCGAAGACTTTTCCTAGCTTCGAAAAGCATCAAATGTGTTTCATATTGGATGCGATACTCCAAGCTTTGCGAGGACACCTCAAGGTATTCCTCTAAATATTTTAAATACTCAGATCCAGTCAAAGCGTTGCGATTAGAGGAAGAAGGGGAAAGTCCTTGACGACGATTGTTTGAGATAATCTGGTTAAGCCGATCTGATAAGAGCTTTTCCAACCGAGTCTGGACTTGGCGATATTCTCGCGCGTGCCTTCCAAACATCTGAATTCTCTGAATCAGAACTTCATTTACAAGATTCAATTTCACTAAACACTCCATCTCAATTGATTCAATTTCCTCATTTCTTTGTCTGGCTTTCATTGGACTTTTGATTCTGGACATATCGATTCGCAACCATATAAATCATATTGCAAAGATCCTCTGTGTTAGAGCCGCGCTCCATGACAGCGGCAGGGTGACGAGGGCCTAATAAAATGGGCCCAATTCCAGTGCTACCGGTAATTGCCGAAAAAATCTTATAAGCAATATTGGCGCTTGATAAGTCTGGAAATATCAAAACGTTTGCTTGCCCTTGCAGTTTGCAAAATGGGAAATCTCTTTCTTGTAGTTTTTCATTCAGTGCGATGTCTGCCTGGATTTCTCCGTCAAAAATGAAGTTAACTTGACGTGAAGAAAGTATAGATGCTGCATTAGCCACTTTCAGGCATTTTTCGTTTCGATTGCTGCCAAAGCTAGAAAAGCTCAAAAGTGCAACTCTAATTGTTTCGTCTGTATACTGCTGAGCAAACCTGGCAGTGTTTTCCGCTATATCGGCAAGTTGCTCAGAGGTCGGATCAATACAGACCGTGCAATCGGCAAGAAAGTACATTCTTTTATTGTAAGAAAACATGTAGAGGCCATTCATAGTTCGACCTTCTTTTGCTCGGATGACTTCCATGATTGGCTTCAATCCCGTGACGTAAGGCTCAACTATTCCTCCAATAACAGCTTCAGCTCCTCCTACCTCCACAAGCATACTCGCAAAATAATTACCATCTCTAAGGAGGTGCTGAGCGGCAGATCGAGTGACTCCCTTTCGCTGCCTTGCCTTGTAAAGCAATTCAGCAAATTCTGAACATCGTTGATCTCCTACTGGATCAATTATGGTTGTTTTAGTTTTGAAATTCTTGATCCCTAGCGAATCGGCTTTGCTAAAAATTTCTTCTGCATTTCCGAGTAAGATGGTTTGGACATCGCCTTCATAATCCATCTGCGCCGCTGCTTTTATGACCCTATCCTCATGACCATGAACAATTACGACGCGTGGCTTTTGGCCTTCCTTCTTTGACCATGCGCTAATATTGTTACGCATCTTCCTGATGAGTCGTTTCGTTGGTCCTAAGATTCGTTCAATGTGTTGGGTATATTGAGCAATGTCTACAGTTTTCCTAGCGACGCCAGATTTCATTGCTGCTTCCGCAACAGCGGGCGCGACATAGAGAAGCACTCGTGGATCCATTGGTTTTGGAATTAAGTAGTCTCTGCCAAAGTGATAGCCCTCAGCAGTATTGTATGCACGAAGAACTTGCTCGGGGACGTCTTCCTTTGCCAATCTTGCAATTGCGCGCACTGCGGCCATTTTCATTTCTTCATTTATGGTTGTGGCTTGTACATCGAGAGCGCCTCGAAAGATGAATGGAAATCCTAAAACATTGTTTACTTGATTTGGAAAGTCGCTTCTACCAGTAGCCATAATACAGTCAGGTCTAGCCTTTTTTGCATCTTCAGGTGTTATCTCAGGATCGGGATTTGCAAGTGCAAAAATGATTGGGTTTTTTGCCATAGGCATTATCATTTCAGGGCGCAATACTCCAGCGGCAGACACCCCGACAAATGCATCAGCACCAATGAGTGCATCTGAAAGAGTACGAATATTGGTTTCTAGGGCAAATTTTTCTTTATACTTATTCATGCCTTCAGTACGGCCTCTATAAAGCACTCCCTTACTATCACACATAATAATGTTTTTTTGTTGAACTCCTAAGCTCAGAAAAAGATTCGCACATGCTATAGCAGCAGCGCCTCCCCCTGAAAAGACTACTTTTGTAGACTCAATTTTTCGCCCGGTAATTTCAAGCGCATTTAGAAAGGCAGATCCAGCAATAATTGATGTTCCGTGTTGATCGTCGTGAAACACCGGTATTTTCATGCGTTTTCGCAGTTCTTCTTCTATATAGAAGCATTCTGGGGCTTTGATATCCTCCAAATTTATGCCGCCAAATGTGGGCTCTAGGGCCTGAACTGCGGCGATGAAGACGTCCGGATCTTTGGCAGCGACTTCGATGTCAAAAACGTCAATATCCGCAAATTTTTTAAAAAGGACTGCCTTACCTTCCATCACCGGTTTGGATGCTTCCGGACCAATATCGCCAAGGCCAAGCACAGCAGTGCCGTTCGTAATAACGCCCACCAAATTTGAGCGACCTGTATATTCGAAGGACAATTCTGGATTTTTATGAATTTCTCTGCAAGGACCAGCCACCCCAGGAGAATAAGCAACAGAAAGATCCTTCTGGCTAACGACAGGTTTGGAAAGGCCAGTATAAATTTTACCGCGTGGTTCACGGGAGTGATATTCTAAGGCTAATTTTTCATAATCAATGGCCATTCAAGGTTCCTTGTATTATAGTTTTCACTCATTATATGTTGATCAAGTGATTGTCACCACAGTAATTTGACAGAAGGTGTGTTTTTACATGAAGAAGATTTTAGTTACAGGCGGTGCGGGATATATAGGGTCTACTGTTTGTAGTGCATTGTTGGATCATGGATTTTTGCCGATTATTTTGGATGATTTATCCGCTGGTCCTCGTCAGTTTACATCTGAACGTGTTTTCTATGAAGGAGATATCTCCGACAGTCACCTTTTGACAAAAGTTTTTAATGAACATGAAATTTTTGCGGTGATTCATTGTGCGGCTAAAATTGTTGTGCCCGAAAGTGTCTCTAGACCGGATTTTTATTATAGTGAGAATGTCGTAAAGTCGATTAGGTTATTTTCAGAATTGAAGCGATTGGGATGCAAGCGCATAGTATTTAGTTCGTCGGCGGCAGTCTATGATGTCGTAGCTAATTTTATGGTCACTGAAGATAGCCCATTGAAACCTCAGAGTCCATATGCAAGGACTAAGTTCATGATGGAAATGATATTGGAAGACATGTGCGCTGCATACGACATGAAAGCAATTGCGCTTCGATATTTTAATCCAATTGGAGCAGACCCAAAGTTGAGAACAGGTTCCTATGTCAAGGCCCCTACCCATGTACTGGGTAAAATGTTGACATCACATAAGGACCAAAATTCAGATTTTATCATTACGGGAGCAGATTGGCCCACGAGAGATGGAACAGGGATAAGAGATTATATACATGTTTGGGATTTAGCTATGGCTCACGTCGCATCTGTAGAGAAGTTTGATGAAGTTTTTGGTGAATCAAATGTTACAGATTTAAAATCCAAGGGATTTATGGTTATTAATTTGGGCACGGGAAATGGCGTAACCGTTAGAGAGCTGGTTTTAGCATTTGAGCAAGCTGCAGGCAAAAAATTAAATGCTAAGGTGACGAGTCGGCGTCCAGGAGATGTCGCTGGAAGTTATGCAAATTGTTCTCGAGCTTTTAAAGTGTTGGGCTGGAAATCAAAGCTCGACATTCAAGAGGGAATTCAATCCTCACTTGAATGGATACAAAAGTTTTTTGGTTGAATTTGATTGAGAGGTTTCTATTGCTTGAGTCTATAACTTGATGAGGTGATCTATGTCGATGAAAAGTACCGTTCAAATTAATTTGTCTGTATTTGGAATTGCCATATTGTTATCGTTTCTTGGAGTAGAAAAGGTAAATGCCGACGAAATTAGGACTCCAGTCAAGTATAGAAATGATAATCGTTCAAAACCTATTGCAAAGAAAAATCTTCAATCAGCTACAAAACAAGATTTGACAGTTGATGCACCTCCCATCAATGGCGTCGATGAAGAATTAAAGCAAAAGGAAATTAAAAAACTTCCTGATGCTGGAAAGGCAGCATCTGT
>JAPLFV010000344.1:0-4047 GCA_026390495.1 Pseudomonadota bacterium | reverse complement strand
CTGTGCCATTCGATTTTCAGTTTGCAAAATCACCTTCAAAGTTCGCGAATGTTTTGGATCTGTCAGACTTTAGATATCACAATTTACCTTTTGAGCCTCTTTTGGCTGGTAGTATGAATGTTTTGGGAGCGCAGACTGCTAGAATGGAAGTTTCAACGGTAGGCGCTCAATTGGGAATGTATGAAAGTAACTCTAGAGAAAAGTCGGACATCGGCAGTGAAAAATATGTGCAGTTAATGAATGGACTTGGATTTTTTGCAATTTATCCTACAAAAATTGGGTTGAGGCTTGCAGGTGCTTTTAGTCAATCTGACGGATCGTTTAAAGCTGAAGATTCGACCTCATCTGAAGGTGGATTTAAAATAAAATTGAAATCCCAAATCATTGGAGTATCAGTTGCGGGTTTTTTGGAGAATGGTTTTGGTGCTGCCATTCGAGTTTCAAATTTTTCTGAAGATCTATCGGGCTCGTATGAATCTGGGGGTCGAACTTTTAAAATGAGGAGTAGGGATGCTACCTATAGTCATATTCAGCCGCAATTGATGTTGAACAAGGAATTTGGCGAATTTGTTTTTAGTTGGGATCGGCGCCTTGATCATGAAACAGCGCCAAAATTTGGATTTTATAAACTCGAGTATGAAAGTCGTTCAGCTCCCATGAGTGGTGTTTTGGAAGTTTCTAGGTTTCGATCAAGTGAAGGCGAAGGTGGCAACCGGGACTCTTGGTTTTTACGAGGAGGAGTTCGTCATATGTTTAACGATGGGCAATCAAATTTGAAAGCACTTTTGGCTGTGAACGATGCATTTTACATAGAGCCGGTAGATGCAGATCCTTTTTCAGTTTCTCAGTTGGGTGTTCATGTTTCAGGTGAGTCCGTATTTTCCTCCAATCATTTGCTCTCTTACGGACTGGCCTATGGTTTGGGACAGGGGAAGGGGAAAACTAGTCGACAAATTAAAACGACACTCACCCAAAATTCCTTGGCATTGCGAGCGGGATATAGATTGCAGTTGAATTGAATTCTATTCAGATTACCTGTTAGTGCTGTTCAAATCCAACGACATTCTAGTCTGATTGCATCAAGATCAGCAGTTACCGACGTAAGTGGAATTTGAGCTTCTTTAGGCCGTAACCATAAAAATACCAATAATATTAGACTATTATATAATAGGCTTCCAGGTTTTAGTTTTCCCAAAAAGACCCGATAAAGAGACTGTAAGGACCTGGATTGTAACTTTGTGTCCATTGGGGTGATTGTGCAAAGCAATTTACCAACATTGACTTATCATGCGCAACAGTATCGGATTCGAGTTGAATTGACTCGACAGCATGCTGTTGGTGATCATGCATTTGTCGTTGAAGTCATTCGGCGCGCACGTGCGAAAATGGAGTCACTTCTAAAAGAAGGAAAAATTGTAAATTTCGATGTTTTTGAATCCAAACTTAACGGAATTATTGATGGGTTAAAAACTGCAAACTCTTTGCCTTTAGATCATAAAGTTTCATTTACCCTCGCTGCCGGTGCTCCCTTTCTTCAAGGTCTAAAAATAGATAAATTGGATCGCTCACAGGGATTGTTAGGCATTACGCTGTTGCCAGGCTCGCCTTTGAAAGCATGGAATCGAGAATGGATCAAGGCCACGATAATAAAAAAATCTAAAGACCTGGGAATCGTTGAAGCCCTTAGTATGGCCGACATACAGGCCTGTATTACTAGAATGCTATTGGGCGAATTTGTGGCTAATTATGTGATTCCTCCTCAAACAAATATTGCTCGGAATCTGAAATTGTATGAACAACTGAATCAAGACGTTCTAGGTTCGATTGATGCATTGAAAAAAGAAATGGGTGGGCATTATAAGTTTCACAAACAGGATTTGATTGAATGTATTCAAGGGGCATTTAGAGGCCCTGAATCGATCGGATATGGTATGCCGATGGTTGTTTTGGCTGTTACTGGAACAGGTCAGATCCAAAAAGTCCTGGAAAAAAAATTGACGCAAGACCCGCCTTCCATCGCTATAAAAGGCGTCAATCCAGTGCCTGCCATCAATAAATATTTGAATATAAAGATTTCACCAGATCGCATGAAGGCAAATCTCGTTGATTTTAACGAGATCATTTATTCGAATTCGACCTTCAAGTTTGATCGCGCTTGGTTTGAAGCTCAGTTAAGGATATCTGGAGTCGTGTTCGGCCTGCAGGATGACATCTGGTCGAAAATTGAGGAAGCTTGGAGTCTAAGAAAGAATCTTGATGGCATGCTAGTCGCGGAAGGCCAATTGGCCTCTCCCGGCATAGAGCCCTTTTTGCATCTGAACTATAAAGACGCTCCTACTCAGGATCTGTCGGGTAAGGTTGTCAATCTGAGAGAGGTTCAGCAGAGGACCTTGGTCAATTCTGGGCAACTTGTCGCTGAAGTACGATTCAAAACTCCAGTTTCGATTGGCAGAACTGTCACCGGTCAACCAATAAATCCGCCTCGGCCTCATTTTGAGGTCAAATTGGGCGAAGGTATCATGCAAAAGGATCAAGGTCTCTTTTACGCAACGTGTGACGGTCTCCCAGTTTATGCAGAGCAAGAATTGAGTGTCAGCAAAGTATATGTACATCAAGGTGATGTGGATTTGAAAAGCGGCAACATTCGATTTGATGGACCAGTGGAAATAAAGGGTTCAATCGACACAGGGGCAACAGTTGATGTCAAAGGTCCACTTATTGTCCATGGGATGATTCGGGGAGCGGTAGTCAAGTCTCGGGAATCAATTGAAGTTAAAGAAGGGATCGTCACCTCTGATACAGGTTTTGTACAAGCAAAGGGAAATATAACAGCCGATTTTATTGAAAATAGTCGAATACAAAGCGGTGGAAGCATTTTTGCGGTTAAGGCTATTTTGAATAGTCATGTATTTGCAGTGAAAAGTATTTCTGTGGCTTCTAATGATGGAATAATTGGTGGCGGTTTAGTTAGCTGTCGAGATGCTTTAGTAGCCAATAATATTGGTTTTCCAAGTGGTGCCCAAACGATTCTAATACTTGGAACTGAAGTTCGGTCCCTTCAAAGAGTCACGTTGAGAATGGGAAGGATAGAAAAACTGAAAGAGGCTGCAGAGCGCTATAAAAGTGAGTTGAGGGAGATTTCTGGGAAGAGAGATGCGCAAATGACTGCTAAGTTAAAGACGCGAAAAGAAAAGATTCAGCAAATGATGCAAAAAGTTAAGTTAGTCGAAGAAAAAGCTCAGATGTACCTAAATGTTTCACAAGGCCAAGTTTCATATAATCAAAATGCGCTGCTCGTATGCTATAAAAAGTTGGCTGCAAATTGCTCAATTGAAATTGCAGGTCAATCAGTATCAATAAATGCAGATATGTTATCTGTAGCAGTAAGCGCTAAAAAACGAAAAGATAGCCATCTATGTACTGCAGAAGAAGTCGCTCAAGAATTAGAAAGATTGCTTCCTCACAGTGGCTCGTCCACTGACAAGAAAGCAAGTTGATATTTGCAAAAGTTAAAATCAAAATCAGTGATGATGTCCATCACCACCATGTGCATGACCATGCTCAAGTTCAGATGCAGTGGCAGCGCGTTTTGTCGCGATTTCAACGTCAAAAATCAGCTTTTGGCCTGCTAATGGATGGTTGGAATCCAAAACAACGCTGTCGCCGTTTACTGCCGTTACAGTAACGACATCATCATTGTGCCCACGAAACATATCTCCGGGCTTAATATCACCTTCTGGAAGTTGACTACGTTTCACAGTAATGATCTTGCCTAAATCTTTCTCGCCATATGCTTGAGAAGGCTCTACTTCAACTTTGCGTTTTTCACCAATATTCATTCCAATCAAGACGGATTCTAAACCCGCAATAATCTGCCCAGAACCGGAAAGAAATGCTAGTGGTTCTCCAGCATCAGATTTATCGATAGTCGTGCCTGAAGCGTCAGTTAAGTGGTAGTGAAATGAAATGACTTGATGCTGTGACATTGTGGACCCCTGATCATTTTTGATTTTATTCAGAACACATTAAAGGCCGCCACACTAACAT
>JAPLFV010000356.1 GCA_026390495.1 Pseudomonadota bacterium | reverse complement strand
CGACGGAGACTCTTTGATCAAACAAATGCTTTTTGATAGATCTATTGCGGATTCAGAACAAAAAATGATCGTTGCAAAAGAAGATTTTGACTGGAGTGAGCACCAATCTGATCGTGAAAACGAACAATCGCTCGGCATCTATATTCAGATCTTTACTATGCAAGGCACTCTTGTAGGATTTGAGTTATCATATGATTTTGGTCAACACCACATTGCATGGACACTAAAATCGGGACTTCGACATAGATCTATAGCACCTGACATTGTCAGCGTTCATCCCGCGTCGTCATTATTTAAAACAAATATTGATGCCGTCCCAGATTCGATCCTGAACAGATTAGCAACGCTTCCATTCAAAGATCCTACTACTGGTGCTCAGATTAAAGCGTCGATCATCAGTCTACCAAAGGAATCGAAATTAGAAAGCATAACACCTAAGTTGACTCTTTGATCACTCTCAAAACTTCCTCCAACACCTCAGCATCATCATCCAGACCAAAAAAAGGATCCATGTCAGGAATCTCATCTTCTTGTTCAATAAAATAAAATGTTGCGGCACCGACCAAAAATTTTAAATCTGGTGTAAAGCTGTCGTAGTGATAAAATAAGCTCTTGTAACGCAAATGAAGCTTAGCAAAATCCGTATCGTCAAACTTTCCCGACACGCTATTGAATTTATGAGCCTCGTTCATTTTGGCTGAATGACTATCCAACAACGCAACTAGCTCCTTACGGGACGAAGGATCCTTCTTTTGAATTTGATAGTATCGATCTAGCTGACTGAGAATGACTTTAGATAATCGTAGCGTCCATTTGTTTGATCTAATATTGATCTCCTTCGACGGAATTGCTGAATCACTTAATCCCTAAAACCAACTTTGACAAAATTAATTCCAACGAAGAGTTCGTAACTCCTCAAGTTTTCCCGAATCAGATATAACTTTTAGACCCGTTGGAAGAATAGGCAATTGCAAATCTTTCTCGTCAAGTTTCGGCAAATCAATTTTAGAATTAGATTTGACATCAATGCCCTTAAAATAATTATTTCGCACAATGGGATATGAAGTTGAGTCTGAAACATAAAATAAATGCTGCATCTCCCACACATCTGACAGACTAATCTTTAACTTCCTTGATAAATCAGCAAAGCGACGTTTATGCCCTTCAATCACGGCTTCTCTAGGCAGATCGCCTTTCATGTACTTTCCAACGTCATCATGCTCCACAATGCCAACAGCCAGACTAACTTGATCCATATTGAATCCAACTTCGGTTAGCAATTTCTTTGTAGTCGGACCAATAAACCTATGCTGTAAATTTTTATTACCTAACTCAACGGCCGCAGGCTTTCCAATGTCATGCAGACTTGTCATCCATATCAGCAGCCGATAGGCGTCAAGCGAAGGATCATCCGGAATTTTGTAATAACGCCTTTGATCATTAAGAACGTCCAATACTCGAATTGTATGCTCTTGAATCGTATAGCCTTCATAAACTCCCGACGAGCAGGAAAATAAATATTTAATCAGCTGGTCTGCTGACAGAACTTGCAAAAAAAGCTGAGGTACGATTAAACGCCCGCTACCGGCAGACCCAACAATTATTTTTCTAGAGCCAATTGCGTCTAATGACCTTACTTCCAATACCTTTTCGCTTAAAACACGATCTTGAATCATGTTGACCGCTCGGCCTGCGGCAGTGCAAAAAGTCAACCTGCCGTCATTTGCTTCCTTGTATTCGTTTGAGAAATTAATGGCACCATTTTGATGTGGTGATTCTTCTTGACTTGAAATGGAGTCCTTAGAACCAGATGAATCAAAGGTCTTTAGGTTTGTGGAGGTCGATTTACAACCGAAAAAAATGGCCGTGGCAATCAAAAAACTGCCAGCCAAATGATATTTCTTACTGCCAATTGTCGCCCCTAAATCTGAACGCATTTAGACCTCCGTAACTTTACTGTCTGTCGTACTTTCAAAGTCCTTGAATGATATCATATTGACCATTTTTTTTTAATGATGACCTTCAAGAAGTCCACAATTCTTGATGATGCTTACGCAATGAGGAAAATTGCCCGTTTTCAATAGCCGAACGCATGTCAGACGCTAATTTTAAGTAGTATGCAATGTTATGTAAAGAAAAGAGTCTGAGTCCGGTAATCTCACCGGCATTAAACAAATGGCGCAAATAACCCCGAGAAAACGTTAAGCAAGTATAGCATTGGCATGCAGGGTCCAGAGGATTATCATCCAATCTATACTGCAAATTTTTTATGTTAACACGACCCAATGATGTAAAAAGAGTTCCGTTTCGGCCATTTCTTGTTGGCATAACACAGTCGAACATATCGACCCCTCTGGCAACCCCTTCGACTAGATCTAAAGGAGTTCCAACGCCCATTAAATAGCGAGGTCGATCTTGAGGAAGAACATCGCAACATACTTCAGTAACGCGATGCATGTGTTCCTTAGTTTCACCGACTGAAAGACCTCCAATGGCATACCCCTCGAAACCAATATCAACAAGTGCTTTGGCGCTTTCGACTCTCAAATCATCATACATACTGCCTTGAACTATCCCAAACTGACAGAGATCGGCCTTTGATTTTGCATCTCGACAACGCTGCGCCCATCGCATAGACCTTTGCATGGACAAGGTGGCCACCTCTCGCGTTGCTGGATAGGCAGTGCACTCATCTAAAACCATATGAATATCGGAGTTGATGGTTTCTTGAATTTCTACCGCCAGCTCAGGTGTCAGCAAAAATTTGGTCCCATCAAGATGACTTGCAAAACTCGCACCTTCCTCTTTTAGCTTATTCAATTTGCCAAGGCTAAATATTTGAAACCCACCGCTATCTGTTAATATAGGCCTATCCCAGCGCATAAATCCGTGCAATCCACCATAGTGTTTCATGACTTCCATTCCAGGTCTCAAAAACAAATGATAGGTATTGCCCAAAATAATTTGAGCGTCGACCTCCAATAGATCTTTGGGGGTCAAGGTTTTTACACTTCCCACAGTACCCACCGGCATAAAAATGGGCGTCTGTACTTTGCCATGCTTTAAGTGCAACGTCGCTCGTCTCGCAGAGCCTTCTGTTGCAATGATATCAAACTGACCAATACTCATGAATTTAGTCCCATTTCAGTCCTAGTTGCAATTTACCTAGATTTTTAAACGATAGATTTACCAAGCGCAGACTGAACCAAATCAATGACAAGCCTTGCAGTTTTATGCTCGACATCACACATCGGATTCAATTCAACAAACTCCATTGACAATAATTTCCCGGTGTCCGCCATCATTTCTAAGGCCAAGTGCGCTTCTCTCAAGCTGATTCCACCTGTGACTGGTGTGCTAACCCCAGGTGCGTGCAAAGGATCCATGCCATCAATATCGAACGACAAATGAAACCCAGCAGTACCGTCGGTCGCCACTTTAAGAGCGTCCTGCATCACAAGATGCATGCCCCTCTCGTCGATCTCTCGCATCGTAAAATATCGAATTCCGCTTCGCTTACAGATATCTTTTTCTTCTGAATCTAGAGTCCTAATGCCAATAAGTGCCACATTTTTTGGATCAATTTTGGGAGCAAATCCACCTAAATTCACCAGATCATCATGTCCAAGGCCCAAAACGGTCGCCAAGGGCATTCCATGAATATTACCGGTATGCGTCGTTGAAGGAGTATTCATATCGGCGTGAGCATCAATCCAAATTAATCCAAGTTTCTGATGCGAGTCTCTTAAAAATTTTGACACACCAGTGATGGTACCAATTCCGATGCTATGATCTCCACCTAAAACAATGGGCTTCCGATTGAGTTTCAAAGATTCATACACATGATCACTCAGCTCTTTGCAAACAGTCTTGATAACAGACTGGTATTTCTTGGCCGCTTCATCAAGTGAAATGCTTTCTCTTAACGGTAGTAGTATATCTCCCCGCTCGTCGACACTGAAACCCAATACCTTCAACTTTTCATGTAATCCCGCGATACGAATCGCCGACGGGCCAATGTTAGCTCCACGCATATTTGCACCAAGATCACTTGGCACTCCAATGATACTCACCGTTTTCATTAAAAATCCTCAAAATTGATAGAGCCTATATTCAAAACAATGACAAAGACCCAGAAGCAGGTCCAAGTAAACGCATGTCAAT
>JAPLFV010000137.1 GCA_026390495.1 Pseudomonadota bacterium | reverse complement strand
CTAGAAATCCTTACTCATGAATCAGAGCAAAGAGCTATAATGGTTTCAATACACGCTCTTCTTACCCTCGCAAAACAGGATTTGAGAATTGCGACACTAGAAATATCAAAGAGTTTTTTTAGAAAAATTCCTGCACAGGATTTAGCAGTACTTTTTGAAAGCGCTGATGATGAGTCAAGAAGAGCGTTACTTGAAGTTGTTCGAAATAGTACTATTGCTTTTTTAACATCGAAGAACTTCATAGAATTGCGCCACATTGAAACTGCCAGCAAAGCTCCTTTGAATTTGGAATTGCTTGAATCACTGGCTCACGCGATACAATCTAAAGCAAATGAAGTTAGTTCAAATAGTAGATCTGACACAATTTTTCAAACTCTAATGGAATACATGCCCACTAGTAGTTTGGATCATTTTCCTGCAGATGAGTTAAGACGGGTCGCATTAAACGTCGAGCAAATTTTTGTCGATAATATTGATATTGTTATTGGGCTAACCAATAAGATGTCAATTGCAGATACGTCGGACTTTTTAGCGACGCTGTCCGATATAGGAAGACAATCAATCCTAGCAAAATTGCCAGAAATTCGAGCAAAGAGGGTTGCGGTTAGGTCGTTAGAGCCCACTGAAAATGGACTTAAAATTCGCAGCCATTTGCTTACTGTACTAAAGGGTAATTCATCAAAAGAGGAAAATAGGAATCAGTTAAATGCGGCCTCATAACGAAGGATTTTGTGAAACCAAAATTTTTTTGAAGTGTTGTATTGCAAGTAGCCTATTCAAATCTAATGTATGAGTCCACCGAAATTGTAGGGCTTGCTTATCATGTTTCAGTTGGTTTTCACATTTCTCCAAAGGTCTCTGTTCATGGAGGCTACTTGAGTATGATTGACGGGCAAGGTGCCACAGTACTTAGTGGTTTAGATGCCTCCAGTCGACTTTTTTTGTTTTCTAACGGTTCGACAATTGACGTTGAGGGGGATGGAAAAAGGATAGTGCAGTCATCGCTATTTACTCATTACCTTTTAATTGGATATAAATTAAGAGAATTGGCAGCGGAGGAGACAAAACCTCAGTATAGTGGATTTAATTTAGGATATGGATGTAACTGGTATTTGGGGCGTAGTTTTAAATGGAATTATGCGAAAGATTTTTTTGTAAATCCAGAGTTTGATTCAGGTAACTTAAAGAGTCCAACCGGTAATTCGTCTCGAAATTCAAATTTTAGTTTAGGTTTTGGAACATTGTTTTAAGAAGGAATATTATTTTTTTAAGCGGATCGTAAAGCTGACTCTTCGTTCGAATCCCTTTTGGTTTGTGTTGCTTGAGTGCGAGTCTTGCAGCTCTTCAATGGGCTTAGAATTTGAATGTCCTGCAATCAATATGTTCTCAAGTGGCATTCCTAATCCATTCATGTAGCTCATAACGTTCATAGCCCTCAATGTTGACAACTCCAAATTAGTCGAATACGACATACCGTTTAGGGTGACTCGTTTTTTCACTGGAATGTTGTCACTGTGACCTATAATTTCGACTAATATATCTTTCTTATTTTGTTCTATGACTTCAAATACCCTCTTTATTTGATCTTTGCCTTGTTCAGTCAAATTGATGGATCCTCTATTGAAAAACTCTACTTGCGCAATCTGTAAAGTGACGAAGTCACCACTTGATTCAATTTTTACAAGTGGATTGCTTTTGAATTTCTGCCACATAAGCGAAAGCCCTTCAGGAATTCGCGGGTCAAGGAACTGCTTCTCTCCATGCGACGTAGATTCTTTAGTAGTCAAATCTTTAGATTTCGAAGTCTCGGGAGCAGTATTTTTGTTACTGTCATGTATATTTTGGTTGGTGATCAATTTTTCACGAATGATTTCCAGAGCCCTTTGGTGTGGGAGCAAATGAGCATTCAATGATTCCTCGATAAAAACTGCGTCTTGACCTTGTTCAAGAAGAAGAATTCCTTTGACGATGATCCGTCGCTCCGCCATTTCTGACCGAAGTCGATTGGATAAACTATCAGCTAGGGGTGTCAGAATATAGTTGGATAAGACCAATCCATAGAATGTGGTAGCTAAAGCAATAGCCATGCTAGGCCCAATTGTGGATGCAGGGCTGTTTGCTTGAATGGAGCCTAACATCGAAACTAGGCCAAGCACTGTACCCACCATTCCAAAAGCTGGCGGATATTTTGCTAAAGTATTGACGATTTCGATTTCTCTTTGAAATTCTGCCTTACGTTCCTGCATCATCGATGTAAGAATGGATTCTATTTCATCGTAGGAAAATTGGTTGTCGAGTAATCTTAGTCCATCGGAAATAAATGGGTGGACATCTCTGAATCTGGCAGTATAGGTGCCCGCTGCCGGTTTTTGTTTAGCAATTGTCGTTAGCTGATTGACCACATGGATACTACTCTGATGATTAGCTTTTATGATTTTTAAGGCAATATAGAATAGATTTTTTAATTCAGATGGACGGTATGCAATAAGGGCGACTGTGAAGGTACCACCGACCACCAATAT
>JAPLFV010000122.1 GCA_026390495.1 Pseudomonadota bacterium | reverse complement strand
TGACGTTGGCGTTCATTTTGCATCAACTCAATTTATAGATTCAAAAAATCAAAGGAGAATGATTATGAAAAGCAAAGAAAAAGTCAAAGAACCGGCAAAAAAGCCAATTCCGTCGCCCATGGCGAAAACTCAAAACCACAGCAGCGATAAATCCACAGTTGCATCAAAATCAGTGAGTGCAAATCCTGGAGCAAAAGCTGAAGAAGAAGGCTCTCCAGTTCTTGGAAAAACCAGCCCCGAACACACAGATCTAAAAAGCGCGCAGGACAAAAAAAGCACTGATGCTTCAAAAATTGCCCATGCTATTGCAAAACCGCAAATGGACCATAAAGCCGCAACACACCGCAGTATGTAATAAAGAAAGGTACGAACTATGAATTGGGATCAAATTGAGGGCGAGTGGAAGCAATTTCGCGGAGCGATCCGCGAAAAATGGGCGAAGTTAACGGATGATGATTTAGACCTTATTAGCGGCAAAAAAGAACGTCTACTAGGTAAAATTCAAAGTCACTATGGCTATAAAAAAGAAGCTGCTGAAACCGAACTCAATGAGTTTATTTCAAGCATTAAACACGACTCCGCAAAAATTACAAAGAATTAAAAGGAATCCGATATGAAATTATTCATGACATCAGCACTCGTTTCGTTAAGTCTGAACGCAGGAAGCATGCTTCTAGCAGCTCCAAATGCGAATCCAGCAACGACCTCCCAAGAACTAAAAGTTAAATTGTATGAGATGCTTGGCAAAGAAACTGCGGTCGTAAACTTTGCGGAAGGAAGTTCCGCCATAAGCGAAACTGAGCGCCTAAATCTTTCGGCAGTAGTTTCCGCTGTACGCGTTAATTCCACTATTTCCAAAGCAATAGTGGCTAGTTGGGCAGATAAGAACTACCCAACCGCAAAGGGTCAACGACTCAGCAAAGCAGAACGCCGACTCGCTGACGCAAGAAATGAAAGCATTAAAACAGCTCTAACAAACATTGGCGTGCAAACCATTGATTCTCATACGATGGCTGAGCAACCCAATTGGATCAGCAAAGTGTTCAATAGCGAAGACAGTATGATTAAAGGCGAAGGCAAAATAACAGATCCAAATGATCTCTTTTCTGCTCAAGTTGGCAATCTACTTCGTGAACGCGGTGGTCCAGGAAAATCAGTGGTCATCATTCGTAGAGCTGGCGATCAAAGCATTAACTAATTATAAGGAGATATTACTATGAGTTTACTATCAAAATGCATTTTGGGCACTGCCACCGTTTGTGCAATTTCGGCCTGCGGTATATTCGGAACTAAAGAAAGCGGAGAAAAAGGTAAAGAGAACTCCACAGAGCTATCTGGCACATGGAAGCTAGATTGTTCAAAGTTCGATTTTTTAGGCCTAACAGGAGAGCGAGAAACATTTGTGTTCTCGATGATCGGGGATTTTGAACGTACATTGTATGTGTACGACGACGTGCACTGCAAGACTGAAGTTGGAAAATTTGAGACTAAAGGCACTTATGCTGATTTAGGTCAAACTTCTAATGCAGCTGATGGTGTTAAGAATATAAATTTCACTATCACGGAATTTGATTTTACTCCTGGAACTGATTCGGCGACAAAAATTCTAAATCTTGCGTCCTACTGTGGAAATACCAATTGGGTTGCTGGAGAAAAAGTTAGCCTGATCGGCAAATCGTGTCTCTCGGGAAAAATTTCCAAAGGAGACACAATTTTTGAGGTGGTAAAACACCAAGATAACTCACTCTATTTTAGCGATAAACTTGGCATTGTTGGACAGCGAGCCTCATTAGATCGTCCATCGGCAGTTGATGCAAGCCGAGCCTTTGACAAAAAGTAGATGAATGCTCCATCACTCTTTCTAAAATATCAGTAAGTT
>JAPLFV010000063.1 GCA_026390495.1 Pseudomonadota bacterium | reverse complement strand
CAAATGACAGTAGTTTTTATGTTTCAATATTTTTTTATGGCATCATAAATTTAAATGTTTTCCTGGCAATAATACTTTCGTTTCTCGTTGTGAGGAATATTGCAAAGCTATTGGTAGAACGAAAACGAGGAGTATTCGGCTCTAATCTAAGAACGAAACTAGTTGCAACATTATTGGTCTTTGCCTTAGCTCCAACTGTTATCATTTTTTATGTTTCAACAAGGTTTATTAATGAAAGTTTTGACGAATGGTTTGGAAGCAAAGTCAGAGAGACCATGCAAAGTGCAAGAGATGCCGGTGGTCAAATTTACTTGCAAGACCAGCGCAGATTGGAAGGAATTGCGAGGGTTGCATCCTCTAAAATAAAGGTTCGAAGCCCAGTCCCAGTTTCAAACGCATCTGCCACTATTGAGGTCCTATTGGACGGATTCGAGCTAGAATATGGGGTGCATTCAGTTCGAGTCTATGAGAGAAGTTCCAAATTGGTTTGGAGCTCAGTGAAAGCTGAAATGCGTGATCACGAACCAATTCGTGATCGTCAGCTAGTAGGAAGTATATTAGGCAGATTTGCAACTCGTCCTGGGTTGGTGAGCTCTACAATTGTTGACACCGATAATGGAAAAGATATCGTGCGGGCTTCTGTACCATTGCGATTGATGGAGACGGGTGAATTAGCAGGAATTTTGGTTGTTGAAGAAAGATTTGAAATGCCTTTTTTGAAAAGTTTAGAAACGATTATTGAAGCTTTTTCGCGCCTTAAGCCAGGTGCGCAACTGGTGAGGGTTAGTTACCTTATCTTGATGACGGTAATGACCCTGATGATTGTATTTGCTTCAGTATGGTTTGGTTTTAGGGTTGCGCGCACAATCATTGGGCCTATTCAAATTCTCGCAGATGCAACCAGGGAAGTAGCGCTGGGAAATTATGCAGTAACATTGAACCCCCAGTTTGATGACGAGACTGGGCAATTGATGAAGTCTTTCAATATTATGACGTCTGATTTGCAGCAGCATAGGAAAGTTGCGAAAGAAGCGCAATATCGTCTGGAGTTAACAAATGAGGAGCTTGAACGACGAAGAAGGTATATGGAGATTGTTTTTTCTAATATAGCTGCCGGAGTCATTTCTACTGACGCATTAGGAAATATAACCGCCTTCAATCAAGCAGCGATCAATTTGCTTGAAATTCAAGTACAGACGTCATTGGTTGGAACCCATATTAAAGGCGCACTTGGGGAAAAACTGACGGAGGCCTTTTGGGAACAAGTTGTTTCAATGCTTCAAGAACGTAACGGATCGTTAACTAGAGAAGTTGATCTCAGAAGTTGTGGATTAGATTTAGCTCTTTTTGTCGCTGCAACCGCAGTAAAAAATCAGGACGGAGAAGATCTTGGAGTCGTTGTAGTATTCGATGATGTCACTCATCGTGTAAAACAACAAAGAGTCTTAGCATGGAGAGAGGTAGCAAGTAAAATTGCACACGAAATTAAAAATCCAATCACTCCCATTAAATTAGCGGCGGAGCGATTGCTTAGACGTTATTCGAACAAGTTTGAAGGCGATGACAAGGCTGTTTTCGACGGGTGCGTCAGCAGTATTCTTGGGCAGGTTGAAAATTTGAGAACTCTCGTGAATGAATTTGGGAAATTTGCCCGACTTCCTCAAGTACAATTGGAACGACGCGATTTAGCTGAGATAGTTCGTAAATCTGTCGATTTTTTTATTCAGGGTTATCCAGATGTTGAATTTAATCTTTCAATACAGGCACATCTTCCGCCAGCAGATTTGGATGCGGAGCAATTTAACCGAGCACTTTTGAATATTCTCGGAAATTCGGTTGATTCCATCATTGGAGCAAAGAGAGAATTGGGTGGAGTGGTTGACGTCAAGGTTTTCTATGATTCACTGGTAGCAAAATTCTATATTGAAATTGCTGATAACGGTACTGGAATCCCAGAACAAATCAAGGATAGGGTTTTTGATCCGTACGTATCTACAAAAGCCGGAGGAACGGGTTTGGGGCTGGCTATAACCAGCCAAATTATTAGTGAACATGGAGGTTATGTTAGAATTGTGAGTACTTCCTTGGAAGGTACCCTGCTTAAAATCGAATTGCCTAGATCAACAGTTTGAATGTTTTAGGGAAAGCAAAAAATTATGAGTCAAGAAGGACATTTAAAAATACTAATTGTGGATGATGAAATCAGCATCTGTGAAGGTTTGGCGGGAATTTTGACAGATGAAGGGCATAAAACCCGAACTTGTACAAGTGGTCGAGATGCACTTATTGAATATAAGGTCATGAGACCTGATATGGTATTCTTGGATATTTGGATGCCAGGGATGGATGGAATTCAAACACTTCAAGCGATGCGAGAGATTGACTCCAATATACCTATTTTGATTATGAGCGGTCACGCAACGATCGAGACAGCTGTAAAAGCGACAAAACTGGGTGCGCATGAAGTTTTAGAAAAACCACTCGAATTGGAACGAATTCTTGCATTGCTTCAAAACATTCTGGAATTAAAGCGCAAAGGTGACGCTTCAGCAAAAGGTCAACTTGAGTTAGTTGGAGATTCTCAATTTGTCCAAAATATGAAACGTCAAGTTGCAGTCGTTGGACCGAGGAATGCTTGGGTCCTAATCACAGGTGAGAATGGTACGGGGAAAGAGGTTGTGGCAAGGATGATTCACAATTCTAGCCCTAGATCCAAACATAATTTTGTAGCGGTAAATTGTGCCGCAATACCAGAAGAATTGATCGAGTCTGAGTTGTTTGGCCATGAAAAAGGTGCTTTTACGAGTGCAGTGACAGTTAGAAAAGGCAAGTTTGAACTTGCACATCAGGGGACAATTTTTTTAGATGAAATTGGAGATATGTCCCTTCGAACTCAGGCAAAGATATTGAGAATACTTCAAGAAAAGGTTTTTGAAAGAGTTGGAGGGCAGCAATCTATGGACGCAGATGTACGGGTTGTTGCTGCAACAAATAAGGATTTAGTAGAGGAAATTAGGCAAGGCAGATTTAGGGAGGATCTATATTATATATTGAATGTCATCCCTCTGAAAATGGTTCCACTTAGAGATAGACCAGAAGATATCTTACCATTGGCAAGACACTTTTTAGCGGTATTGAAGGATGAAAAACAAAGTGAGATAACTTTGTCAGATTTTGCTGAAAAGATTTTGATGGGTCACGATTGGCCTGGCAATGTAAGAGAATTAAAAAATGCCTTGGAACGTGCAGTTGTCATGAGCGATGGAAAGACTATTTCAGCCTCCGATTTTACCTGGCTTAGTCAAGGAGCAGAGAGTGAACAGACTAAGAAAGTTGCGGTTTCTTTGAAGGCGGCCAAATCTGACTTTGAACGTAATTACATTCTTGATAAGCTTGAAGAAAATGAATGGAACGTCACAAGAACCGCCGACATGCTTGGTATCGAACGGAGCAATTTACATAGAAAATTGCGGTCATATGACATCGATCTGCAAAAACTTAAAGGATAGTTATGAATCAACCTATTTTAAAAGTCACCAAAAGCGCTGACAAATTTGTCTTAGATGCATCGGGAGTCACCCCCGTAGCGCTAGATGAAGGAGAATGGACAGCGGTTAGTTTGGATTCTGGGAGGCTCTTAGCGGTTTCTAAGAAATCTGGTTCGGACCTCCAGAAAATGCAAGGTTTCGCAAAATGCTCAATTGACTTACTGCATGACATGATTCTTGGAATTTGCCATAGACGATGGAGCGGAATGATAACGGTAGACACTGGTTTTGGAATGAAGAAATTATTCTTTTCCCAGGGCAATTTGATTTTTGCAAGTTCTTCCCTCATTGATGATAGATTGGGTGAGATTATCTACAGATCAGGCATGATTACATTGGATCAGTTGACGGATACGGCAGTGAAAGTGGACCGATCTACAAAGTTTGGTCAGGTGCTTTTGAAAGAACGAATTTTCACAAATACAGACCTTTGGACCGCTCTTCAAAATCAGGTGTTAGAAATCTTTCGAAGTATTTTTATCATGTCTGAAATTTTTATCGAAGTCTCGGCAGGAACACCTCCAACTGAAGTCTCTTTTTCGGAAAGTACTGTCAAACTAGTAGACTCTGTCTACAGCGCAGGGAAGCAGTTTCGTAGCTTTTTCTCGCGGCTTCGCGCCGAATCTGTTGTAAAACTCTTATCTAATTCAGTTGCGGGCGACATCAAATCTGGCACCTTCTTTTCAGATGTCATAAACCTAGTGACAAAGAATGAACGTCTGCAAGATCTTCTTGAATCTAGTAAGTTAACAGACATGAATACTCTTTGGGTCTTACACAAAATGACGTGTATGGGCATTTTTGCATTTGACGGAATATCGGAACCAAAAAGTGAGTTTTCTGATACCGCCTTTTCCAGAATGAAGTCGCACATTGATTCCTATTCGATTCTTTTGGATTATGCTAAAGCTGCGTTTATCTCGTCAAAAATTGATTTTCCTGCCTTCGAAATTCGAAAGTTTGCTCTTGCTTTGAATGAGCCTCAAT
>JAPLFV010000421.1 GCA_026390495.1 Pseudomonadota bacterium | reverse complement strand
CAGTGATCCTAACCTTCACCTTGAATCCAAAAAGAGAATAGAATTTCATGCTTTCCTCTAAGTTTCGAGTTTTTAAATGGAGGTGGTTTATGGTCATCATAGGCGTTGCCCTCAAGCAGTCTCTGGTTTTCGTTTGATTCATTACGCAGGAGCACTTTGCCAGATTAATGCGCCACAGTTCAACGGCTATAGACTGTTTAGTCAAATTTAAGTTTAGAGACGACGATCTCAATCAGCCACTTAAAGAAGATATGGTTCACGGATCGCTTAAGCAATATTGATGCTTATACCTCAAAGCTCAAGAAGCACATAACTAGCAGAAATTACTTAAATATCATTAGAAATGGGCATTTTTGTAAAAACACTCCTTCAAGGTCTGCTCAAAAATGGCGATAGGACTATATGGGATTAAATTATCCACTCCAGGGTTGAAAGGCAGACAATGCGTCATCTGTTCCTATATTTAGTGATGATTTCAGGAGTATTCTCCTGCAACTCAAAATTAAAGGTAACGCTGGCGGGATCCAACAATCAACGCTCGGCCCCTGTCGTAACTGCCTCCACACCCACTAGCACATTGCTACCAACTTGGACCTGGATTTCTAGCCTCACTAAAGGAAGTTCTCAAACCTATCGATATAAACTTGACGATGCTGACCTGAGCAGTGGCTCAACTGAAGTTTCGACTTCAAGTTATACTCCTGCTACTCCTTTGACGGTTGGATTGCACACTTTATATGTACAAGAGAAAAACAATGCTCGCAACTGGACCGCCGTAGGGTCCTTTAGCGTACTCATTGACACGACAGCACCTAGTGCTCCAAGTGCCTTAATTACTACGGACACACCCACAGGCAGTGAAAAGGCGAGCACAATGCTTAACTCTCTTTACTTTAGGTGGACAGAGTCGGTCGACGCGGAATCTGGAATTAAAGACTATACCCTCACTTATTACACCAGTGCTAGTTGTGGAGGTGACGCAACGATTGTAACGGGTCTGACAGGAACAACCGCTCAAGTGGCTGGTAACAATGGAATCACTTATTCTTTTAAGATCACTGCAAACAACAAAGCTGGCCTTTCGACTGTCTCCACTTGCTCAGGAAATATTGCAGTCTACGCAAAAAGCAGTTTTTCTGTAGCTAGTACCCTAAATGGAATCTCGCCAGTGATTGATCAGACCAAGAAAATTATTACTTACAATTCTCTAGGTAGTGGTTCCCCGATTGGATTTTCACTACTGAATGCTGGCGTCGGCGTCACAGGTCTAAGTTGTGTTGGCTTACCAACAGCATATGCTACCACATTTAAAAACGCACTAATCACTGCCTTTGGCTTAAAATCTTTATCTGGCTCTGTCGAGATTCCTTGTAGCTCCGATCAGGGCTCTGTACGCTTTGACTTAAATTATACTGATATTCAATCCGCAGTCGTGTCCATCAATCCCACTGCACCGTTTGTAAATGCTGCAAATATTCAAATTAGCGCGGATCAAAAATGGGTGGTATGGGATGCATTGGTCGGAAATGGATATAGACAAATTAACCTAAAGAGTTTGCTGACGGGAGTTGAAACGATTATCTCGGTTACCGCGGATGGGGTGACCATGGGTGAAGGGAATAGCAGTAACCCTAAAATCAGTGCCGACGGCAGCTTTGTCGTCTTTGAGAGCAAAGCAGCAAATCTAGGGGCCACAGGAGGCACCACTAGTCAAATTATTAAGAAGAGCTTAACTAATCTTGCGACTGCTCCTGTGGTTGTCAGCGTCACGAGTGATGGTAGTACCGTTGGAAACGGAACCAGCAATGCTCCCCAAATAAGTGCAGATGGTAGCTTTGTGGTTTTTTCCTCCATCGCTACAAACCTTGGTTCCTCCGGTTCCTATTATCAAATGATGAGAAAAAGCTTAAGTAATCTTGCGACTGCTCCAGTGATCGTAAGCGTCACAAGTGATGGCACTACTCTTGCCGATGGCAATAGCAGTAATCCGCAAATAAGTGCAGACGGAACCTTTGTTGTGTTTCAAAGTAACGCTGCAAATCTTGGGAATACTGGCGGTCCTTTCACATCCCAACTTATTAAAAAGAGCTTAACGAATCTTGCGACAGCTCCTATCGTCGTAAGCGTCACAAATGATGGCACTACTATTGGAAATGGAAGTAGCGCAAATCCACACCTCAGCTCAGACGGCAGCTATGTAATGTTCACAAGTAACGCTGCTAATCTTGGCGCTGGTGGAGGGTTTGGCCAAATTGTAAAAAAGAGTTTAACCAATCTTGCGACAGCTCCGCTCGTCGTAAGCGTGACAAATGATGGCACTACTATTGGAAATGGCTACTCCTTCAATCCTCGAATCAGTGCAGACAATAACTTTGTACTTTTTCAAAGCAATGCTACAAATCTGGGTACAGCAGATAGCGTCAATTATCAAATAGTAAGAAAAAGTTTAACGAATCTTGCGACCTCTCCGGTAGTAGTAAGCGTCACAGGTGATGGCACTACTAACGGAAATGGCAATAGTCAAATACCACAGATTAGTGCGGATGGTAGTTTTGCACTGTTTCAAAGTAACGCTGCAAATCTAGGGTCTACTGGTAGCGACAATATTATTATTAAAAAAAGTTTAACCGATCTTAACACTGCACCTATCCTCGTAAGTGACTCCAGTAATGGAACCACTATTGGTTATGGTTTCAATCAAACACCTCGAATCAGTCCGGATGGCACATTCGTTGTGTTTGAAGGCTATGGTACAAACTTAGGGTCTAATGGCACCAGTCAAATCATAAAAAGGAGCCTCGTAAATCTGGCCTCAGCGCCTGTGGTAGTTAGCGTTGTTTAGCAGTCAAGCTGCTAATCTAGGGGCAACGGGGGGAGCAATAAGTCAAATTATAAAAAAGAATATCACCAATTTGGCCACGCCTCCCGTAGTTATTAGTACCACTAGTGATGGCACGACTATAGGCAATGGCCACAGCACTACCCCTGAAATCAGTATAGACGACAGTTTTGTAGTTTTTGAGAGTCGGGCAGCAAATCTGGGGGCAACGGGTGGCACATACATTCAAATTATAAAAAAGAGTTTAACTAATCTTGCGACAGCTCCAGTGGTATTGAGCGTCACAAATGATGGCGTCACAATTGGCAGTGGTTATAGCCAATATCCTCAAATCAGTTCAGATGGAAGTTTTATTACATTTGCAAGCAATTCTCCAAATCTAGGCTCCACAGGTGGTGTCAACACTCAAATTATCAAGAAGAGCCTAACTAATCTTGCAACTGCTCCTGCGGTAGTAAGTGTTACCAGTAATGGCACTACCATAGGAAATGGAAGCAGCAACTATCCCAAAATCAGTGCAGACGGAAGCTTTGTAGTGTTTACAAGCAATGCAGCTAATTTAGGAGCCACTGGTGGCGTCAACAGTCAAATTATCAAGAAGAGTCTTTCTAATCTTGCGACAGCTCCTGTGGTGCTAAGCGTCACAAGTGATGGCAGTACAATTGGAAATGGAAACAGTATCAGCTCACAAATCAGTGCAGATGGTAGCTTTGTGCTATTTTCCTCCATAGCTACAAACCTTGGTTCCTCTGGTACTAATCAAATAGTAAAAAAAAGCATCACTAATCTTGCCTCTGCTCCGGAAGTGCTGAGTGTTTCAAGTAATGGAGCTAGTATCGGCAATGGAGCCAGTCATTATCCCCAAATAAGTGCGGATGGAAGCTTTGTGGTTTTTCAGAGCGATTCTGCAAACCTTGGAGCAGAAAACGGATATATTCAGATAATTATGAGCAAAATTCCTTAAAATATTAACCGACGCTGTCTTGTCCTGCCTTAAATATTCGTAAGCAAAATTTAATCACCTATTTTACGAATGTTGCCCTCTTGGATGAATCTAGAGTGGTTGCAAAAAAAACAAAAAATCCAGCTTGAATGTTATTTTTCTAAAGTCATTCGATTTCGAATATTAAATCTTAGCGTGCCAGCTAGTGATTCATGCGTGGTCCATGACCCTTCGTTTTAGTAACTATAACTTTATGCAGGTGAAACGGACCAGATTGACCTCTAGTTCAATCAAATATTAAAAATCAGTTTTCATACCACCGACGTTGAAAGTAGAATATATAAGTAATAACAGCATGTTAAAACGACACTAGGTTTTCTGTTAACGAATACGATGGGGTTAGCCCAAACAGGGTGAAGTGACTCTTTCTCAAAATAGTCTACTACTCAATCAACTTCTAATTTGCCAACCATTGAAGAAGGTCACAATCAAAACTGCAACAACCGAAGAAAATGTGCATACTTTCCAAATCGTTCCTAGGTGCGAACTCCAATAACGTTGTTCTTCGAGGTGAAGCATCGGTTTCTTCCGACCAACAAATTCAAGGATTAACAGACTCACTGCAGCAGTCGCAGAATAAATATAAAAGAATGCAAGCAAAAATAGACCCGTGAACAGTCCAGACCAATCATCTTCTTGATTTTCAACGATCGGATCAGGCATCAGTTGAAACACAATTCTCATTAAAATTACGCCCCAGCAATAGATAAATGAAACCACCATAAGGCGGCTAAAAAACACTTTACGAATTCCACATAACGCCGGAATAATTGCAATGCTGTTTACTAGTATTCCCAAACCAATCATGATGAAATTTGGCGTAAAAGGTAGATTTAATTCTACTTCAAATAAAATAGGTTTAGGCAGTGTCCAAATGATATCACCAACCGCAAACATCAACAAAAAAAGTAGGGTCCAATTCAAAGAATATCGCCTCCAAAATAGCGGGTCTTCAGGATCCCTCACCCTGAGAAAAATCCAATTTAAGCATTCGATATCGCTACGAATTCGCTCGCACCAAAGCGGGCCTCTTTGAGACTCTATCAATATAGCGAGAGATTATTGAATCATTTATGAGTCCATACACTTTCTCAAGCTCCCAAAGCCAATGAAAGAAGGTAATATCCACTGCCGAAAAATTATTACCCAGTATATAATCATTTTTGCTTAGCATTTTAGAAATTTCACCACATATTGTAACGATTTCCGCAAGCGCACTATTTTTTTGCCGAACAAGTGCCTCGTCCAATTGCTTTGCTGTCAGCAGCATCGAATAACATTTTAGGTGGCGCTCCAATGAAGAAGCATAAGTCATTAACTGATAGTATGTCCCTCTTTCCTTAGATCCGAATGCCGGAGCAAAGTGGTGTTCTATAAATTTATCAGCGATATACAACGTGATTGCCGTTGTTTCATAAATCACCAACTCGCCATCGATGAATGTTGGCACATGGCCGTTTGGATTCAGCTTAAGAAAGTCAGGGGATTTGTGCTCGCCGTTCGCTAAGTCAACTTGAACAAGTTGATAACTCGCTCCTATTTCTTCAAGAAGCCACCTTGGTCGAACCGATCTTGTATTATGCGAAAAATATAGTTTCATTCGAGCTCCGAAGCATCCAACCATCTCGGTTATTCAGATAAAATCGCCGAGAACTCTCAATAGTCGAGAGAGCTATGTAAAAACCAACGACCATGCGCCCATCTTAAACCGAGACGCCTTAACATCTTCATTGCGAATTGCTGAACGTTATCCTGGATCATTCGGATCACCAAAATAAAGCCTAAAAAACAGTCGCAATATCAATATATCCTGCCAATGATAAACTTAAAACGAAATTTGATTCAAAATATTTCGCAAAATTCTATGTACCAATCAGGACCAAGTTGGTTCTGTAATTTACTTAAGGTACCATTTGCAACTTAACTATACTTGGCAGGTAGGTTGTATGAAGTTTCCAGTTTTTAAACGAGAAAGCATGTCTTTTTGCATGTCAAACTATTTTGCAAGAAACACAGATGTATGGGTCTACGGCGACAAAGCGTCATTCAAAGAATTTAGCCATATATTGAAGACGCATAAAAAGAAAATTAAGAATGTTGCAGGCAATGCAAAAGGTATGGATCTGTTGATTCTTAAGCCGCAGACAGGGGGTTCAAAATCTTTTATTGTGATTCACGAGCGCATTGTTTACCAAAGCGGCCGATTTAACATGGAATTGATTATTGGCGGCTCACAACGAGGATTCGACAATCTTTCCAAATTATTTGAAAGAGTTTCAGAGTTCACTGATTCTCGTGACCATGCGCACCTTGACAGTGACGAGCAGATGTTAATTCTACCATCAGTGTTTCTGAATATTCGCGCACCAATCAAAAACTTCGACGAGTTTTCAGAGGAAAATGAAAACGATTTTCCTCTTGATATCAGCGAGCTTGATCCCAACCATTGGACCTACGAGGAACTAACATACTCGGACCTCTTTGGCAGAATCCCGATCAGATAAAATCCCATTCTAGGCAATTACCTTGAGCGAAAAAATTACAATATGTTTGAGCTGCAAGATTCGAATTATGAACGCCAAAAAACATTATTTATAAATGTGGTTCTTGTCATTCCATGGTGGGTAATCCGCCTCTAAAATAAGCAAAGGCATAGTCAGAAACTTTTTCAGGTACATTGGTTAGTAACAACAAAAACTAATGAACCATGAAGAAAGGAATCTGGTATGCCCGCAAGTAGAT
>JAPLFV010000065.1 GCA_026390495.1 Pseudomonadota bacterium | reverse complement strand
TCAATCAAGGTTAGGTTCGCTCGAAATGTTCTTAAACTTAAACAGCAACTAAGCGAGGAGGATTTATGAAAGTGATGACAGTGACAGAAGCGATGAGACTAGTAGAGGCAAAAGCAGCTCCGGCAATTTCCATCTATCTTAAAACGGATTTTAGAGAGCATGAAGGAGTTGGGACATTACAATCAAACTTGACTAAACTCTATAAGCGAATTGAATCACTGGTTTCGAAAACCTATGACATTCGAACGCGAGATCGTTTACTTGAACCACTTAAAAAATCGATTTCTAGTCTTGCATTGAAGAAGGGCAAAGGTGGTTTGGCAATTTACCACAATGAGAATTTTACCGGGGTTGTAAATATTCCAACTCCGGTTCAAGATTTGGCGATCGCCTCAGAAAGTTTTCATTTGAAGCCCGTCCTTCGTTGCGCTCAATTGCGAGGTAGATACTACCTCCTTGCAATAAGAAGAAAATGCGCAGATCTCTATATGATTTCTCATGATGGCATCAGCAAGACTGATCGAATAAACATGCAAGTGAACTTAAAGGGCTCTTCGGCTGCCGAATCTATGGATCATCCAAAACGATGGTTTGGGGATATAAACCTTCGCAACCGAAAGGTCCTACGTGATTCCATGGCGAGCCTCAATCGACAGCTGAGTGCAACTTTGAAAGGTGAAAGACTTCCTCTGCTAGTGGCGGGGGCGCACCAAAAGCAGGAGCTTTTTCGTGAGTATTGTTCCTATGAGTACCTAGTTGATCGGGGCTTAACTGGAGAAATTGAGTATCTTGATCAAACAGAGCTATCGAACATGGCAGGTCAACTCATTGAACAGCACTATATCGAACTTGAACAGCGCACGGTCTCTATGTTTTGCAAAGCTGAGGCAGCAGGATTGGCATCAACCGACCTTTATGAAATAGCAAAAGCAGTTGTGCAAGGGCAAGTTCAAGGGCTTATTGTTGCGGAAGATCGCCAGATGTGGGGACACTTGGATCGGTTAACAGGCTCAGTTGAGGTCGTGGAACAGGAAAGTGAATTAGCTGCAGATGACTTACTTGACGATATAGCTGAGTTAACAATCTTAAAGGGAGGAAAAGTAACTGTTCTTCCATCAATGCAAATGCCTCGCAACAAATTGATTGCCGCTGTGTTTAGATGGGGCAATGCCTCCTCAGATAGCGTTAGACTTACCTATGATTTAAGAACAAATGGCGGGCTAACGGATCATTCAAAGGCAGCACTATACTCTAGTTAGGCGCTGGCGCGAAACTCGCTTCGCCAGCAACGTATTCCGAGCGAAGCGAGTGATCTCGCGTTCTTAAGCATTGTTTTGAAATTTCTTCTGTCGCTGACTGGAGCAAATTCTATGTTTATATGACTATCCTTACTGGAGGTGTCTGCTTGGTCCAACACTGCTGAATCGCTATGAAAAAAGTGCGACTGACAATTTGCCAATTCAAAAAAAAGAATTGGCGTTTCCTCTAAAAGATCGCTAATGTTTCTGAATCACTTTTTCGTTTTGATATGTGAAAATATTTTTTTAGCCATGTGGCTATATCATGTTGGGTCAGCTTCTAACCGAAACAGAAACTTAAAATCAGATACATGAAATTTATAAATGGCTAAAATTCAACCTAGTTCTAAAAATGACGCTTCTAATCACCTGAAAATGTCAGACATAATTTTAGACATTCAAAAGGATGCGCTTGTACAAAGGTTTACGTTTCAATCCCTGTTGGATCGAATTGGGCCTCGTGGGCACCTCATACTTTGCCTATTTCTGACGATTCCATTTTGCCAGCCGATTCCTATGTTTGGACTTTCTACCGTGTTTGGCTTAGCTGTAATGATCATTGCGTTTTGCTACACCGCGAATATTCCTCCCTGGCTACCAAAAAAGTATCGAGACAAGGAGATCCCAAGTAACCTGCTCAATACTATATGTTGTCGTGGGTGCACTTTCATGCGTGGGATAGAAAAATTCTCAAAGCCAAGAGGTCAAATACTGAGTCAACATGCTAGTTTTCGTAAATTTTGCGGTGTCCAAATTGCTATTTTAGCTTTGTTTCTGGCTTTACCGATTCCTATACCTGGCACAAACCTCATTCCTGCTTTCCCTATCATATTTCTTTGTCTTGGTCTTGTTGAGCAGGATTCCTATTTCGCCGCTACAGGAACACTTGGATTTGTCGTATCTTGTTTGCTATTTTTGGGACTACCAATTCTTTTCTTCCTTGGGTTTGATCAATTCTATGGTCTTGATTTGAAGGACGCATTTATTTTTTGATTATTTATTGGATTTCTTATCTCGATATTGCATCGTTTTAAACGAATTTGCCATTTCCTTATATCCATTTTAATGAATATTCATTCACTGAGACAATCAAAGTCTCAGAAGCCATTTGGATCTCTAATGAGATCCAAAAAATTTATTTATGAGTTTCTGTTTAGGTTAACAAATGCAAAACATCTATAGAGTGAAACCCACATGCACAACTTGACAG
>JAPLFV010000197.1 GCA_026390495.1 Pseudomonadota bacterium | reverse complement strand
TTTTCGTGGATGCCCGATGTGACGGTGTGGGGAAGTTTCGAGTTAAAAGTCACTGGAACGAGCGGAAGTCAAAGCTCAATAAAATATTTAGCGATAGCGGTTCGTCCAAACTATGTGACGACTAATCTGATCGGAGCTTGGGATGCTCAGTTTGCAGATTCCACGCAATCAGTAACGGGGAATTTTCTAAGTTGGAAGGATCTAAGTGGTAACAGTAACCACGGATCTATCAGTAACAGCAGTAACGCTAGTTGGTCTGGATCTGGGACTGCGTCTAGTCCTTATGCAATTAATTTCAATGGCAGTGGCTCTGTGGATTTTGGCACGACTGGAAGCTCGTCCACTAAGATGATGTTTTCTGGTTGGGTGAATCCATCTAATACAAATTCTAGTAGTGAGTCAGTCATCATTGGTAACAGTGGCAATGCGACGGGTAATGGGTTTACTGTCAGACAAAAGCCGAGCTACCGTGACGTGGTGATGAGTTTAAATCCCGTTGGCTACTGGAGACTCGGCGAATCGAGTGGAACGACGGCTGTAGATCTAGGGAGTGGGGGAAACAATGGAACCTACACCAATGGTCCGACTTTGGCACAAGCTGGTGGATTGACCAGTGATGAAGATAAGGCTGCGAGTTTTGATGGGGTGAATGATTATGTCATCTCTTCTGCGAATTCAAGTCTCTCTGGAGATTTCACTGCAAGCATTGCTGCGTGGGTAAAATTCAATGATGTAAACTCAGGTTGGCACTCAATTGCTGCAATACAAAGTTCATCCGATGGTTCGCAGGGATTTGCGATTTTTCAAGGACAACCAGGTGCGGGAGCACTTATTGCAGGATTTTATGGCGCTAGATATGGGAGCACTGCGATCGGAACTGTGGCGACAGGGCAGTGGTATCATGTTGTCATAACTAAAACCGCCGGTGCAATTGGCGCAGCTACATCAAAACTGTACTTGAATGGAGAGCTTAAGAGTCTTACCTTTAACTCAGGTGCGACTCCGAATCTTCCTAGTGATGCCAAGTTCTATATTGGGTCAGATGCGTCAAACGAAATTTCAAATTCAGTACTGGTAGATGAGGTTGCCTATTTTACGACTGCTTTAACACAAGCTCAGGTTTCTTCGCTTTTCGAAACGGGCATGAATGGCAGAAAATTGGATTTCGTCATTGGCAAAAGTTATCAGGACGTTCTGCTTGCAGAAAGTCCTGCGGGATACTGGCCGCTGAATGAAACAACTGGTAGCACTCTAAAAGATATATCAGGTCTAGGGAATAATGGTAGTTACATTGGATCGCCGACATTGGGCCTGTCGGGTCCAATTGTTGGAGAAACAAGCAAAAGTATAGGGTTGAATGGGGTGAATCAGTATGGTTCAATTCCTCATACACCGATACTTGATCCTTCAGCTTCATGGACGATGGAGGCCTGGATAAAGCGAGATGTTCTTGGCCATCATGACTCAATTTTAGAGAAGTATGACTGGGTTGCTGGAAAGGGTGGATTTACTTTAAGAGTTGCAACTAATAATCGAATGGAAGCCCATGTTGTTTCTGGCCTGTCTAGTCAATTTTGCACCAGCTCAAGTACAATTGCCATTAACACATGGTATCACTTGGCAGCAATTTTTAATAATTCCACAGCAACACTTTCGTGTTTTGTGAATGGTGTTTTGGAAAGTACAACAAATTCAATAGCCACCCCCACTTTGCCAACTACAGTTTCATTAAAAATCGGAAATCGAGGAGATGGAAGCAGTGGATTTTTTCAGGGTGCGATTGCTCAGGCCGCACTTTTTGGACAAGCCCTAAGTAGTGCTCAGATTCTGACCCATTACAACGCCGGCATCGGAACATACGGAGGCACATGCACCAGCACTTCTGGTTTTTCTACGTCTGCATGGAACTTCATTTCAGGACTCTTCGACGGCAGCACCGCTAGTTTTTATGTGAACGGTCGTCAAGAATGTACTGTTAGTTCAGTCCCGCAAAAACTGAGCTCGGCATCGACCAATTTAACTGCTGGCTCAACCTCAACTGGAACCAAAGGTTGGCTTGGGTATCTAGCAGATCTCCTGCTTTATAGAACCTCAGATGGATCTGTGGTTGCGACTGCTGCCAATGTTAAAACAAATTTTGACGCAACAGCAGATCGATATCGTCAAACACCGGTAGGAAATATTGTGACGAGTGGACTTGTGTTAAACCTCGATGCTGCAAATGCGAAGCAAGGTTTGAGACCATTTGCAAATGGCTGTGCTTCGACAGATCTGAATTGGTTTGATCTATCCAGTTCTGCATTGACGGGTGTGCTCACTAGTTTTGCTAGCTGCGGGGCTAGCAGTGGGTGGACAGGGACGGGCGTTGCAGCAACCCCCTACGCAATGACGTTTGACGGTGCGGACGACTACGTCGATATGGGTAGTACGGCAACGCTTAAAAATCTTGCCAGTTCGAGTTTTACAATTTCCGCATGGGTAAACTCAGTATTGGATTCGACGAATCGATCAATCTTTGGAACATCTTGGATCTCACCTGGCTACCATATTCGTATCACTAGCAGTAATACGATGAGAGGAATTGTCCTGTCTGGTGGTTCGGATTACAAATTTTCAGACACGGCAGTACTTCCTTCAGGTTGGCATTTCGTAACTGCAACCTGGGATGGAACCAATATCGTAACTTATTTGAATGGATCTGCGAGCTCAACTCTTGGGTCGCAAGGAACACTGAGTACATTAAACTCAACTCAGAACGCACTGGTAGGCAAAGTTTCAGACGGTGGTTCAACATTCAAGGGAGGCATCGGCTCGGTTTATGTCTATAACAGAGTTTTGACTCCGTCAGAGATCATTCAAAACTGCAACGCTCACAAAGCTCGCTATTCTGGTAGCAGTTGCCCTTAAAAGGTGCTCAATAGGGAAGGCAACAAACTTGACGTATTATCCATAGTATGAAACTATGGATAATATGACAAACTTACTTACCAATACCATTATTAGGCAGAAACCTGAAATAAAACGGATACTTGAGTCTGCATTTGTGCCGCGTGAGATGACTCAAAATTTGGTAAATGCCCTCGACGATGACGCTATAAAAGTAATTATTGGGCCTCGCAGGTCTGGGAAGTCAAGCGTGGCGGTTCAAGCTCTTTCAAATAAGAAGTTTGCCTATTTTAACTTCGAAGATGAATCCATAAATTTTGATTTCACTTCAGAGCAATTACTTGCGTCACTTGAACAGGTGTACCCAAATTTTGAATATCTACTCTTTGATGAGCTTCAACTTTTCCCTAAATGGGAACATCTGGTTAACCGTCTTCATCGCCTGGGATATAAAATCGTAATTACCGGATCAAATTCGAAGTTATTGAGCAGTGAATTGGCATCTTCACTAACTGGTAGGTATCTTGAGTTTAAACTATTGACCTTCTCATACAATGAATATTTGACCACAAAGCAGAGCGAGCGTGGTGCTCACTCTTTTGATGACTATCTGCATTCTGGAGGATTTCCCTCTGTTGCAACAGGACGTAGTCAAGGTCATGATTTTTTGCCAACCCTTTGGGACGCTATTATTCTTAAGGACCTTGTTCAGCGTTACAAAATTCGCAATTCCGTAGAGCTGAAAAATTTACTTCACATCATCCTTACAAATATGTCAGCTCGTGTTAGTGCCAGATCTTTATCTCGAAATCTCAATGAGCATCTGAGCCATGCAACAGTCTCCAAGTACCTTTCTTGGGCCGAAGGAGCCTATCTTTGTACTTTGCTTCATCAGTTTTCATTTAAAGCTCGAGAACGAGTCAACTCAGATAAAAAGATTTATTTATATGACAATGGATTCTATTCTACACATAAAAAATCTGGCTCACGGGATGTGGGAAGACTCTTAGAAAACTACGTATTCATAGAAATTTGTCGGCATGGTTATACACCGAACTTGGACTTTTTTTCTTATCAAACCCGTTCCAAATTTGAAGTCGATTTCTACATTCATTCTTCGTCGCAGAATAAAAAGTTGATTCAAGTCTGCTATAATATGACCGATCAAGAAACTCAAAAGCGCGAAATCAGAGCTTTAGTTGCGGCAGCTAGCGAGCTTGGGGTAAAGGAACTCTATATCGTTACTTGCGACGATGCCGAGCAGGTATATACCCAAGATGGTTATGAGATTAAGGCCGTTCCTGCCTGGGATTTTGAGTTTAAGTGACTCTTAAAGCAGACACAGTTTCTGCAAAGGTAGATGGATGCAGTAGGTAGGGAATAAATCGACCCTCCTGATATCACTTCCTCTTCGATACAGATCAAGCCTCGCACTTCCAGTCACGACAATCTGGAGTTGATCACAAAAACGAAGAGCGCATCCATGCTTTTCGAGAGTCATCGTCGTCCCAAGTAAAATAAATACTGGTGGATGTAATGTAGTCTTGTGTGAGTGTCGTCTAACCAACTAGTCGTGGGCCCGAAATCAGTGCGGTTTTTCGATCTAGGAGCGCGTTTCCGGATATGTATCTATATTTAGCGATTATTCACTAATACCCTCTCAATAGATCGATAATTTGTAGCGACTAATTATCAGTCTACTGAGAGCTGTCAAATCAGCCGAATTATAGATCCTGAGACTGATGTTGAAAGGGATGTGAGGCTGTTTTGATCCTTTTTATTGAGTGAGATTTTGTGAAATTTGGTGACATTTGAAAATACGAGAAAAATGTCAGTCATCAAAATTCATTAGCCAAATGTTGAACTACGATGATTCCATATTTTGTCTCTTCTTCAAGAAATCCCCATAAATTCCGATACCTTTCCTATAAAGAGAGGGTTTTGCCTTGTTGATTCGTGATTTAAAATCATGGTTCGATGAGCGATTGCGTATATGCATATCGCTGAGCTTGCTATTTTCTTGTCAGCAAGAGGGTGCTAACAACGCATTTTCAAAATCTAACAGGATTCAAACAGCTGGTGGAGGAACAACGTCCACTACAGAGAGTCCATCTTCGACGCCGTCAACATCAGCGTCATCAACATTTTCAATCACATCGTTTAGTGACCGCGTGTTTCCAGTAAATGCCTTGACTCAAGGAAACACACTAAACCTTGATTGGAACAACGTAACTACTGGTACTCCAGGCAACGATACCGGCATGACGTATTCTTGCGTGTATGACCGAGTTGTCGATAGTGCCGTGACTGCAGGAACGTCTTGTACATCTCTTACCGGAACAGCTTCGTTTGATACGACGACGGGAGTCCTTTCATGGACTCCCGATGTGACGGTGTGGGGAAGTTTCGAGTTAAAAGTGACAGGAAC
>JAPLFV010000184.1 GCA_026390495.1 Pseudomonadota bacterium | reverse complement strand
TCAAAATTGACCGCTTCAGTGCCAACAATATTTTTTAAAAACAAATTTTATTAAAATTCCATTTTGTGAGCCTATACATGCAATCAAATCAGCAATCTAACAGTCCTGACTCAACCACGCCCAAGGCAATCCAAGTAGGGCACCTCATTATGGCCTCTAACTCTCTTGGAAACAATCTTGATATTCCTCAAAGAAGTTTGGATGCGGTCAAAAATTCCGACATTGTCATTTTTGAAGAAGACCGCGTTGCTAGACAAGTTTTGAAGACTGCTGGCATACATAGAGAGTACCTAAAATTTAATGAACACGCTCAGAAGGATACTTTGGACGAGGTGAGAAATGCTCTTAAAAAGAATCAAACCATTACTTATATGAGCGATCAAGGATGCCCAACAATCGAAGATCCTGGCTCAGCAGTCCTCGAAATTGCTTATTCCCTCAAAAGCAAAGTGACAGTTATCCCAGGACCATGCTCAATCAGTGCGGCGTTGAGTGCGTGTCCATTTGCAACACATGGCTATCTTTTTGCAGGTTTTCTGCCTCGCGAGCAAGTGGACCGAGTCAAAAAGCTAAAGGACCTTAGCAGTCTAAGAGTCCCTTTGGTCATAATGGACACACCCTATCGGCTCCATGCTTTAATCGATAGCTGCATGGACGTATTTGGAAAGGGACGGAAAGTTTTGCTAGCAATAGACATTTCTGGCGAGCAAGAACGATTTATTTGCGACAATTTAGAGAATTGCAAAAAGCTCTGCCTTTCGATGCAAGACAAACTAAATTTTGTACTTGTTGTCGCGAGCTCGTAAACAAAAGTGATTCAATGTTCGGGATTACTCCATGACAACTTCAATTGAATCCACGTTTAAAACGTGTTTTGGTTTTGTTTCGATACCATCCTCAAGAATCAATGTCCCTGTGATAAACACAAGTTTGCCAGAGCCTAAGTTCATAGACATCATGCGTTCATGAAGCGCCGCATCTTTTAAATGCAAAGGCATGCTGCCAGCACCTGATTGAATGAAATATCCCGACCCCTGGGCACCGAGTGATGACGCGCTCTTTATTCGACCTTGAATACCCATATAGACTTGATCGTCAATCAACACTTTATCGACGCTGATTTTAACAAATTGTTTTAAATTCCCTAAGTGGTCAATCTGGATACTTCGTATACCAGAATTAGACCCAAAAGGTTCAAAGACCAATTTTTCTTCTCGAAATCCAGGAAGGTCGTTATTAGGCTTAGCTATTTTTGTAAATGAGTAACGGATCGTTTCAAGGTCTTTTTCTTGTACGAGCTTTATCTCACTACAACGCAACTCGCACATAAACTCTGACTCTGACTTTAAGTGGATCGAAATCGACGTTTTAGATTTTTTTTCAATTCTGTAAAAATGAGTCAACGCCAACTGTTGATTTATTTCAGTTTTAGGAATGTGTTGATTTTCTTTTTTCAAACCCGCTTCAACAGGCCCTTTGGGTTCATTACCAAAATTTTGGCATGAGACAATATATCGACAGATCAAGACTAACATTAGAAATTTGTAAGACATCATTTCCCCTCAATACGACTGAATTCTGTATGAAAAGTTATCCCCCGAATAATACTCTACAATTAATGTTTAGTTATCCAATACATATATTTTTCCTCTGAATCCTTGACCTTTTCATATTGAATCTTATCTTGAAAAGGGTCACAGTTAAAAAGAGGTCAGTTGTTGGCTTCAAATCGTTCAATAGGGAGGAATTTTATGAGCTCAGAAATTCAATTTACTTTCAAACAAATGCCATCATCTCAAGCTCTCGTTGATTTAGCAGAAGAAAAATTACAGAACAAGATCGAAAAATTCACATCTCGACCTGTCCACACTCACGTGACATTTTCTATTGATGGCTTAATGCAAAAGATACATGTTTCGATGATAACTGCAGACGGTCACAACATAGAGGCAGAGCACAGTGGAGAAAATATGTATGCCGAATTGGACATTATTGCTGAGAAAGTTGAGACACAACTTCGCAGACACAAAGAAAGACTAAAAAATCACAACACGACAGGTATACGCAATCTGTCTAAAAAAGTTTCCGTGATCTCATCTCAGGAGCCATTGAACTTAGACTCTCTTGCTGATGATGCAATCGATGCCGAAGAGATCCTAAACCTTGACAAATCTCCTCGTGTCCCCTTAGAGATCGTTTGCAATTCTTAGAAGTTTCAAAAGTTTTTTATTGAGCATTCGAATACACCGATCAGGATATTTTAGTACTGTCTTTAACAAAGCATACTGGTGCAAACTAACGACAGAAAAGTGTTTGCTGCTAGTAGATAAACAGTTGAAAAGGCCGTTGGGTTTAGCGGTTGACCATTAGAGACAGAGCCTCCCTGATCGGTGTGTTTTCACCATAAGGAAACCGTTTTCAGCCCATGAGACTTTTACTTATCAGACATGGGGAAGCGATTCCTGGACAAGATGATTTTTCTCGCCCTCTCTCGACTAAAGGTCGGACAGATATTTCAAGCCTTGGTAAAGATCTCGCTGCAAGGGAAATTTCGCCTCGCATGGTTTTTTGCAGTGACGCAAAACGAACATTTGAGACTTACGAGCACCTGAACTTGTCGGATCACACAGTGATTTTTTCCAATATCATTTATATGGCCAATCATTTTTCAGAATTGATTGAACTAGTAGCAACCCACCCGCAACATGAACGTTTTTCAAGTCAAACAATTGCCATCATTGGACACAACCCGACAATATCGGCTCTAGCAAGTCATCTTGTTGGTGATTTTGTTGGGTTCAACCCAGGCGAGGCGACACTTCTAGAGTGTAGCGAAGTCGACTGGGAAGTGGCAATACAGGTTGGCAGTTGCTGGAAATTGAAGAATAAATTTTAGGTTTGAGATGGTGCGGATCGACCCTTTACAGAAAGCTTCAAAATCAAAAACCTAAGAAGTCCAGGGCAAAACCGCGCCAAGCAAACAATCAAGCAACCATGGGCAGTTAGTATTTTTTCAAATCGACGACGCTTAATCGCGTTGGCAATTTGCATCGCTGCACGCTCCGCCGACATTTGCAACCAAGTAGGTATTCGATCTTTTGCATTGTGCTTAAACTGCCCGAGGTTGTCGACTTTTCGAATCTCCGATGCAACAAACCCAGGAGCGATATGAGTGACGCCAACACCGTAGGGCTTCGCCTCAAAATATAAAGACTGAGCTAGTGCTCGAACAGCGTATTTACTAACCGCGTACGGCGAATTACTTGGTAATGCAACATAGCCGTTTACACTGCCAACGATACAAAAGACTCCCTTTGATTGGCGTAGACTTTCAATGGTCTCTTGGTAGGTTCTCACCACACCATAGAAATTTGTATCCATCTGCCTTTGAAAGTCTTCAATGGACAAGGTATCGACATCACCAACAACACCAAAGCCTGCATTTGCAACAACGACATCGATTCGTCCAAAAGACTCCAAAGTCAGTCTGACTGCCTCCCGAAGATCAAGAACAGAGGTAACGTCACATTTGATCGGCAGAATTTCTTGAGTCTTAGCCGAATCCGATAAAACACGTCCACCAGCCGTGAATTCACGTTTTAATTCATCCAGCCGCTCAACGCGCCGGGCACACAACGCGACTGAATCTCCGCGACGGATATACTCACGAGCCAACGCGTAGCCAATTCCGGACGACGCGCCTGTTATCAAGACTATTTTCACGGTGTACTTTTCAAAAATTGCATACAGTCGCGAATTCTAAACCGCACCATTTCCCGCCCAACGATTTCTAGTGATTCAAACAACGGAGGCGAATCTTTTCGACCGGTGGCAATTAGCCTAAGAGTCATAAAAACATCTTTCGCTTTCCAGCCGATTGCATCCTTATAAGTATCCACAGTTATTTTTATGGAATCGTGATTCCACTCATAAAGATCATCAAGCTTTTCAAGCAATCCATCTAGCATAGCGACAACATCGCTTGATGTCTTACCTTTTGGCACAATTTCAACGCCTTTGTAATCCAGCGCTCCGTTAAAAAAGAAACTATTATTGTCAACAAATTGCTCAAATCGATTCATTCGCTCCAGCACTAAAGGCTTCAATGATCTCAAATAACTGTCCGTGAAAATATTACCACGTAGGTGTGTTACGAATTCATCTTCAGTCATTTGGTGCATATAAAGTTGATTCATCCAAGTCAGTTTAACGATATCGAAAACTGGTCCACCTAAATTAATATCTTTCAATTCAAACTTTTCTTGCATCGCTTGAAGGCTGTAAACTTCGATATCATTTCCATAGGACCAACCCATATTGGCCAGAAAATTCAGGAGTGCGGACGGTAAAAAACCTGCACGCTGATAATAAGTAAGTGCTACTGGATTTTTGCGCTTTGAAATTTTGGAGCGATCAGCATTTCTAAGTAGCGGCAAGTGCGCAAACTTTGGTTGTTCCCAACCAAAGGCTTCGTAAAGTGCAGTATGTTTAGGCGTGGACGAAATCCATTCTTCGGCACGAATAACATGCGAAATTTTCATCAAATGATCATCCACAACATTTGCCAAGTGATAGGTCGGATAACCATCTGATTTTAGCAAAACCTGATCATCCATGCGGTGGGCTTCAAATTCGACCTGCCCGCGCAACTCGTCGAAAAAGCCAAGCATTCCGTCCAACTTCATTTTAAGTCGAATCACATAAGGGATTCCAGACTCTTTCTTTTGCTTAACGTCATCTTTCGTAAGATCGCGGCAATGACGATCATATCCTAATATGCTTCGCCCTTCAGCCTTCTGCACTGCCCTAACCTCATCCAACCTTTGGGCTGTGCAAAAACAAGGATAGGCCTTTCCCTGCTCTACCAACAAATCGGCATGTTTTTTATATATAGCCGTTCTTTCAGACTGGCGATAAGGACCAAAATCTCCACCAATATCAGGGCCCTCGTCCCAATTTAGACCCAACCACTTTAAACTCCTAATAATCATCTCCTCAGAAGAGGCTTTAGCCCTGACTTGGTCGGTGTCTTCAATGCGTAGAAGAAATTTTCCGCCATGTTTTCTAGCAAAAATATAATTGAAGAGGGCAACGTATGCTGTTCCTACGTGGGGATCACCGGTCGGCGAAGGCGCAATACGGACTCGAACCTGGTCTAAGTAGGGCATGGACGCTTCCTTTTTTGACTATTATTGGGTCTCAAACCCTATCAAAAAGGCAGTTTCTTATCAACTCAAGGACCAAACTCAAAGGTCTCGACATTAAAAAAAATTAAAATTCTAAAGTTTCTATTCATTCATATTGATATTTGATCCCGTCGTGGTAAAAGAGCCAGCCAACTTTATAGGTAATATTCAATGACCGACCTTCAAATCCCCATCGAAGATGCGACTGTAACGAGCTCAGAAGCTACGCCTAACTCCAGCACCCTATTTGTCAGGGATGTCGGAAAAATCGACTGTGCCATTTTTGACCCTAGTCAAGGAATCATGGGCCAGTCTTGGTATGTGGATGTTTGGCTCACTGGCATACTGGATGAAAATGGATTTGTTTTTGATTTCAGCCCTTTGAAGAGCCTCATCAAGCAAACCTTAGCAAGTACGCTCGACCATAGCCTCATTATCCCCGTCCAATCTCAGAGCGTTCAATACAGCGAATGGGAATCAGGGGAAAAATGGATTCTAAAATCAAAAGCTCGAGGCGAATCGAAAGAGTCAAAATGGGAATACTTTTGCCCTAAAGGATCCGTGTTTCCTGTTCATGCAGTAGCACTCAAAACTGGCGTCATTGAAGCTGAGTTTTGCCGAATCCTCAGACATCGCCTTCCTTCAACTGTTTTAGCTCTAGCGGTCAAGCTTCGCGATGAGCAAATTGCCACGACTGAAGCAAGTTATAAATATACCCATGGGATTCAGGGGCACAATGGACTTTGCCAAAGGTTGTTTCATGGACATCGCAGTCGAATTGAAGTTTATGTTGGCGAGGAACGCAGACCTGATTTAGAGCATTATATTGCTCGTGAAATTTTCAAATCCAATGTTCATATAGCGTCGCTATCTCAAATCAAAAGCGGCTCTGCAAAGTCAGGATATTGTGGTTCTAATGACGAGCCGATTACACTGGCCTACGCAGGAACATTGGGGCAATACGAAGCAACCCTTCCAGCCAATCGAGTTTTCTTTGTTGCCTCAGAAACGTCAGTCGAAGCTATTGCAACAGAACTTGCGAATGTGATTAAACGTGAAGAAAAAACTAACGACATCGTTAAAGTCGTTGCCTACGAAGGTATCGACAAAGGTGCGGTCGGAATTGCATAAATCTCCCCGCAAATAAACCTGTAGAAATTACTTTGAATAATTTTTTTAAATGGACCGGGCGATTACTTCAGAAAAATGTGTTTATCCAATTTTTCAGAATGGTCTGTCCCGACTGCGTTAAAAAACTTTCTGGATGAAACTGTACTCCCCAAGCCGCAGCGCCATCCGATAAATCTGTGTCGTATGTCATTGCCATGACGTCTCCAATTGAATTTCGAGCAACAATGTTCCAGGGACGTGGTATCTGGGGAAACTCAACGACTAAAGAATTATAAATGGCTACACGAAGTGGCCCTGAGAGATCCTTAAACATTTCAGATTCGCTGTCATAGAGCAATTCTTCTGTTGTTCCATGCCATGGCTCGTGCCTTTGTTTTATCGAGGCACCTGTAATGTAACCTAAGATTTGGTGTCCAAGGCAAAGTCCAAACAGCGGCACTTTGCCTAATGCAGCGGTTGCCAATTGGCAGCTCGTCGGAACGTCAGCGGGCGCGTGGGGCCCGGGTCCAAAAACGATAGCGCTATTATCAAAGACTAAATTCCTCATTCTTTCCAAATCATCAAAAAAGATTCGATCAATTTGTGCTGGATCAATACCGCCGCGCCAGAGCCAATCTAGAACGTTGGAACTGAAGCTGTCATAATGGTCTATGAAATATATTTTTCTCAATATGATTCCCTGGAACGATCCGAGGTGACTGAAAGAATGAAATCTAAAATACTATATACTGTTTTAACTGCCTACGTTCAATTTCAATCAGGCATAGTCCTATCCTCTGAACAAGAAGGAGCAGAACTGGCAGACTTTAAATCATTTATTGAGAGTTCAAATCACTATTCACCTCTTGAAGGGGCGGGCTCACATGGAAGTTTGGGTCTTGGAATTGGCGTCGGCACAGGCTTTCACCAAAGCCCCGAGCATCGACAATTAATCGCTGAACAATTTCAAGAAAGAGATCAGTTTGATAAGAGAGGCAATAACAGTTTCAATGATACCTATCTGGTCCCTAGACTATTTATACATAAGGGTCTATCTATACCAATTGACTTCGGAGCGTCCTTTGCCAAAATGCCAGCAACAAGCGCCTCCAGCGTCGCTAGCTATATGCAGTGGACGGTTTTTGAAAGTTTTGCACTGCCTGCCATTTCCATGCGAGGAAAATATTCGCGGCTAATGGGGTTACCTTCTACAGAATTTCAATCTCTAGGACTTGAAGGAACAATTAGCTATGGCTTCTTCAGATTCTTCAATGTCTACGCCACACAGGGAGTTAACAAGAATGATCTCATGGTTCGAACCAGCGGTGAAAGTGCAACCGCTTTAGTTTTAGATTCCGACCAAGATTACTCCAGCAAATATATGTCTAAAAATACTGCTTTTGGACTTCAATTATTAATGTTACCTCTTTATTCGACAGCGACACTGGAGTACCGAAAGATAGATACTGGTCGGACGCACAGTGTGATAGGAAAACTCAGCCTAGGTATTTGATCACATGTCCGTCAATGACAACTCTCAGTCGAATCACATTTCAGTCAAGATCAAGTCCCCTACACAAGTTTTGGACTTCTCCGTTAGAAATGGCATTGCCTTTCAGGGATTATGCGCCAAGCACAAGACTCCTATCGAGTTTAGTTGTCGAGAAGGTGACTGTGGAATTTGTTGTATCAGAGTTATTCGAGGTGCAGAGAATCTGTCTGAACCGACAAAAATAGAAAAGGATTTTTTGCAGGCCATGAGAGCCGACCCAGATGAGCGCCTGGCGTGTCAAACAAGAATCCTTGGGCCCGTTGAAATTGAAGCGGACTATCTATAGCACAATCGATCAAACACCAATTGAATTTGCAATAATTTCTACAATTTTTGAATTACCGCTGGCAACACCCACCGACTTCTGTGCCTGTTTAATTTCATCTGCTTTACTTACAAGCAATGCAATGGAATCGCGCAAACTTTCTTTTGACAATTTTAACTCCGATAGAGTTAAGGCCCATCCTCGAGATTCAAAGCTCTTAGCATTTAAGATCTGATCACCTCGACTTCCAATCTCCAAGGGAATCAAAAGCATCGGAATTTTCAAAGCCAACATTTCAAAAATACTATTGGCGCCGGCTCTACAAACCACAAAATCCGTTGCCGCAAAAACATCTGGAAGTTCATTTCCCAAAAACTCAAATGACTTATAATGTCGATGCGTAAAAGGAATAGATTTTCCCTTTCCACTCAAATGGACAATCTGAAATTGATCAACAATCTCAGGCAACAACTCAAATAAGGCATCATTAAGTCTTTGAGCACCTTGACTTCCACCCATAAAAAGCAGCACTGGCAATGAACTGGAAAAACCGCAAAGGGACAATCCTCGATTGCGATCACCTTTAAGCAATTCAGCTCTGATTGGGGTATCTACTCTTTCCGACTTCGACTCAGGTAAAAAATTCTTTGTTTCTGGAAAGGAATACAATAATTTGCGAGCAAATTTAGCTATGATTCTATTTGCAAGACCAGGACTATAGTCAGACTCATGACTAACAACTGGAATACCCAAAACTTTAGCTGCCAAACAAACCGGTACGGCAACGAACCCTCCTTTGCTGAAAACAGCATCGGGTCGAAGGCGAGATATCAAGGCAATGGCTTGAAAAAAACCCAACAGGACTTTAAAAATATCTTTTAGATTTTCCCAAGAAAAATATCTCCTGAGCTTCCCTGAACTAACTCTAAAAAATTTGATCCCGGCCTTTTCGACTAGAGAACGTTCTACACCATCAGAACCAATATAGATCACCTCAAAACCTGCCTTGGCCAAGTCAGGAGCCAATGCCAAATTTGGCATCACGTGCCCAGCTGTACCACCACCTGTGAGTGCGATAGTCTTTTTTATTTTCATGGGTAAACCTCTCACGTTGTCGAATCGCACCCATTCTCCATCGAGCTGGATATTGTGTTAGGAAGCTGCATAGATAAAGGATAGTGTCGTTGAATACTCGACTGAATCTCACTGCGCTCAGCTACATGCAATACTAGGGGACGCCCGTATCGCTCCTCCAGTTTCTTGATGCACTCTGATCGACTTGGGTCAGCAATTGCGACTTGAAGTCGTCCATCTTGATCGATCGCGTACGGTAAAATATCAGTAGCTACCGCTGAAGCATACGACAAAAATTCCAAAGCTTTTAAATCGACCGGACGACTTCTAAGTCTAGCGACCCTCGTCAACTTAAACTCATCTGACAAGATATCGGCCAATCTCGATTCTTCTATGATATGCGTTTCCACTACAGCTCTATAGGCATCGACGTCCCATTTTGCCATGAATCCAACAATACTCTTAATCAGGCTGTTGGAAATTAAATTGCGTTTTTTCAAAATTTCTATGATTTGCATAAATCTATCTGCCACCTATCAGTTAAAACACATCTGTCCACCATTTTACCTGATAAACGTCAAAAGCAACAATATCCACCGAATATTGACCTTGCCCCTTCTTAACACAAACTTGAGCTGACTTCTTGAAAAAGCCCCAAAATCCACCCCATTCAAACTTTGTACAAGATTTAATGACTTTTATATCTGTAAGATCAATATCCAAATGAATGTCTCTAAATTTATCAAATCCGTAAAACTTTAAAGTGGATGACTTCTTTGAGCGGGCTGGTCGAAAAAGTATCTTAGTCCAGGTATGTGGCCATTGCCCTGCCAATATACAAGGAAGCTCATCCGCAAAAATTGGTAAATCATAACCCTCAATATTTAATATTCCACTTTCATTGATTCTCATAGCCGGTGTGATGTCTCCCTGAATTCCAATGGAGGTGCCTCTTCGTTGAAGCTCTAATCGAGAATCGCCGGCGGGAGTATTCAGCTGCAGGTCCCAATGGTCCTTCGCAGGCGTGTTCCAAACTAAATCTAAGCTGCTTATTATTTTCCCATCAAAATTTCCGTAAAATTGAGCCGCGCCATCATTTGGAACACATTCGGAAAAAATCGGTTGAATCACAATAGGCAGGGATTGACCTATTGGCTCGCCACTTGGTCGATGTTGCATTGTTTGACAAGATGCGAATAAAAACACAATAGCGACAATTCCAAAGGCAATAGTCCGCTCACTATCTATTTGAAATTGCTTGATTTTGCAAATAAAGCGAATCACTTCAATTGTCGCCTTGCTTGATCCAATTTTAATTGAATTCTGACTTTGTCTCGCTCCTCAAGATCCAGAGTTAAGGCCATTTCAAAATTCTGCACTGCCGAAAGTGGATCCCTAAGTTGAAGGTGACAATCACCTATATGCTCAAATATAACACCTTCTTTTGGCGACGATTCTTTTGCCTTTAACAGGACCTCTAAAGCTTTCTTGTATTCTTTCTTTTGATAATAAACCCACCCCAAAGAATCTAAATATGACCCATCTCCCGGCTTCACAGCCAAAGCTCTTTGAATCAATTTTTCAGCTTCATCAAGATTTCTATTTTGTTCCGCTAGCATGTATCCTAAAAAATTCAGAGCGGCTGCATGTTTTCCATTTTGAGCAACAACTTTTCTCATCGATTCTTCTGCTTCGACCATCCGACCAGCTCTCTCTTCATAAACACCTTTTAAGAACATTAAATGGGTCTTTTCTGGAAACAAGTTAACGGCAGTGGCTGCAATTTCACGCGCTTCATCATACCGCTTCAAATCCGCAATCAGTTCTATGAGTATTTGCCATGTTACGGAATCCGCATCTGTCCTTTTAGTCAAACTTTTCGCAAGATCGACACTTTCCTGGTTCTTATTTTGCTGCTTCAAAATCAATACTTTTCGATACTCAGATGGAAGCTTTACAGAACTTTCCTCTGCAATACCTTCATACCTCACAAGTGCCTCGTCAAGTTTGCCTATCTTTTCAAGAGCTACGGCAGACATAAATTGAATTCGATCAGAGTCAGGATGCTTTTTATAAAGCGCATCTAAATCCTTAGACGCCTCGTCGTTGCGATTCAACTCAGAGAGAATAATTGCTCTTTGCATGATCAGACTGGGATGACTTTCTTTCGTTTTTGAAATCATCTCGTCAACTAAAGATAACGCTTCCTCCATGTTACCCATGTCTTGATACAAAGAAACCATTCTCTGAACCAAGTCTTGATTGGCGGGATTCAATTTATAAATTTGCTCATACAAAGCCACAGCTTCCTTCGATCGTCCATTTAAGTCCAACGTCAAGCCATAAACAAAGGCTGATTCTGGTTGACCTTGACTGATCTGCCAGCTTTTTTTTGCTGGCTCCAAAGCATCCTTAAATCGCCGCTGCGACACTAACAAGCGAGCCAAAAGAGGCCACCCACGAGCTGACCCTGGCAATATTTTTACTAAATTCTGAACAGTTGAAATTGCTTCCGCTGGCTTTTTCAATGTCATATAGAGCCGAGACAGAAGCAAATAGGGATCTTCGTACTTGGGGTCCAATTCAATGGCCTTCTTAAATTGAATCTCAGCTTCCTTTAAATCATTCTTAAAGATCAAGACTTGAGCATACTGAACGCGCAATTTTTCGTCTTTCGGATAAAGAAGCGTCATTCGATGGCTCTCGGTTTCTGCTTCATCTACGGCTCCCGTAACGAGCCTAGCTTCAACTAATTGCGATCCTATGTAAGAATTTGGATCAAGGTTATAAGCGGATTCAAGCCATGGCAATGCACCCTTAACATCCCCAGCGACAATCATTTTTTGCGCCAAAAAATATTGGAATGTTGCATTGGCTTTTCGCTCTTCGGGTGACCAAACGAGCGGTGTTACCATGGGACCACTGTCGTCCAACAAATCGGGACTAGTATCATCTTTTGACGTAATATCATTGGAAGGTTGGCGCGCCTTATTCGGCTGAGCCGTCTTACAACTAGTGACGTGAAGCATGTAACTCAAAAGCAGTAAAAAAAATGGCGCTTGATTCATCAACTTCAACCTCTTTGTTACCTACTAAAAGTCGTACCAGCTACCCCATAAAGGGACAGTATACATACAATTTGAATTTTTTACTAAATCTTCTATGGAACCAGGTTTTTCATAAAATATATATGCCAAAGTTAATCCTTGCGCTGGCGCTGTCGCTGGAGCTGCCCTTCGATCAAATTTTAAAAATATCTCTGGAATAGATTTAACGTCCAGTTTACCAGTACCAACAGCAACTAAAGTACCTACGATATTCCTAACCATTTGCTTAAGAAATCCCTCTCCATGAAACCATATCTCCAGGAGTGGGCCTGACTCCCTGATATGAATGCCAATCACGTTTCTAGTCTTTGTCTTTGCGCTACTGTCCGCTGCACAGAACGAGGTGAAATCATGTACTCCCACAAACTGCTCCGTCGCAGTCAAAAGACTGCTCACATCGAGCGGCCTTGTCATATGCCAAACATACGGCATGATTTGCTGATGCTCCCCAACAGCCCTCCAAATTCGGTACACGTACAACTTACTTTTTGCAGAAAATATGGGATGAAACTCAACGACTTTCTTCTCGTTCGTGGACGACGTGAATTCACTCAACAATGAAGCATCTCGCACTCGAACAGTCGAGGGCAGAAGTGCATTTAGAGCACGCAAGATCTTAAATTCCGCTAATGAGCTAACAGTGGAAAAGCATACAACCTGATAATCTGCATGCACTCCTGTGTCTGTTCGGCTAGCTGCCGTAACTCTAATTTTTTCTCGAAGTATCGTGAAGAGGCATTTTTCCAGCAAATCTTGAATTCCGGTTCCTGCAGATTGACTTTGCCACCCAAAAAAACCGGCACCAGAATAGGACAATATTAATTTAATTCTTCTCTTAGGATGAGTTGCTCGATCATCTTTATCAATAGACTGATTCAAATGTAAAACCCAATCCAAAAAGATTACGCCCGAAAGTATATCCACCAGTTTTTGTAGACTTAACTGACTCAAAAAAGGGTGTCAAATAAATAGAAGACAATCCCATAGTTTCGCGCATAGATCGACTGCTCTTTTCATCCAGCCAGCTAATCAATATGTGTGCAGATCCACCGAAGATCAGTGCATTGTTGACACCCTTGCTTGTCAAAACCGGTTTTTGTTCAGTTTCTGCATCTGCTAGTAATGCTGCGGTCGTTGCTCCAGATGCAGAATCAGAATCTTCTGGCCTGGTTTCTTGCCACCAGCCATATTCATATCCAAACCAGGCATCAAATATAAGCCATTTCTTTTTAAATGGAGTCATTTGCACTTTTGCCGCTAACTGTAGAGGCACAAAAAGTAAAACAGCCTTGGAATTCTCGTCCACAGTTAGATTTGACTCCGAAATCGGCTGGGACCTATCAGCAGCTTTTGCTGCTTTTCCTGTCCAGGAAAAGCCACCAATTTTACCACTGATTCCAGGGCTAACCCACCCATCAAACGGAAACCAATCAACTCCAAATGAAAAATACTCTCTTGGTTTTCCGTATAACTTTTCCAGCAAAGTTCCCTTCTCTGTAAAAGTAGGCTTATTTAAACCAAGTTGAATTTTCTTACTACCAAACATGCGCTGCTTATACCCAGATTTGACCAGGTCGACATCATCTGCCTCTTCACTTTGCGCAATTTCTTGTGCCGGAGTCTCTGTAGAAGGAGCCTGTTCAACGACATCAGTTTTTTCTTCATTTTCTTGTTCCTCTTGATCAGACTCAGCGGTATCTTCCTGATCAGACGAATCTTCTTCTTGCTCATCGACCTCAGCAGATTCCGAAGTCGAGGTAGACGATTGAGATGTTGTAGGATTCACAACGGGTGTTGGAGCAGATTCAGCCTCCCCTACCGGTTCAGATTTGCTCGACGATGCACCACCTAAAGCGCCATCCAACGTTACATCTTCGACTTCGTCGTTGCCATCATTTGCAGACTCACCATCCTGTGCTCGACTCAGACCTGGACACAAAATCAATATCATTAAAACAGTACGCAATAACCAAAAATGATTTTTCAGATTCATAGAATGAGCCTCCCAGAACACGGAATTCATGGATCAACGACGCAAAAAAGACTTTAAAATGCAGTCATAATTCAGAAGAATGACGAATGCATCGAACACATATAACTATGATATCTCATATTGCTGGAAAAGGCATATTCAGCGCCGCGGCCATCCACAGCGACAAAGGTAAGCCTTCAAAATAATGATCATAAACCCAGTCTTTAAGCACTGTCTCAATCAGAAAACATTATCGGATCACATCTCATCAAGCAAACTCTAAACTTTATAGCGCCAAGAGCTCAGCAATTTGCACTGCATTGGTTGCGGCACCTTTTCGCAAATTGTCAGCAACAACCCAAAATTGCACCCAGTTTGATTTTTCATGATCAATCGGTGTTCGCACACGCGATACAAAGATTTCAGATTTTCCGACCACGGTTCGAGGAGTTGGAAAACTCGCATGTGAATCCTCTTTTGAGATCACTAAACCTGATTGACTTTCCAAAGCTTCAATGGCTTGGTTGCGGGTGACGGGTTGGTTCAATCTGACTGCAACTGATTCTGAGTGACAATGAAAGGTCGGAACTCTAGCAGTAGTTGCAAATACTTCTAGATTTGGAAGTGACATGATTTTGCGCGTTTCTCGAATCATTTTCTCTTCTTCAAAACAGTGCCCATTTTTATCCAGCACGTCGATTGCAGGAAGCACATTAAATGCGATAGGCTGCGCATACACAGTGGGAGTTAGATCCGCATATTTGAAGTGCCCCTCAACTTGGCCGGACAGCTCTTTGATTCCCTTTTGCCCTGTCCCCGAGACAGACTGATAAGTTGAAACATGAACTGATTCAATTCCAAATTTCTGATGAAGGGCCTTCAAAGGAACGACCATTTGAATTGTCGAGCAATTTGGATTTGCAATAATTCCGTTCTTCCAATTCTTAAGCGCATCAGCGTTGACTTCAGGAACTACCAAAGGAACATTTGGATTCATGCGCCAAGCGGAGCTATTGTCTATAACGGTCGTACCTTGATCTGCAATCGCTTGAGAATGCTGTTTGGAAAAAGCTCCACCAGCACTCATCAAACAGTACGTAACGCCTTTCAGAGCTTCTAGGCTAAAAACTTTAACTTCATAACTCTTATTGCGAAATGTCAACATTTCTCCAGCCGACCTAGGAGAAGCAAACAAGCTCAATTCAATATTTTCGATCTTGCAGTCTTCTAGCTCTGCAAGCATTTCTCTTCCTACTGCGCCGGTTGCCCCAACAACCGCAATTTTTATGGTCCCAGTCATAAAACAACTCCTTCACGTCTTCGTTCAAATTTCCAAACAGCCCGCACTCTAACTTATGCCGGGCTTTCAATGGAATCACAATTTAATCATCATCTTCATGGCTTTCATCAAATATCTCACCGTCGTCAGTTAATTTAGTCCATCCAAAAATCCAGGAAATCGGCCCACTCAACACATACAAAAATATAAGACCGAAACCCACAACTTCAGGCTCCCAAGCTACAAGGCTAACCAACATGACCAACAAAACCAGCAATTGGAATGGACGAATAGCTCTAAATTTCAGAGCTTTATGACTTTTGAAAATAATGTTGCTAACCATCAAAAGAGCCAGCAGAGTGCCAAAAATCAAGATAAAATTAACTCGAAAGCCCCTGTTCATCAAAAAGCCCAACCAATCGACAATTGCAATCTCCGCGGTTTTCAGACGTAAATCCAATTCAACCATCAATGCTATAAAGCTGGCCATTGCAATTGCAGCCATTGGAATCGGCAATCCTGTAAAATCTCCCGATGCTTTTCCAATCGCACTTAGCACATTAAACCGAGCTAATCTCAATGCCCCGCAGGCCATAAACAAAAAACATACGACCCATCCGACTCGCCCCATCTCACCAAGCCCGTACTGGTACATCAAAAAGGCAGGTGCCACACCAAACGAAACGACGTCACACAAAGAATCATACTGAACGCCAAACTCGCTAGTGCCTTTTGTCAGTCTTGCGACGCGCCCGTCCAAAACGTCAAAAATAGCGGCCAAGAAGATCGCTCCCGCAGCCCATCCGAAGTGCCCATGCAAGCTTCGCACCATGGAAAAAAAGCCGAAAAATAGATTTCCTGTGGTAATCAAATTGGGAAGAATATAAACAGCTCCTCCGAGCCGTCTCTTTCCAGTCTCTGTCTTTCCTAACGAAGTCATAAAAACTTTCTCCTGTCCAAAAAATATCTAAACGAACAAAGAAATACACCTTAAAAACATTCATAGGGCCTAAACATAAGATGCACGAGAATCCTCGGCTTCTTCTACACTGCTCTTCTTCAAATAATTCAATGTAGGAATCGAAGCTGAAAACCCGCTTGGCCATTGGTTCACACTATCAGCGCACATAAATTCAAGAATTTGTCTATTGCACAAAACGTGATCCACAGACAAAGCAGATACGCCTAGATCAGATGATATTAAATGGTCCCAAGATCCAATCAAAAAACATTTCTCTGGCTTAAGCCCTATGACTGTATCGCGTTGGTCTTTTTTTGTTAGATCTAAAGATGCTTCAATGTCTGAATGATTCTGAGGATCATAGAATGCAAAATATCCTGTGGTTCGAGTAGAGGGTAAATACACAATAGTCCTCTTTGATTCATCAGAATATTTGCGAGCCAGAATCTTCAAAGACGAATAGCCCCGCCACAATGTTTCTTCTGGGCAAATTCCATCCAATCCCTTTGCTAATCCTAAAACATAGCTAAATCCAATTCTCAGTCCCGTGAATGTACCTGGGCCAATGGTCAGCGAAATGGCCTTGATGTCTTTCAAATCTATCTTGAGTGCCTCGCAGGCGCGATCGAATATAACAGGCAATTCTTGTGCTGAATGACTTAATTCAAAAAAATACTCGTAGGATTTTAAGGATCCTTTATGTTCACCAGTGAGTGGAGTTAACGCCATTGACACGCCCTGCAGCGAGGTATCTACTGCCAATATCCAACTCATTTTGATACTCCGGTTATAGATCCAATCATTGAGGACCAAAATCGGCTCAAGTCGTTGTACATTGCAAGTACCACTAAACACATGACTAGAACAAAGCCCAACTTTTGAAAATTCTCCGTCGTTTGTTCTGTGAGGGGAGAGCCCTTTAATTTTTCAGCGCCAAGCATCACCAATTGCCCACCATCTAGAACCGGGATTGGAAACAAATTAACTAGAGCCAAATTTATGGATATCAATGCCATGGTAATCAAAAATGCCAATAGTCCGGCTTTAGCAGACTCACTCGCAACTTTTGCAATGAGAATTGGACCTCCCAATGCTTTAAGTGGCATTTGACCACTAACGATCGCCCACAAGCTCCCAATCATCATTGCCGTTTGTTTAGACCCTTCCTGCAAAGCCAAATAGGCAGCAATGATGGGATTAGAATCTTGAAGTATGAAAGGGTCTGGCATCATGGACATTCCAAGCATTGCAGCATCAAGGACAAAAACCTTAACAGCACCTTCTGCCCTTTGAATCTCCAGCGGCTTCAACGGCAATGTTATTTCAAAAATACTGCCATTGCGACTAACCTTTAAAAGCGCAGTTTCCGATTTATTTTCAGTCATCGACTCTTGCAGTTGATAAATAGTTTTAACTTCTTTTCCATTCCAACTTACAATTCTATCGTTCGATTTTAACAGGTCCTTTCCAATCTCTTTCACCACCGCGACGGTTAAGTGGCTATCGAGAATACCTAAAGCTTCAGCATAGGCTCGGTCGGTTCGACCATCTAAATTTGGCCAAGTGCTGGGCTTTAAAGTCAGCTCACGTGGACTACCTTTTATATTTTCCTTTATCTCCCCATCCGATCCCAATGCCAATTCAATGGTATCAACCGAGACAATGACTTGTGGCAATTCCTTAGTTTTCCAGGTCTTCAATAACTTCAAAAAATCATGAAGCCCAGAAACTTTAACGTCTGCACCGGCATCATTTTTATAAGAGATCATTCGATCACCTGTCGACAGGCCACTCAATGCAGCAATACTATTAGGATCCGAGACTGAGATCACTGCACTTGGAAAAGCAAGTGCCACCCCTGCACGACCTATTTGCGCCCGTGAACCAAACAAACTTAAACCGGTCACCGACTCTGGACGTAAATTCAAAGAAACAATTTTAGATTCTCTTTCTACTTCGACAACCAAATCTTTTTCAGGATTCTTAGAAATGTTTCGTTCGATATCCGCCCAGGAAGTTATTTTCTTGCCGTTAATTGTCACAAATTTATCGAATGGCAAAATTCCTGCTTGTTGAGCTCTGCTCCCCTCGATCACGTCTCCAACCTGTGCAGGCGGAAGCTCTAAACCCTTTAATATGAGTGCCCAAAATATCACAAAAGCCAACAAAAAATTTGCGGCAGGACCTGCCGCAACAATAAGGCATCTCTTTAAAATAGATGCGTTAAAGTAAGGAATCCCTTTCAAATCTTGAGGGGTATCTTCATTTCGAGTTGCACCGTAAAATTTGACATAACCACCTAATGGAATCCAACTCAGCTGATAGGTTGTTTGCCCTATTTTTTTTGAAAAAATCGTACCGCCAAAACCAATGCTGAAAGTTTCAATTGCTACTCCGCACCAACGACCTACCAGAAAATGACCCAATTCATGAAAGGCAACCAAGCCTCCTAGCATCAAAACCATCGCAATGATGGGATGTGAAAAGAAGTCAGACATTTTTCATCCCCCGGAAAATTGATTCAGGCACAAAAAATTCTTAAATTAGGACATCCAAAAGTCTTTCAACGATATCATCTGATCAAATTTAGTTAAACACCTTTGCCCAATATAAAATGAACCAAATCACCGGCGCGGCAAAAAGAACACCATCAATGCGATCAAGTAGACCACCGTGCCCAGGCAAAATGGCGCCACTGTCTTTGACCCTAGTAAACCTTTTGAAAACAGACTCCACTAGGTCTCCCATTTGTCCGGTAATTCCCCCGAATAAACCTGCTAGTACGGCAGTGACAACTCCACCGGCCAATTCTACGTAATAGAAAAGGTGAAAAGCGATCGCACCAGCAATACTTGCCGAGAGACCCGTAATAGCTCCTTCCCAGGTTTTCTTGGGGCTCTTGTTGGGCGCCAACTTATGTTTGCCCCAAAATCTGCCACCAAAATAGCCGCCTGTATCACCGCACCAAACGACGATGAGAACAAGAAGCACCTGCCGAGAGGCTGGCTCTTGAATATACAAATCCCATATAACCAGCCAAGGAAACCCAGCGTAAACAAGTGTCAATACGAATCCTAGGACTCGGGCCATTTCGGCCTCAATTCCCCTGGTTGCAAAAACGGCTGCAAGCAACGCCAGCATGAGTCCCAATACAATGGTGCCACGACCGGCAACTAGATCTGAATATACAGACATTGCAAAGATCGTCGTCATGACTATAGAACAAAAACTTGCCAAGTAAACGTAATGCTTTGGCCGAGATGCTGCATGATAGACATTCTTTCGCTCAGGAACTGCGGAAGTGTTATCCACAAACACGAAGTTTCGGAACAATTCATCCAGTCTTGGCTGAAGCATCATTGACATCTCAAAAACCGAAATTGTGGTCGATATTGCCAATGCGACAAACATGACCTCATGTGGCGCATACAACAGTAACCACATCAAGAAGGGCAGCAAGATAACGACAGTCAATATTCTAGTCTTCAACATTTTAATCTCAACATTTCATGATCAGCACTCGACGGTGCTTGTTTCAGATTGTAAATTTCGAGACTTTGACAGTTGATCAGAGGTTCTTCCAAAACGACGCTCTCGAGTTCCAAAATAAACGATAGCTCGCGAAAATTCTTCCTTGCTAAAATCGGGCCACAACACGTCAGTAAAGTAAAGCTCGGCATATGCTGACTGCCATAAAAGAAAATTTGAAAGCCTTTGTTCACCACTCGTTCGAATGATGAGGTCTGGGTCCGGCAAGCCGCTCGTATCTAAATGATCAGAAATAAGTTGGTTAGTAATATCTTTTGAGGACAGATTTCCATCTTCAATCCGCTTTGCAATCATTCTAACCGCACGAGTAATCTCACTACGCCCTCCGTAGCTCAGGGCAAGAGTTAGAATCAATCCTGTATTACTGGACAAATCAGATACCGCATCAGTCAAAATCTCACGGATTCGAGGATTGAGTCGATCCAACTCTCCGATAACTCTCAACCTCACATTATTGCGATTGAGCTCTTCCTTTTCTTTAAGAATATAAGATTCAAGCAGACTCATGATCACGCCGACTTCGTCCCGCGGGCGTTGCCAATTCTCATCACTAAACGCATATAGAGTCAAAGCTGGAATGCCCCATTCTCCACTGGACTTTACCACCTGACGCACAGCATCGACGCCGTTTTTGTGCCCAAAAACCCGAGGTCGATTTCGCTTTTTTGCCCATCGACCATTGCCATCCATGATGATGCCTACATGTCTAGGCAACGACAAAGTTGGAACCTGTAATTCGTACATTTGTGAGTCGATCGGAACTGTCACAATCAAATTTACCTTTTCAGTATTTAAGCCCTCATCTTTACCACGAAGGCCTAAATGGCGTCCATGGATTTTCTAGACCTACAACCTTCCTAAATTATTGATTAAATTATCAAACTTTTGCATGATCTTGCAGGGACTTGTCTAAATGCGATTGCGATGTGCATCAAATTAGCACAAACTGCCGCCGAAGATCGGGCTCTAGTAAGATCGGTCACATCATTTTGCAGAGGGAATCTTCCCAACATCTTATGACTGAAAGTCAGAAAGTGACAGGATTGAATATGTTGAATAGAGGTTGTTCGGAATTAGCTGAATCAAGGCGCGCGGAGCGGAAAAAGCAGAGTTTACTTCAGGTAAATAAGCATTTTTCTGTGACAAGGAACGCCGAGTCAGCTAACTCCGATCAAGCTCTAGCCACAAGTAAAACTATTGGTCTGATTGGCGGCCTCAGTTGGGCCTCAACCAGTCACTACTACGAAAAAATCAATCGAGAAACGAATCATATTTTAGGAGGACAAGCTTCTGCCAATTTGCTGATCTCAAGCTTAGATTTTCAGCCAATCATTACCGCACAGACAAAAAACAACTGGGAGTTCATTGAAGGGCGCATTTTAAATGAAATCAAATTGCTTAAGTCTGCCGGAGTTGATTTCTTTGCTATTGCCAGCAACACAATTCATTATGCACTGCGAAATTTTGACCCCACATCCATCCTTACTGTCAATAATATCTTCGATGCAGTTGCTGACGAATGCAAAGCAAAGAATATCTCAAAAATTTGCCTCATCGGTACACGCTACACTATGACTTTTCCATTTTTTAAGAATGAATACGAGCGTCGCGGCATAAAATGCTTAACGCCATCGACAAAGATTCAAACAGAGATCAATCAGTGGATATTTAAAGAACTGATACATGGCATTGCAAGTGAAACCTGTTTACGAGACTTAATCAAATGCTGCGAAACTATCATTAGCGACCTTCCAGAAGCCCAGGCAATCGTTTTAGGATGCACGGAACTATCGGTTTTAGGTCCTATATGGCGTTTGAATGTACCATCTATTGATACAACTGAAATCCATTGCAAAAGTATTGTCGCTCAATCGATCTGTCATCTCAGTTAGCACCAATTCAAAAGAATTTTTTGAATCAATGCAATATTAGTTTCCTAACAAGATCATTTTACGATGCAATTATAATTTGGTGCAACATAATCGCATTCATAGACATATGTTCTATTGTGAGTATAGCTCGAAGGTAAACTCCCTTTGATATTTGTGGCATATCCAACACGGTAATTCTTTGCATGAGTTGTATTGACTGTCAGTTGCAATTTACCTGAAGCCGGAGGGTTCTTGAAGTTAATCCTAATGCCTCCATTATCAACGGTTGCCTTTGTTACTTGCTTAGGACAACGACTCCAATCGATATACGCATGATTTCCGCCTCGTATCCACGCATTGGCGGAACCGTCTAAATCGTCAAATTCAGCAGGAGGAATAACATACTCTCCACAAGAAGTAACCGCACCACCGCCACCAGAATTTATAATTGGAGCCGGTGTTACTTCAGGGTCCTTAATCTCTTCTATAGGATTTTCAATTTCGACTCCTGTTCGTTCAGGAATTACGTTATCTGTCTTTTGCTTTCTTGCGGCAGACCCAGTCATTTCTGCTGAGGAACAAGAGGTCATAGCCAGCAAAATGCCAATAGCTGAAACGACCAATGCTTTATTTTGGTTCATCATAAAACCTCCGAATTCTTTAATCGATCTATTAGCAATCTAATCGGTTATCGGAAGTTATAATTTGAGAATATTTTTTAGTGTCATGATTGCATTAGCAAATTAAGCACTGATTGAAGTCGCAAAAAGCCAGACGTTACCCAGGCTGGTCC
>JAPLFV010000111.1 GCA_026390495.1 Pseudomonadota bacterium | reverse complement strand
TACTGCTCCCACTCCGTCTATGATGGGCTGTCTTTTGATTTTACCACTTCTCATAAGCCGATCACATGCCATTTTTAAAGCAACGTATGCCCCAGTAATGGATGCTGTGCGCGTCCCTCCATCAGCTTGAATTACATCGCAATCGATAGTCAGAGTGACGTCAGGGCATGCATTTAAATCAATCACGCCGCGCAACGCTCGTCCAATCAATCGTTGAATTTCTTGAGTTCTACCTCCGACATTTTGTCGTTCACGTTTTGACCTCGAATGCGTCGCACCTGGAAGCATTGAATATTCCGCGGTTAACCAACCTTGAGGCGGGCTTGAGTGCCTTAGAAAGGGCGGGACGCCATCCTCAGCAAAAACGGTACATAGTACTTTAGTTTCGCCAAATTCAACTAGAACACTTGCAGTTGCATGCTTTGTAAAATCAGGTGTGAATCGAATGGGACGCATTTGCCGCGACATTCTGCCGTCATTTCTCATTGCTAACATAGCTCCCATTTTATTTTTTGGAATACAACCCTGTACCGCAAATATCCGTTGGCTGTGATGGTATGATCAAGCCGACATCTTCTGGATAAATACCAGTAAAGCAAGCCATACAATAGGCTCTTTCATGAGTTTCTTCTAGAGCTTTACGCAGCCCTTCTAAAGAAATAAAACCAATGCTATCAGCTCCTACAATGTCCCGTATCTCTTCAACATTTTTCTGAGCCGCAAGTAAATCTTGCCTTTTGGGTGTATCTACACCATAAAAACAACTATGAGTGATGGGCGGCGCACCAATTCGAAAATGAATTTCTCTCGCCCCTGCATCTTTAATTAGCTTTAAAATACGGGCTGCTGTTGTACCCCTGACTAAAGAATCATCAACAACAACAACCCTTTTATCCTTCAACACACTTTTGACGGTATTTAGCTTTAATCGAACACCCATATCTCTTTGCATTTGGCTAGGTTGAATAAAAGTTCGCCCAATATAGTGATTGCGAACAAGTCCCATTGCCATTGGAATTTTTGACTCTTGAGAAAATCCTTCGGCCATCGCCATACCGCTATCAGGAATTGGGATGACCACATCACCGTCAATCGGACACTCCTTAGCTAAAAGTACCCCAATTCGCTTTCGTCTCAAATAAATTGATTCACCATGCAATAAGCTATCTGGGCGGGCAAAATAAATAGGTTCAAAGCTGCAAAATGTTAACTGACGTCGTTCTTGAGGGTACCAGGAATTCACTCCCCGCGAGGTCATTTCAACCACCTCACCAGCATCAATATCTCGGATGAATTGTGCTCCTACTAGATCAAATGCACATGTTTCACTTGCAACTATAAATCCATGGTCCAAAGTGCCCAATGCCAAAGGTCGAACTCCCCCTGGATCACGCGCAGCATACATAGCCTCAGAGGTCATAATTGTAAGCGAATAAGCCCCTTTAACTTGACGTAATGCATCTCCGATTCGCTCGCGAATAGAAGAACACGAACTCCTAGCAATCAAATGAACTAAAACTTCTGTGTCTGAGGTACTTTGAAATACAGAGCCGCTTGCTTCAAGCTGCATGCGAATCTGATTGGCATTGGTTAAATTTCCATTATGCGCTATGGCTACTGGGCCTAAACTTGTTTTAAACTGAAACGGTTGAATGTTTTCGGCGAGTGCACCGCCAGCGGTAGAATACCGCACATGCCCAATACCAAAGTGGCCTCTAAGACCATTTAAAATTGAATCTGATATATTGTCCGCAATAAGTCCAAAAGATTTATGTACATATACATTGACGTCCTCACT
>JAPLFV010000351.1 GCA_026390495.1 Pseudomonadota bacterium | reverse complement strand
CTGATATTGATATTGAACAGAATACTCCGTCCAGTCGCTCGGAACACAAGGTTTGAATACCAACTTGTTTCCAACTTTGGTCACTCCCAGGAGCGATTCTAGAATCAATTGATACATCCATCCTGCGGCACCAGTATACCAAGTCCAGCCTCCACGACCTGCATGACTACCTTCAGAGTAGATATCTGCCGCCACGACATACGGCTCTACTTTGTAGCGATCACAATCTGATTTGGTCACCGCGTGGTAACTTGGAATCAAGGCCTTTACCAAGGTCCATAGGTTTTCTGAATCATTCAGCTTTGCAAATGCCATAGCAGCCCAAACTGCAGCGTGTGTGTATTGACCTCCATTCTCTCGAATTCCTGGCAAATACGATTTCACGTAACCGGGATCATGAAGACATTTTGCAAATGGAGGAGAAAATAGTTTTAATATCTGATGGTCAGAATCAAACAAGAGGCGCTGTACTGATTGCATAGATTGAACCGACTTTGATGCCTCACCGATGGAAGACAAAACAGACCAGCTCTGCGGTAGCGAGTCAATCCTACATTCATCGTTCGCTTTCGATCCAAGCGGAGTACCATCGTCATAGAATGCGCGCAAATACCATTCTCCGTCCCAAGCTGAGCTTGCAATTGATTGCTTATACAAGTTTGCTTCCGACAAACACTGTGCTGCAAAAAGGTGATCGTCAACTTGGGTTGCAATAGACTGATATTTACAAAGAATGTCATAGAAGAAGAAAGCGAGCCAAACACTCTCGCCCTTTCCTTCATGGCCGACGCGATTCATTCCATCATTCCAATCTCCACCTTTCATCAAAGGCAAACCGTGAACACCGCGTGTAAAGCCATTTTTTATGGCTCGCTTGCAGTGTTCGTAAATACTATGAAACTCATCTGTGGTCCTCGGCAGATCAGCATACGCCTCCTCAGCGGGGCGCACAGACCTTCCATCAATAAAGGGAACTTGCTCGTCAAGAATGCCGAAGTCATTCGTCACCTTTAAATATCGATGCAGAGCAAACGGAAGCCAGAGGAAGTCATCGGAAAAATGTGTTCGCACCCCCCGACCAGATGGCGGTTGCCACCAATGCTGCACATCACCTTCACGAAACTGACGGCCCGCACATTTCACGATTTGTTGACGCAAAAAATCTGGATCTAGATGAACTAGTGAAAGTGTGTCTTGCAATTGATCTCTAAAACCATAGGCACCAGACGATTGATAGTAACCACTCCGAGCCCAAAGCCTCGATGACATGACCTGATAGAGCAACCACCCATTGGTCAGTCGATTCAACGACTCATCAGGTGTTTGCACCTGAACTTTAGACAAGGTTTCATTCCAAAAACGAGTTGTTGATTGCAGAGACACTGCCGATTGCTGTGGTTTAGAGAAGCGCTTGATGAGGGTATGAACATCGTCCACATCGCGACCAACACCAAGAATAAATCCTATCTCTTCTTCTCCGCCGGGTAGGATCTCGAATACACTTTGAATAGCTCCACATGGATCCATTCCGGCACCGCTTCTGCCCGAAAGCCCCATACGATTCATCGCCGCTGGCGACGATAGACAACCATTGCGCCCGATAAACTCAGTCCGGTCACATGTTGTCGTCTGAATCTTTCTACTTCCGTGCAAAAAACCAATCCGTTCACTGAATTCATTGTGATAGCGATTTCGGGCCAAAATCGAGCCAGTTGCGGAATCAAGCTCTGTGACTACATGTAAAATACTATGCTTTCGAAGCTCTCCCAAAATCCATTCAACATACGCGGTAACCGAGATCCTTCTAATAATGCTACTTTGGTTTCTAAGCTTCATTGTCATGAGCTTTACCGGTGCATCTATAGCGACTGTAACTAAAAATTCACTATCTATGCCAAACTCTGAATGACTAAACCCAGAATATCCAAATCCATGAGTTGTCAGATATGGATTTTTCCCTCTCGCCGGTAGCGGCGTTGGAGACCAATATTGTCCAGTAACATCATCTCGAATGTAAAAAGCCTCGCCAGAGATATCTTGGAGTGGATCAGACAACCCCGGAGTCAGCCTAAAATCATGGGAATTCTCACACCAGGTATAGGATGCTCCACTCTCCGAAATCACTGTACCAAAGAACTTGTTCGCAATGACATTGCTCCAAGGTGTTGGTGTTCGAATCTTACTAGAGGTCTGAATCAAATACTCTCTACCGTCTCCATTAAAATCACCATATCCATTACTGAAAATTTGACCTTGATGGTTGGCAGACTGATCGGCTGAACTTCCATTCGAATGAATCACCAGAGTCTTCTTATCAATCAAGGCTGGATAGTTCGGAGTGATGATGCGGCGATCCATTTGGTTTCCAAAGCTTCCATATCTATCATCAACTACGACTCTTGCCAAAACCTCAATCAGAACGCGGTCGCTCTCCGCAAAGGCATCTCGACGCCGAACAAAAATACCCCCAGGAACGTCAACTATGTGTTGGAGATTCTTTTCATGAATAAGTTTGACCACATGTTCGAAAGCTTCCTGCCGATAGATTGATTCATCTTCAATCAAAATGATCAAATCAAAGCTAATTTGAAATGTTTTCAGATAGACATGAGCGCTCAACAATTGCGACACAATAGCTGCATTTTCAAGACTTGAGATTTTCAAGAGAACTATGGGATAGTCTCCCGATATTCCATAGCCCCATAGAGCAGATTGACCATGGCAGTTCTCGCTAAGTACCTCTTGAGAGGATCGCCGAGAAACATGAGTGTATATCACTGATCCTGCCAACTGGCAGTATAGATGGGAATCGGACTCGCTAACCCCAATTTGCTTCAATGAAATCTGGCGATGTGTCCAAGCCAAATCAAATATTCTGTTTGCAAAATGCCGATCTCGATATTTTTCAACTAAGCCGATGGCAGTTTCGCGATCGCGACCTACACCGGTAACAACGTGCATAACAATTGTCTCGTCAGGCGCTAAAAGAATTCGCCCCCGAATCGCTACGCATGGATCTAAAACAGAGCCATCGGTATCTGATAGCATAGACTCCATGGCAATTGGTGATGATTTTGTTGCTCCTCTACCGATGAACTGATATCGGTCGGTTTCATAACTCATGTCCCCTTGAACTGAAGCTTCTATGGCCATTAGGTGAAACAACACATTTTCTGTGTCAGATACTGAACGCGGACGTCTCGAGCAAATAATGGCACTCTTGTCTCGAAGAATCTCAGTCGTAACAAAGAGATTATTAAAGCACATATGTGCCTCATCCGACTCTAAAGTCGATAAAGTTACTTCCATAAAAGTCGTAACCTGAATACTACGCTCCACAGCTGATTTATTTGTTAAAGTGTAGCGTCTAATCTCAGCATCATCCTCTGGAGAAATAGTAATTTCAGTATGAACGTCTATCTCGAAGTCCTGACGCTTAAACTCAGCTTTTGATTGAGAAAAAATGCTCTCGTAATAGTCTGAGGCTTTTTTCGTCGGTTGAAACGTCGCAGACCAGAGATCATGGGACTTCGTGTCCTGTATATAAAGAAACGATCCGAAGCTGTCAGATGTGGCATCCTCACGCCACCGACCGAGGTGGATATTCTCTAAACGGGTGAATCCTCCGCCGCTGTTTGATATCGCGCTCATCATTCGACCATTAGTCAATAGGTGTACTTCAGGCTTTGGGGTATTTGGCGTTTTGAAAGTTCGAAATGTTGATTCAAAAGTGTTAGCTGATCGCTCTGGCACATTGGATTGGTCCAAAAAGGAAAAGAAAGAAGTATTTTGCGGTACTCGTTCATGAAGCAACAGCTCCGCAGCATGCAGCCTCGGCTCACTATGAAATCTCTGCTGCATTTTTTTGTCGTTGATGCAAAAGCCAATCGCCATAAAACTCATTCCTAAATGATGCGACATATAGGAGCTAACAACAGAAAAGTCTTTTCCGGGCGAAAGACGACTAGGTGTAAAATCAACGGCTTCAAAGAACCCATATTGTCCATAGAATCCCGCTTTTGAAAGCTTTCGCAGATTCTCAATTGCGTCGATTGGCTTTTCCATCAATGCCAGCATTGTTGCGTAGGGAGCAATCACAAAATCTTCTGAAAGACCTCGTTTGAATCCTAGACCAGGAATTCCAAATGCTCGGTACTGGTAATTGAGATTTGAATCTGTAGCCGTATATCCAGATTCAGAAATGCCCCAAAAATCGTGAGATTTTTTTGATATGCAGTAGTCAATTTGGGCAATGACCGCCGTCTTACTAGAAACATCGAGAATCGTACCTTCGAAGGTTGGCATAATCAGGTTTGGCATTAAATATTCAAACATTGAGCCACTCCAAGAGATCAATGTAGGATGCCCTTTTGTAGAGGTCAGTCTTCGCCCTAGCAGAAACCAGTGTTCTTGAGGCAATTTCCCCTTAGCAACGCCTAAATAGCTCGCTAATCTAGCCTCTGAAGCTAACAGGTCATAAGTCCCAGTGTCACACCGGTGATCACTGACGTTGTAACCGATCACCAACATCTTACTGGATTGGTCATACAGAAAATCAAATTCAAACTCCGCAAAAGATTCACACAAAGCCGCCAGCTCTTCAATTTTTGCCACCTCAAGGTTGGCCAACGTACAAGAATTCAAAATCGATTTGAGCAGTTGTGCTTGAGGTACTTTTTGAAAGGGATCTTCTTGCTGATGGTCATCCTCAGAGCCGCCGGAACTCGCAAATGAGTCTATAATTTTGCCGAGAGTTGGGCCAAGTTCAGCCAATTCCTTTAATGATGGAATATAATTTGCCTTTGGCAATATCGCTTTAAACTTTCCATCTTCAAGTATGGCTTGGTAATTTGGATTCAATATCCATGACAGATAGATCCTTACAACCTCTCTATAACAAGAATCCAACTGGCTTTGAAGTCTTTCTACCAGTAAAATAACCTCTGCAGAATATGTTGTTACGGGCATCTGCAAAATCAATTGCGTCAAAGCATGAACAGAGTCTCCAAGTCTCTGAGCTTGCTGAAGTGAGAATACTTGCACGTCAATCACTTCTACAAGTTTCTCAGCTGTCTCAATTTTCAGACCTTCTGCAATAGCTAATCTCAATGTGTCAGCCATCCCCTTAAAAACATCTTTGGAAATTAATGGCGCGTCACAACAGGCAAGTAAACCTTGCTTAAATGTCAATAGAAATCCAGATAGGTTGCCACTGTCAACGGTTGAAACATACCTTGGTTCGAGTGGTACTAGTGTTCTCGTGTCATACCAATTAAAAAAATGTCCGCGAAATCGTTCAAGTTTTGAAAGAGTTTCAAAGGTCAGTTTTGTCCGGGTCACGAGCTGCGGAATTGATAAGTATCCGAAATCAACAGCTGTCAAATTTGCTGTTACGGATAAAGCGATATTCGTCGGAGACGTTCTATGAGCAATCACAGGAGAGGTAAGGAGCTGAAGATTGTCCGGTGGCAACCAATGATCCTCAGCCACAATCAAATCTTCAAAAAAGCACCAAATCTTTCGAGCTTCTTGCCTCAAGAAGACGGCATCAGTTAAACCTAACCCTGTTGTTTTCTGACGACTGTCGCGACTCATACTCCAGGCCAACAATGGCGACAAAAACCAGGTAAGAAGGACTATCTGAGGGACCATAAACGTCTCTCTATCGAAATAGACAATAGATCCAAAAATGACGAAGCATATCGTCGGAACAAGCATCATTGACTCAATGAATTCTAAAAGCCGCCTTGACTCCTGTCTCCGATTGTCAGTTGATGAATTCCAATCCAGTAATCTTTTACCCGAAAGGAACATTCCTGCCATTGATCGCGTTATTGATTTGATATTAACAATGGCTTCATATAGCAAAAATACCAAAGACAGAGAAAGGAGCGAAATTTGATACGTCGCCCCCACAGAAATTTCCCTTAAATTTCGAAACGAAAGATGGCGTGCGGACTGCCTTATCCCTAGAGCGACCGTAGTCAAAAGACCCGGCAAAAATGAAATGCAAATCACTGCAAGCGAAGATTGTGTGACATTGTCTGACAGCATCCAAACCAAAATAAGTAGTATCACAGTCATCACTGGCACAAGGCTGCGCCGCAAATTGTCGAATATCTTCCAACGATCTATAAGTTTGAGGTGATTAGATTTCCAGATGCCTCCAAACAGTGGGGCTATTGGCAACATCCAATAGGCAATTTGCCAGTCGCCGCGTATCCATCGATTGCGCCTACTGGCATCTGTTAGCACATGATAAGGGTGTTCTTCATACAGAACAATATCACTGGCTAGAGCGCATCTCGCATGACAGCCCTCAATCAAATCGTGGCTTAGAATTAAGTCGTTTGGAAATCTTGAATGAAGCGCTTTAGCGAACGCAGCGATGTCATAAATTCCCTTACCAATGAAAGAGCTCTCACTAAAAATATCTTGATACATTTCAGATACTGATTTTGTGTATGGGTCAACGCCTGCATTGAAGCAATTCAGCCTGGAAAACAAGCTTCTATTTGAACCAATCAAACTCGGGGCCAACCTCGGCTGCACCACGCCAAAACCAGACTCAACCAATCCAGTTGCTGCATTGAACGCTGGCCAATTTAATGGATGAGCCATAATACCGATTAACTGCTTTGCAGAATCCCTGGGCAGTTGGGTATCGGTGTCCAACGTGATAATGTACTTGAACTTTGTACCTGAGGGAAGCAACCCAACGATCATAGAAAAATCTGGATGGACGTCGAATGCCTTAGATGCTTCGGCAGATAGAAGCAAATGTTTATTAAGCGCCTCTAATTTACCGCGTTTTCTTTCTATTCCCATCCAAACTTTTTGGTTTGGACTCCACTGCCTAGACCTATGATACAACAAAAAAGTATCTGAGCCCGCAGACGGGTACTTTAAATTCAATTGCTCAATTCCAGCTTTCGCTGCCAAAAGGACTGTTGAATCAGAAGGTAGATTTTGTGTGGGTGAATCTACAAAGTCAGTCAATAAGGCAAAGTGCAAATTTTTGTCTGTGTTAGCTAAAAATCGTACTTCGAGTCCGCTTAGCAAGTCCGCAACATTATCCTCACTATATATCAGCGTTGGGACCACAACCATCGTCCGCAGATTTGAAGGAATTCCCGACTTTAAATCGAGCCTTGGTAGTTTTTTCGGGCGAATGAAAAGTCCAGAGCCAACGCCAATAAGTCCGAGAGCACCTTGACTGGTACATCCAAGAACGAGAACGCAAACAATGGCTCTTTCTAGTATTGATGAATCATGTCGGATGACAATAGAGTACACGGGAATGGCCAAGAGCAAAGATAGCAGCACCGTAGCAGACAAAAAGACTAAAGCCTTCAGCCTCGCATCCTTAGACAAGATTCGTCTTAAAAAACCTATTCCGGTAACAGATGGATCAATATCATACAATCCGTCTCCGATTAGAAAGTGGCCAATGTGACTTCCCCTGGCGCCGCGCCCTGCCAAATCCACAGACTTTTGCGCCATCTTTATAATAGATTGGGCAATATCAAATTCTGATTGTTTAGAATAGCGAGCAAACGCTTCGATTTGATGTCGGTACTGATCACGAGTGCCAAAGTCCATCAATTGGTAATCTTGAGAAGGGTCTTTGAGCAAGATTGATTCCAGAACGCTATGCGACTCAACAAACTGATTCCAGTCAATGGATTCGAGGCGACGCAAACTACCAATACTTGAACTTACTGATACTTGATTTGCCGCTTGCTGCTGACCCTCTTGTTCAAGACACCCTTGAATGGAACGTCCTGATTGACGTAGTTGAAATTCCATCCAACTCAGAGCCACTTCAAATGAGTGTCCGGCAATTCGCAATAGTTGGCATATTTCACTAACAAACGCGTTAGACATATCAGGGCGTGATCTCGCCATATCTGCAGTCACAAGAATCAAATCACTTGGGCGAGTTTCGAGGCTTCGAATCATGGCGTCGGCCCATTGCTTAGCGGTGCTACGATCATGTATTGCAGTTTCAACTCTTGACGCGACGCGCCTAAGGTTTTCGATCAAGCTTAAACGCAGCATGATGGGAATGGCCCAAAACTCGCCAATGGTTAGTGGTGTCACAACCTGATAAGCGGTTATAAAATCCGTCACGTTTTCAAGATCGATTCTTGCATCGACATGAGCAATGATTTCGGTTGCAATTGAATAGACTCTAGGATTTCCAAAGGCCTGCGTTTTGATTAAATGAGGTAGGCCACGGCAATACTTTGCAGGAAAGTGATCCCGCGCTAAACTAATATGCTCCTCAATGACATAAAAATTATCTAATAGCCATTCCGCAGCCGGCGAAATCGTTTGGTTGCTTTTTGCAGTAGAATCAAGCAATAGATAAACATCGATAATTTTTCGCTCGTTGCCATCGAGACGTCGAAGAAGTGTGTCTTTACCGTTTAGGTGTGTCAGAGTGTGGTTAAGTGCGAGATTTCCGGCATGTTTTTTTAGTTGCGCTGAGCTAAAGAGGTCGATATTTAAAAGTTCATCATTATTATTCGTATAATCCTCTAATCTTTAATCCTGCTTTAATTAACTGGCGCAACCATAGGCCGCTATTCCCGTTTGGTCTATCAATATATCTACAAATTCATAGTGATTACTGAGGGATAGCTTTATCCTATGTATTGATATAGCAAATTTATATTTATATCTTTCTGACTAGAGGTGTAGAGATGCCCTGTCTGATTGACGTAGTAAGTCTTTCAGAGAAAATTTTGGATCTAGCATTATTCATTTTCAAACGGGAATTGCCTCGGAGCACCCCTTCACAATGAAAGGCTTAACATGACCAAATCTATCACCAATCTTCTTGCTTTAGGGACAGCTATCAAGCAAACCAAAAACAATGAAAAAGATACTAAAAAGTCAAAAGAAGAGATTGCTCACTTGGACGATTTGAAATGCGTAGAATGTAGATGGCAGATTCACAAATCTCTCGGATTTGCGTTCGAAAGGACACAGAACAAATTGACTACCAACTAGTTTGACAATAAATCTGTCTTTTCAAACCAAAAAAGTTAGACTTCCCCATGTTAAACTACAATCATCTCTATTATTTCTATATTGCTGCAAAGTCCGGCGGCATCACTTCAGCTGCGCGAATCCTAAAAGTTTCTCAGCCATCGCTAAGTAGTCAGATCAAGGTCCTAGAAGGCACTCTTGATCTTGTGCTCTTTAGAAAAGTTGGACGCAAAAATGAATTAACGGAAGCTGGTCTAGTTGTTTTCGGGTTTTGCAGACGCATGTTCGAAGTGTCAGAAGAACTCAGTGAACTTGTTATGGAGCGCTTGCCCTCGGTATCCAGACGCGTGAGTATTGGAATTTCAGACCAAATCGACCGCAATTTTACCATCGAGATAGTATCCTCTTTTTTAAAAAAGCACGGCACCACGGTCAGACCCAAAATATCTTTACTTACAGGCACTCACGAAGTCCTTTCTGACAGACTTAAATTTAGAGATCTTGATGTTATTTTCACTCACTTACCTATGCTTGATCCAGATTTGAAGAATCTTGAGTCCATTGAATCACCGGTAGGATTATTTTCCTGTAAACCAAATCCGTTATCAGACACCGATGCACAGAATGTGACGAAATCTAGCATTCAAAATTTAGTTGGTGGAACTGAAGCTTACTGGGTCCAAGCTGGCATTCACTCAAAACTGCGCGCAGAAACAGATCAATTTTTTGAACAATACGAAATCAAAGGAAGAGTGGTTTTTGAGAGCGACATTCCGACGTCGTTGACACGAGCCGTGACTGACGGCATTGGAACTGGTTTTTTGCCTTTATTGTACGTTGCCAAAGAGCTCGCTGCCAAAAAACTTTTTCAAATTGGCGCCAAAAAAGGGTACTGGAACTATAAGGTATGGCTTGGCTGTCATACTCAAAATGCAGATGATCCACTGATTCGGTCTCTCTCAAGATCCTTTTTGGATGTCAGTAACGAAGCTCTACTTGTCCTTTCATAAGGCATCTCATCCAACAATGTAACTTTGAAACCAACTCTTTTTTTAATCATGCTAGCCACCGATGCCTAAGCATCGATGACATGCACAAATCCCGGACTCAATTCGCTTGAACTGATTGGTGTCATTTAAGCAATCAGATCTGGCTTAGTCCTCTTAATCTCGACTACCTTTGAAAAGCCTCGCGTCGGATCCTTTATCTTCACATAGGCAATACTATCCAATGAGGAAACTGCGCCCGTGACAGTCTGGGGCTGAATATCAGATAATGTCATCTTGAAATTCAGGTACTCGGTTTCGGCTTTATCCTTTCCATACCCATATACCTTTTGCAACGTCGATGTCAGAAATTTTAAATCCATCTTCATCGCGTCAATCGAAGCATTTGTAAGACGTTTGAATCGTCTTTTTAATTTACGTTTAATTATCAACCAATCTAAAGCCGGATTCACCATAACATTTATCATAGAACGCTCCTATTTTTGTTCGCCCGTTATTGAGTTCCGTACACTTATTAAAAGCCTTGAACCCGATAATCTAAATTTCAGACCATTAGAACTTTGACCAAGCAACCAATTTTTGATTCAGTATTCTTCTATCGAAGTAATTTTGTTTCGAATAGGACTTTAGTCCTATGGCAAGTATACGGAAAATGAATGGAACAATTTTCACTCGCTATGAAACGAACGATGTTATCATTGAATATTTTACTTTTTTGCTAAAAGCAGTCCTGCGCTCGAACGCCATAATACGTCCGTCAAATGATCCAGGCCAATGAGATAGACTGGAACGTGACTTGCGTTCTTAGTCGATTTTCGCTTGAGAGGCGATGGTATGAATCCATAGCCGCCTTCTCGTTCAAGCCATTCTTTTCTCGCGTGAAGTGAGTTAGATACAAATCGCTTTTTGTCTGGATCAATTAGATGTTTCTTCGGCAAAGTCGAGTACTCAAAAAGGCTCAACACCTGGATGCGAGCATTGGTCTCAATCAAATCTAGCGTCTGAAAGCCAATAATCTGACTTCGAACAAGCTTCCTCTTGCCAGGCTCTCTAGATGTTAACAAGAATTCAATGGAGCCTTGAAAATATCTTTCCTCAATCATCCCGAGATCACCAACAATCAACTCGATGGTTTTGCAAGTACCGTCTTTAAAAAGTGAAGACGCAAACTCTACCGCTTCATGTATCAGTCCTTCGAGGGTGGCAATTCGCAGAGTCGTCATAGGTTTTGACTCTGCAATCTGATCAACCTGGATGCGAAATTGATCGGAAAGTTCTGAATATAGCTCAACGAGCTTTTGAGCCTTCGCAGTCCAGCTTGATTTGCGTTTTGAAGAACGATCAAGCAGCATCACACCGTACTCAGACTCCAACTTACTAATAATTCTAGATAGCTGTGGTTGGCTCATTCCAATGTGACTAGCTGCCCCAGACAGGTTTTGAAAAGCGATAGCCCGCGATAAGACGTTTAACTCCCAATTTAAGCCTAGTTTCATATGTCTTCCCATTAGTCAGTTGAAGATGAATCATTATGCTTAATTTGAATATTAATATGTTTATTATGCATTTGATAGGTCAATTTGACCTATGTATAAGCACCCCATCAGAAAACAACGTTTAAGTTTAACCTAAATTTTTGAAGGGGTATCACTATGAGTTTTACAATCAAATCCGCCGCCATGCTTCTTGCTTTTGCAAGCATCTCCGCAACTAGTTTTGCTGATGGATTCAAATGCCAAACTGTCGATGAATCACTAAATGTAAAGGTTTTCAATCAAACTGAGCCGAGCGAAGGAACCCGTAATGCTGCGATCATGATCCTATCAAACCCAGAAGTTTCATTCGGACGCAAGACAATCGCTACATTTGAAGCTGACGGCACATTGCAAAATGAAGCTGCACGTTACATTGCTAAAGTTGATCAGAGATTTTCTGGAAGCAATAGAGACGGAGAACTGATTGGCGGTACAAAACTTGGCCAACTTGCCAAGGTTGTACTGAAAATTGATTTTTCATATGCAGCACCCATTGAAGACGGCGAAGAAGCCAGCGCAACTGTCTCTCTTTTCAAAAGAAATGGAGACCGTATCAATCTAGATGCCGTTTGTACTCGCTACCTCAAAGGTGAGTGAGATCATTTTAGACTTGTTTACATATAAGGTCTAAGCTAATCCTAAAGGATGTCGAACAACAAGATTGTTCGGCATCCTTTTTTTACACCTATTTTTTAAAGACCCAATATGAACTTATATTTTTTGACTCCGCCAAAGATCAATTTAGACCATAAATATGAACAAAGAGGCTTTGTCGAGGTTCCCTTGGATTATACTGATCCATCCAGTTCTAAATTAATGATCTTCTATCGATTTATGACTGCTGTTCAAAATAATCTGAACAATGACGACCTCCCTTGCCTTGTCGTCGTCAACGGCGGGCCTGGCGCTCCTTCTTCGGTATATCGCAGCTATGACTACAATTACGAGACACCCGTGACGGATGTTCAGCCTGATGATGTTCTGTATCATTTGACTCAATTTTTTCGAGTTTTAATTATCGACCAGAGAGGCACTGCTGGCCAGTCTGCACCTCTTGATCTGAACCATCCTGACATTTCCTATGAGGCTGTCGCAAAATATTTTGACTCCAGCCATATTGCCAAGGATCATGAGCGCGTTATTGAACAAGTCTTGGGAAAGTCCAGACCCTTCTGCATGATTTTTCAGAGTTATGGTGGCCTCGTTGGTGTTAGTTATTTGACTGATGCAATGATTAAAATTCGTCCACAATCTTGTGTTTTTTCCTGCTCTGCACTGCCAAATGCAAACATCATGGAATCATACCTCGCAAGACGCCAAGAACAAATGAACCTAAATCTTTCCCTTTTGAAATACTTCCCTAAGATCACTTCTGCGATTTTGAATTTAATGAAAACTTTCGAGTCCGCCCAAGAGAATCGACAGAACGTACACTTTCTTTGGGATAGATTAGGGAAGGGCAATAATGGTTCATGGCAGCCAGCACTTATGGCGAAAATTGAAGCACTCAGCCTCGCAAGTCGGGACGAGTTAAGTCAATTTACATCAGAATTTTCTGGCAGTGTCGGCATTTTGAACTACATCCTGTCGTCGTCTATGTTTAGTCCTGGGCAAACTGATAGAACTCTTGCCCTGAAAATGAGGCAGGAAATACCTTTCGAAGAATGGATGCTGGACGAATCCATCTGCTGGTCCCGAATAGCCGAATCGGAGAGTCCTCAGATTCAGGATCTTTTGAATCGCATTGATGCGCAGCCTCCTGCGGCAACGATTTATCCTTCATTTGAGCAAATTAAAAAACGCTTTGATGGCTCCAGAATCATGTTCATTGTAGGCGAGAACGACGCATACCTTCCAGCTGATCCATTGTTGCGACATATCAAGAATTTTGAAATTGAAGGTGTGACTGATGTAAAGCTTCTTCCTGGAGGACATAAAGCGGCCTTTCTTGAAAGCGGAGCAAAAGAAGTTCACATGTTTTGTACAAAAAAGTAAATGATGGCGCTGAATCGAATAGGCAACGCATTAAGTAGTCGCTGGCGCGAAACGCCAGCGACGTGTCCTGAAAGGCGAAAGCCTTGAAGGATCTCATGGCTAAGTGGCTAAAGATGCAAGATCCTTCGCTCCGCTCATGATACGTCGCTGGTGCGCTCATTGCAGATTGCTTAGGGCGTATGTTAAAATCTACTCTATGGAGATCTTTTTAGAATTAGTCTTTGAATTTATCTTTACCACAATCGCAGAGGTGCTTGTGGAGGTGTTATTTTTTTGCATTGGAAATATAGGTAGCGGAACTCAAAAATCTAACTCTTCCAAGAAAAAGCATTCCGACGATATAGGTCAATCATCTTCACTCGATTTGAAAACCGAAATTCGCGCGCGGGTAAGAATCATTTATTACCTTTTTATTGCAGCGGTTGGATTCATATTGGGTGCAAGTAGCTACAAATTCTTTAAACCAATGATTGAAAATGAAAGTCTTCAAATTGCAAACTTGGTCCTAATGCCAATTGGAATCGGGCTTTTGACTCACCTCATAGGTCAATATAAACGTCGCCGAGGTACTCGCGATATATCGTTTAACAGATTCATTAGCGGATACCTGTTCGCACTTAGTTTTGCTCTATCTCGATTCTTTCTTCAATGAACAATTGAATATTACTTATGACTATTTTCTTAGAATAATGGGGCAATTGATCTTCTTTTGCGAAAAGATCAAATTTGTCTCTCAAGCATATATATCAACCCCCTTTAGAAAATCAGATAATCTTCCGAATCATTCTAAGACTTTAGAAAAAATGTATTCATTATTGGAGATAGGTTTTTTCGTGGTAGTGATATTGAAATTTACAAAATCAAAACACCTAATTCAGGTTGCAGCAGCAAGGACGCTCTTGTGGACGTCGGCCTTTGCAAGTCAATTCTTATCGGCCAGAGAAACGAGTATCGAATGCGACTATGTCGTTGAATCTGGTGATAGTTTGTCAGAAATTCTCTTTAAATCGGGAATCAATGGCCAGAACACACAGCATTATTTGTATGGCCCTAACGGCTGGGTAGCAAAAAACAAAGCAAGTAACACCCATATTTCTAACTGGGAAACACTTCAACCAGGCGCAAAAATCAAAGTGCAAATACCCAAGTCCTTCGGGCAATGCCCCAGCTATAGTTCTGAGGAGCCTAGCCAATCAGAAAGCATCTCACCTAAAATCGACATGGAAGAACCCAAGCAACAGATCGAAACTCCGTTGCTACCTAATGAAACTGCAAATGATCATCAGGTGCCTGACAGCAACGCAAAAGTACCCGACCAAAATATGTTGGACGATAAAGACAAACCCAACCCAGACAACGAAAACCTAGATTTTACTTCGTTAACGATGAGTCGCTTGGAACTCAGCTACTACCGATCGCTTGCTGGAAGCAATTATATACTTCTTCCAAAAATAACTCCGGTCGAATTTATGGCAGAAACACGTTCAACAAGCATTGAAAGAGTACGATTGTATGCAGAGATTCTTCCTAAGGTTTCTGATACTCTAGAAGGCGAATCATTTCACATCCAAAGTACAAGAATTCAAATTGGTAAAGGGTTTGGATTTTCTCTTCCATTAAGCATCGAATCAGAGGTTGCTCCCAAAATTGGGTATTGGAAATATTCATCTCGAATGCCGATGATATTGGACTCCACCAAAGTAGAAGCCACTGACCTGGAATTTGATCGACAGCTCGATGTTGGCTATGATCTCAATATAAGTCGATCATTCTCTTATGTTTCCATGCGGTTGACTCATGGTAGAGACCTAACACTGGGGTTAAAAGGTAGAAGTAACAACTCTGCTAGAGGTAAGGCTTATAGAACAAATTTTGAAGTTGTTGTTCCAGGTCCAAGGTTTGAGATTTTTGATGTTTTAAGCAGAACGACGATCTCCCTTAAGTTTATGAATGAAGCTAACAAAATTTCAAAAGGTGACGCAGCGAGCTCAAATGAATTTCTAGATTTATTTACGACATACGACATAAATAATACTAGCAACGATAGTGAGATTTCATCCAAAGTAAATTATCTGGGTCTGGGAATAGGCGTTATTTGGTAAATGAATGTTAATTGCAGTTTACTGTTGAAACTCGAGTTTTAAACGCCAAGCAATTTTGAGTCAATTCACTGGCAGTCAAAGCTCTAGAATATAGTAGAATATTGGCAATAGATCCGTTGAAAAATTCTCCAAATCCACCAGATCTCCTCCAAGCACCTACATTCACATAGTGATTGTAGGTACCAACATCTTGCATATCTGCGATCCAATCAGCTGCAGTTCCGGCACTTCCACCGGTGCGAGAAATCACTAAATTACCACAAGACGTTCCATCAATTTGGCAAGTCACTGGATTCGTTCCATCTGCCTTAAAAGCAACTTGATGCCAGTTCCCGTCGTTAAAGCTCGTTGCTGGTGACGTCATCTGTATCCAGTTGCCGCCTGCATCCATCTTCATACTAAAGAGAAGTTGGCCGCTATTGTGGGACCAAGTTGCTAAACTATTCACAGTACTAGATGTCGAGTATGCAGCATAAGATCCACTTGCCCCAGACGCTTTGATCCATGCCACCATAGTGCCTGCCTGAAGCGTGTCGAGTAGATTGCTAGCAGATGTTTCGACATAGTCATCTGTCCCATCAAACTTTAGGCGATAAGGATCTGCGGCAATTCCGGTTCCAAGCCATCCGCTGCTTGCACCACAAGAAGTAAACGCTGACAGAATCCCGTCTAAGGATGAATTCGATAAATCAAACCAATTCAGATCTGTCGAAGCACAACCATTTGCAAATGGTCTCAAACCTTGCTTCGCATTTGCTGCATCGAGGTTTAAAATCAGTCCATTCGTCACTAAGTTGCCGATTGGAGTCTGACGATAGCGATCTGCCGTTGCCTCAAAATTTGTTTTAACATTGGCAGCAGTCGCAACCGCAGATCCATCTGAGGTTCCATAAAGTAGGAGATCTGCAAGATACCCAATCCAACCTTTGGTTCCAGTTGAGGTTGAGCCAGCAGTTAAATTGGTCGATGCAGAGCTCAGTTTTTGCGGCACGGAACTGACTGTGCACTCTTGACGACCATTTACATAAAGACTAGCGGTGCTGCCATCAAAAAGTCCTGAAATGAAGTTTATTGTGGAAGCCGAGAAGCCTGAATTGCTGGTGCAAGAACCTCCGTAAGTGCCGATGCCTGCGTTATAATGAGTTAGAATTTGCGTATCTGTCAGTGCAACATTGTATAGAGCAACTTCATCTAAGGAGCCATTCCAAAAATTGGTGTTGTTCCAGTAATATCTGCCGATATTAAATTGTGAGTTTGTGGTCCAACTTGGGACAGCGGTCGTTGCGACGGTTCGATCTAAAACACCATTAATATAATATCTAACGTTACTCAGATCATAGGTTACTGCAATATGATACCAAGTATTACTATTAAGAGTAGCAGTACCTTGTGACCAAACATTGCCCGTGACTCCAAAACATAATTTTGCTTGATAGATCTCCAAGTAGTAATTCAAACCACCATTAGTACCCGGATTGATGCCATTGTAGATGACAGCTTGTTCTGTCGCGGCATTTCCGGTCTTTATCCAAGCCTCAATCGACATATTTCCTGTCATCTTGGTCGGCGTCAAATCTGGAACGTTGATATATCCCGAAGATCCATTAAATGTGACTGATTTATCTAAATCTCCTAATAGCGGACTTGAGGAACCTAAAGTTGTCCCTCCGATATAAGCTCCGTCAATGCCGTTAGTGGAAACATCTAGTGCAGTCGCTCCACTAGATTCACCAAGCCTCCAGTATCCAACAGGATTGTCTGCCAGCACGATATCCCTATAACTTTTCCCGATAACGAAATCCAATTTTTTGCCGGTGGTGCCGGCTCGATAAAGTGCGGCGACTTGACCACCAGTAAGGGCAGAATTGAAAATCGCTACCTCATCAATTTTTCCGTTCAATGCCCAGTTTGCTTGACTATATCTCCCAAAGTACAGATCTGCAGTTGCAGATGGTGAACTAGGCATGACTCCAGAATAGTTGGTTTGCAAAGCACCGTTAATATATAAATTCCCCGAATCCCCAGACCCTGTTTTAACGAATACGATGTGATACCAAGAACCTGTAGATAGAGACACTGTGTAAGTTCTATAGCTTGCTGGGCTGCCCCAATACACTAGGTTGGATCCAATTTCCCAGAAAAATATATTTGACCCAGATGGGCTAACTAAAACTGGCGCATTTCCCAAACTGCTTGGATTTACCCAAATTGAAACTGAGTTAAGATTGTTGTTTGAAAGTAAATTTGTATATCCATTTGGAACTGTAACGTAACCATTAGCGTCACTTCCTGGAAAAGTCATTGCGGCATCCAGATCACTCGTTAGAGCACCTGTGGATCCAAGGGTAACACCAGATTGAATCGTTCCATTGTTCCCACCACTTCCTAAATCTACAGCCGTCGTTCCACTCGTCTCGCCAAGCCTCCAATAACCAACTGGATTTAAACTCATCACCACATCACGGTAGCTTGGCTTTTGCCTCACCGTAAAACCATTGCCCGATGCATTGCCACTGTTGCCAATGATGACAGACTCACTGCCAGAGTTTGTGTTAGACGGATTCACCCAACCAGAAAACATCATCTTCGTCGACGCGCTTCCAGTCGTGCCAAAATCTACAGAGCCACTGCCATTAAAATTTAGCGCATAAGGACTAGCAACAGTCCCAGATCCTGACCAACTAGCGTTGCTACTGTTACTGATCGCTCCGTGGTTACTGTTACCACTTAGATCTTTCCAACCAAGATAATTACCGGTCACTGACTGCGTTGAATCTGCAAATTGAGCATCCCATGCTCCAATCAGATTAGTCGTCACATAGTTTGGACGAACGGCAATTGCTAAATATTTTATTGAGCTCTGACTTCCACTCGTTCCTGTCACTTTTAACTCGAAACTTCCCCACACCGTCACATCGGGAGTCCATGAAAGGACTCCCGTCGTCGTATCAAACGAAGCTGTTCCGGTAAGAGATGTACAAGACGTTCCTGCAGTCACGGCACTATCGACAACT
>JAPLFV010000337.1:547-4669 GCA_026390495.1 Pseudomonadota bacterium | reverse complement strand
ATGAAAAATGAATTGGTAGTTGGTCTCGTTTTTGGATCTTTAACAACTGCAGTTTTTGCAGATGGCACAAAAAATATTAGAACCTATGATGTTGATCCGATTCACGAGAGTTGGAAACCGCAAAGGCAGATCTCTCGATTCTCTGAAAACGACACGACTTTTGCTAGCTATGATCAAATCGATGTTTTGAAATATGATTTAGAGCTTACCTTTGACCCTATTTTAGGAACTATTCAAGGGTCCAATAAGGTGTCTTTTCGCGTCGTTGGTCAGTATTTGGATGAGCTCGTCCTTGATGCTGTAAATATGGAAATTGCAGACGTAAAATGGACAGACGGAAGTAGTCTGCTTTTTCGAAATGACTATAAACAGCTTAAGGTTTCACTTCCTTTAAGCCTGCCACAATATACTGAGGCAGAGATAACAGTTGTTTATAAAGCAAATAGGCCCGATGCACTGTCGGTTGCAGGCCCTGATGCCAGTCGAATGGATCGCCTTTATTCAGCCTATACCTATACGCAGCCTGACGGCACAAGGCGTTGGTTTCCAAGTCGAGATGTACCCTCAGACAAGACTTTGACCAGACTGAAAATGACTGTGCCTAAGGGCTTCAACATATCTAGTAATGGCCGAGAGTTTGGACCCGTTCAAACTGGGACTCAGCAGGTAACTTACACGTTTGATTCTATAGCTCCGATCTCAACTTATTTGACAAGTGTTGTCATTGGTCAACAGCAAAATGAATCTATTGGGCAATTGAGGAACGTTCCTCTGACTATCAGCGGGCCGAGTTATATGATGTCGGCTTTGCGAAAAGAGACGTCACGTACAGCACAGATGATGGACGTCTTTGAACGATTCACGCGAACACCCTATGGATTTAACAAGTATCATCAGTCTGTCGCCGAAGGTTTTAGTGCGTCGATGGAACACCAATCGTCGACAACCATGGGTGGACGAAGAATTGTGGGTGATATGAGTGGAGAGGGCGTCGTTGCACATGAACTTGCGCATCAATGGTTTGGTGATCTGGTAACGTGCGGCTTATGGGGCGATATGTGGTTGAATGAAGGATTTGCATCTTATTTGCCGATTGTCTTTTTTGACGCTGTCGGTGATCGACATGCTGCCTTGGCATCATTCTTAAGCAATCGAGATTGGTATTTAGGCGCTACCACAAAAGAAAATGCTCGTCCTTTGTCCACCAATGAAATGTGGCCTAGCTATGATATTTTCGACCAGCATTCCTATGCTAAAGGAGCAATGGTCATTCACATGTTACGAAACATTGCAAATATGAACACTCCCTCTCCAGATGGTGTAGAGCCATTTTCGAAAGCGCTGAGTGAATATTTTAGATCCCATTCTTATAGCAATGTGCGGTTCAGCGACTTAAAAGGCGCATTGGCGAAAACGACCAATGCCAATTGGAATGAAATTTTTGATCAATGGGTTTTAAAAGCCGGCCATCCGATTGTAAAAGGACAATGGTCTTGGATCGATGGCCTGCTTAATATCAATTTAACGCAGAATCAGGCTCTAGAGACGGAGAAACCATGGGGTACATTTACATTCCCACTTTCGATCCTGGTGATACACGAAGACGGTACTAGTAAGATTCATAGTGGCTGGGTCAAGAATCAGAAAGAATCACTGCGCCTACCTGTTCGAAAAAAGGTTAAAGCTATAGTTTTAGATCCTCAATTGGTTGTTCCCGGTCTTTTGGAAGTTGATCAAAGTGTTGAGGCATGGTCTTTTGCCTATGGTCAAACCTCCCAATTGTTCACCCAAGCTAATATTGTAGATACAGCAATGTCGGTGCTTCCCGTGGAGCAACAAGTGATGTTCGCTGAGAAAGTTTTGAGTGGACGACCTTCAGCAGCAACGTTGGCGCTTTTAGCCCGCAAAATTAAATCCAAAGATGATGCGAGATTTCTGCTGGTCGCAAAAAGAATTTTAAATTCCTCCTATAGAAGCCGGATTGATAAGGTGTTTTTGGGTGATGTTGCTGCATTGGAGCTTTTGGTTTACAAATTTTCGAATGCATCGGACCGCCTGAGTTTTGCCAATGCAAAGAGTGTTTGGCAGAAAACAAGACGCGTCGAAGAGCGTGAACAGTACATTCAACTTATGTTTACGATTGATCCGATTGGTACCCAGTCATTCGCTATCGAGAAACTCTCTGAATCGAAATGGACAGATAGAGATCGCATTTCATTGACCCAGATTATTGCAAAGCAAACTAGCGACGTTTCGAGGCCGTTTATTGTGGACATGCTAAAGACTGTGAATACCAGTAATATTGGGCGCGCCTTTGTAGACTCAGTCTTGAAGTTGCAATTTGCGGACCCTGAGATATTGCCAACGCTCAAATCTCAGGCGATATCGAATCGTTCATCTTCCATGAAAACCAAATTTGTCCAGCTTATTGGAATGCAAGTTGATCAAAGGCAAGGAGCTTGTGAAGCATTGAGTGATGTGAAGGTAAGCATTGCCCAAAATGGTAGTCCGGAAGACAAACTAAATGTTGTTCGCGCAATCGAAGAATCCGCAAAGAAATTGACGTGTAGTTTCTAGAGAAACGTGGAGTAAACCTTAATGCGAGTTATTCTGTTGTTTGCATTCGTTCTGTTTGGAGCCTGTTCCTCAGCAGGGCCTATCATGACGTCAAAGGCAAAGAATTCGATTTCTGGCGGCAATAGTTCCGATGTGATCAAAGCACTTTTTAGTGATGCCCGCCAAAAGGCCATTACTATTGTTTCCGCTTATGATGAAGCGGTTTGGCCCAATGAGACTGATGTTACTAAGTTTATGCGCGATAACGACATATTGATTGCCCAAGAAGTCAATGCGATGCCATTCGATTGGGCTAGTCGAAACACTTCCGTTTGCGCTACCACCAACGACGAAAAAGGATCACCGATATTTTTTGATTATGCGAATTGCAAAGCATCAGTGAAGTCAGAGATGGATGCCGTGCGGATCATCATCCATGAGGCGATTCACCATTTTGGGGTTGGATCTTCTCCTGAAGATGAGCGGTTTGCAGATGTTGCTGCTGGAGCCTTTATTAAAGCATATGAATTAAGCCAGAATCTGATAGGTAATTTGCATGGATCGATTGCGTACTCACCTCAAAATGGCGCCCTATTTTTTGCTTTGAACTGGTCCTCTCAGGCAACGAGTGAAAGAAAGGTAAATGGTCTTTGCAAGGGACAATGCACCCAAATTCGATCGGCATATAACACTTGTTTGGCATTGTATTCTGATCCGGAAAATCCAGCGAAGTTTAGTTGGTGGGACAATCCGGACCAACAGGTTTTGGAAAAAAGAACAAAACAACATTGTGATCAAAGCTTTTCGACAAACTGCAAAAAAGTTTATTCAGGATGCACAAAGTCGATTTCTGGCAGATCAAATGTACCAGCACCAAGGTCTCCGTCTGAACCGATTTTGTTACCACCTAAACGCGTGACCATATATAGCGGTATGATGCGTTTGGATGTGAACATTGTAGACTATCAAACAGATCTTCAACCGATCAATATCTACAATAATTCCAGTTCGATGACTGTAAATATTCAACGTGGGCAATTTATAGAGATCAGTGCCTATAATTCTGAAGTCCAGATTGCTGGATTGCCAGACGTGCGACAATACATTCGATTGGTGCAAACCATTAATAGTCATATTTCCTATTGAGTTGGTCTCGTATGATACCTATTGACGGTCCAGATATTTTTGCAACCGAGAGCTTTGCAACTTATCTTGTAGACCTCATGAACCATAAGAGAAAAATTCAGAGCCAGTTCTCTTATGCGGTTTTAGCGAGAGGACTCGGCGGTGTTTCAACCTCATTGGTAACCCAGATCGGGCAAGGAAGAAGGTTTCCAAGTGAGAGCTTATTGTTGAAATTTAAGTCCCATTTAAAATGGAATAACAAAGAATTTGAGTTTGCTCGTGCATTGGTGGGTCTTGCCAGATCCAAAAGTAATTCCGAGAAGGTGCTTTACACGGCAACCTTGAAAAAATTGAAGCCAAAGAATAAAGCGCTGTTTAAAACATTGGATGAGTTTGATTTTTTTGCACAGTGGTACAATGTTGTTGTTTTTGCGATGGATG
>JAPLFV010000337.1:0-478 GCA_026390495.1 Pseudomonadota bacterium | reverse complement strand
GCTAGGAGGAGATGTTTCTACTGCTGAGGCGAAGGAGTCGTTAGCATTGCTGCAAAGGCTTGGTCTATTGAAAGCTCCTGGTGCGACCCAAGACGACGCCCATCATTATCAAACGCCCAATAACTTTCCTAGTCAAGCCGTCAGAATGTTTCATGCAACAATGCTGAAGAAGGCTGCACATGCACTCAGAAACCAATCAATTCAGGAGCGTTTCTTCTCGGGAACCTCAATGAGTGTACGCATGGATCGCATTAAAGAAGCCCAAGACTATCTTTTGGACGTAAGGCAAAAATTCATTGAAGAGTTTAGTACCTTAGAAGCAGATAGTGTTTATCATTTTTCTCTCCAATTTTTTAGAGTTGGGATTTAAGTTTTTTTGCTTTTCGTTTCACGATCTTTAAGTTGATGAATCAGAGGTGAGGCGTATCCTTGAAATCGAGGCGGATTGTGCTATTCAAATCTTGAATCGCTTCTATGC
>JAPLFV010000104.1 GCA_026390495.1 Pseudomonadota bacterium | reverse complement strand
TTTTATTGAATTTATTTTAGGTTTATCATGAAATCGAGAAAGCAACTAAGTTCGCTACACTCTAACTTTACTCAATATTCTCGTTTTTTTTCGGATATATTCAAAAACTCTGAGAAATACTGGTAACCTGAGAAAAGGCTAACAGCCATAGCTATCCAGATTGATATAATTCCGACAAGGTAAAAAGGGATATTAAAATAGTCGGAACCAATCATCAGTGAAAAAATTCCAACGTCTTGAAAAATTGTCTTTAACTTGCCAACAGAAGAAACCTTTATGGTGTGTCCACTCTCTGCCGCAATAAGCCTCATTCCAGAAACAGCGATATCCCGGCAGAGTAAAATCCCGCACATTAGGACCGGCATAGCTTTTGAACTGGCCAGCAGGAGAAGACAGGCTCCTGCAAGCATTTTGTCAGCAACAGGATCAAGCAATGCACCCATCTGCGTTTCTTGATCGTATTTTCGCGCAAGGTAGCCATCTAGAATATCAGTTATTCCTGCAGCTGCAAAAATAAATGCACAAATGACATTCGTCACTGATATCTGAATAGGATAAATCATCAATAAAATAGGTACGGCAACAATTCTTGCCAATGTCAATTGATTTGGCAAGTGGCGAAACCACGGAACTTTACTAAGTTGGCGCACCATTATGCTGATTTTCCCGTCAATCGACTCGTTGGCATAGATTATCAATTGGGACGAGCCCTTTAAAAGTTATCTTAACTAATTCTTTTGTGCAAGATACCAACTAATGTTTTGATTGTTGGGCAAAGTCCTCATAAATGAAGCCCTCACCCTTTGATATAGATGAGATTCAAGAAATTTGCGGAGTTGAATGCGTAGCACTACCAATATCGACAAGATTAGACTGGATCATCACCCATTTTATAGGCATAAGTCTTCTAGTAGCTATGCAGTCAATTGTTTTGGTTTAACGTCTTTACGAATTTGAGCAAATGCATCAGACCGGAGATCTTTTAAAATGAATCAGTATCGCGATTGTGATCACTTAGTGATTGGCGCTGGGATCGCAGGGCTTTCTTTAGCATTGAAACTGGCAAAATCGGGACAGTCTGTCACGGTTTTGGCAAAGGGAGCCTTAGAAGAAAGCAACACCTGGTATGCTCAAGGCGGTATTGCCACTGTTCTTGACCCAAATGATTCTTTTGAAGCACATGTTAAGGACACAATTGAGGCAGGCGCAGGGTTGTGTCATGAAGACGTTGTTCGGTTGGTCGTGTCTAGTGGACCACGATTGGTCAAGGAATTGGTCAACATGGGAGCTCAATTTGATGGTGATCAGAACAATAACGGAGCTCAAAGTCTTCACCTAACCAAAGAAGGCGGCCATAGCCACAGGAGAGTGATCCATTCTAAAGATGTTACAGGGAAAGAAGTTGCAAGAGCATTGATCGCCCAAGCAAGGTCCACCAAAAACATCTCAATAAAGGAGCAACAGTCAGTCGTTGACCTTGTCACAACGGACAAAGTCGCGGCGGATTTTTCGGGCAACCACTGTATCGGTGCCTATGTCATGGATCGTCCCAAAGGCCACATTTACGCTATAAAGTCCAAATGGACTTATCTTTGTACCGGCGGACATGGAAAATTATACCTTTATACTTCTAACCCAGATACAGCCAGTGGTGACGGCTTGGCGATTGGATGGAGGGCAGGCTGCAAAGTTGCCAATCTAGAAATGATGCAGTTTCATCCAACTTGTTTATTTCACCACAAAGCAAAAAACTTTTTGATTTCTGAGGCCGTCCGTGGAGAAGGTGGAATATTAAGGACGATTTCGGGGCAACCATTCATGGATCGATACCATCCTCTTGGCTCTCTTGCACCCAGAGACATTGTTGCAAGGGCCATAGATCTAGAATTGAAAAAGTCAGGTGCACCTCACGTCTTTCTCGATGTGACACATTTGAATCCTGACGTGATCTCACACCATTTTCCCAACATTCAAAGTGTATGCCTTCAGTTTGGGATCGACATCACAAAAGAAATGATTCCCGTTGTGCCTGCTGCGCATTATTCATGCGGCGGATTGGTCACAGATATTCACGGTCGCACGAGTGTTGAACAATTGTTTGCTATCGGCGAAGTCGCGTGCACTGGATTGCATGGGGCGAATCGCTTGGCGTCAAACAGCCTGCTAGAGGCAATGGTTTTTGCAGACCAAGCGAGTAAATGGGTTTTAGACCCGCAGCACAATCATAAACTAGTACAATACGAGATACCAGAATGGCAGGAAGGCATCTCCCCTCCTCCTGATGAGCCTGTCGTTGTTTCTCACGCTTGGGATGAGATTAGACGTTTGATGTGGAGTTATGTAGGAATCGTCAGAAGTGAACGGCGACTAAAACGAGCTCTGGATCGAATTGTCGTTATCAGGCAAGAAATAGATGACTATTGGTGGAACTTCAAAGCTGATCAAAATATTTTGGAGGTTCGAAACCTGTCTTTAATTGCTTGGTTGACTATTAGATCTGCTATGGCTCGAAAAGAGTCTCGAGGAATTCACTATATGCTAGATTACCCTGATGCATCGACCACAGCTAGAGACGTCGTCCTTCATTGATGGTCTCTTGAGCAAAATGAATGAAGAGATCTTTAGTTACATTGTTACAAGATTCAAATTCCTATAATAAATGTGAGTCCTGCGGTGCCTCGCCCTTTGCTGCAAGACTTGGAGCATGAGACAAACTGGGTGACTCTGAAGTCTGACTATAGATGGTCATTGTACCCAATTGTTGAGGGGTAACAAGCCGTACTGACTCAAATACCAATGCAATGATTTCGTCACGCTGTTCTGCACCCGATTCAACAACTATATTTGCGCCCTCGGTTCGAGCGCGCCTCACACCAACCTGATAGGTAACCCCATCCTTTTGAACTGAAAACGGATGAGTCTTTGAAACAATCGTGAATCCTCGATCAATAAACTGTTGAAAAATCATTTCTCGATCAAAATTGTCATGCCGCACGGCGGTCGCAACTCGGTTCTTTTCACAATTTGGACATCTTCGCCCCGCCCACCTCAAACCATTCAAATCCAAATAGACTTTGGATCCATCTTTTAATTTTGTGCCATTCCAAATCCAGTCTCGATTTTCCTTGCAGTAGCCACAAGTTCTCGTTGTCAACACTTCTGTCATAGGGCTCCTTCCATGGAGGACATTCATAAGGTCTATCTTTTCAATCAAAGTAACATTGGATCAACGATTTGCAGGTGGATTGAACACCCACCAATTTCAACGCCCGTGCTTCAACGCTCCACAAAAGAGCGTTGAAAAATCGACAAACACATAATATCAAAAGAGATTCTACTTTTATTGTATCAAAAATTAACTGCAAATTGAAAACAATTTATTGAATCACTGCAATTAACTTTCGGTCTCTAATCACATTAATCCGGTGAAGATAATATGCATTGGTGGATTTTTAGACATTTACCATGGCTGAGGCTCAAGTGGCTGATTGACGAATCGGACTTTATCCGGATCTTCCAAATAGAAATCCGCGCCCCTCAAAACATCAAAATAAAATTTTTCCGCCTTTTTTTGGCTTGTAAACTCGATATATGACTCTCTAAACTCCTTGAGTGCAGGTACGGTATAGTAAACATGAACCCGGTAGATTCCATTGGGTCTAAACTCAAAGGCCACTTGATTTGCTGTGAGTGCAAAGGCGGGAAAACTTCCCATCATAAGGTGCAAAAAAAACAAGCAAATCAAGCTTCGCGCCAAGGACCCGTTGAAGTGGGACAAAATTAGACTTTGAGTTTTCATCCAAATCCTAACATCTGATGGCTTTAATTACCTAAGTTCGTTAATGCTCTGTAAGTAATCGGAGTTCGCCAATGTTTCTCAAATTTAAACCTAGCCTCAACTAGGTCGATGGGAGCCCGATCTGCCTGATAAACCTGCAACATTAGAATCATTTTGCAGTATAAATAAGTCGTAGAATTGCTTAGACTCTAACCTCTGCTTACATATCCGAGGACACTATGACTACAAACGAGAACCCAACGACCAATTCCAAAAGTGAAGCCCCTCTGATCAAGGAGCAACCTGGATTTTTCAGCTATGAAAACATCAAATCACTCCTCGTTTTGGCCGTGATTATTTTTGCCATTCGGTGGAGCATTGCGAGCCCCTACTTTGTGCCAACTGCGTCCATGGAGCCCACAATTAAGGTTGGAGATCGACTTCTTGCCTGGAAATTGGCCTATGAATTGAAAATCCCTTTTACAGATATTTCGGCAATTCGATGGGCCGACACTAAGCGTGGCGATATTATCGTTTTTAAATACCCAAAAGATCCTGAGATTGATTACGTCAAAAGAGTTGTAGCCTTGGGTGGAGACACCGTTCAGGTGAAAGACGATATTCTGTATATAAATGGCAAACCTCAGGAGAGGGTTGACCACAATAGCGATCGGAGCATTTTGGAAGATATTCACGACTCTAAAGAATACAAATTGTTATTTAAAGAATCCTTTGAAGGTCAGCCGAGCCACTGGGTTATGCAACACAAACCGGAATACAGGCGATTCACCAATAGCTTTTATCCAGGTATCGACAATCCACCTTACGTCGTTCCCGAAAATAGCGTTTTTTGTATGGGAGATAACCGCGACAATTCCTCAGACTCAAGAGTATGGGGCGAAGTTCCTAAGCAGTACATCAGAGGCAAAGCACTGTTTGTCATTTGGAGCATGTGGAGCCCGACAGGTCAAACATTCCCAAGTTTTAGATTCAATCGTTTTGGAAAATGGTTGGATTCCTGACATTCGAATGCATTGTGGGTTTAGATTTTTAAATAATTTGCGAAATCCCATTTTACGGGGATTAATTGACCCTACAATTTCATCATTTCTGGTTTCGTGATAATCTAAACCTACACAAGAATTAAAATTGATTTTTTTTGATTCCTAGACAGATGCTCCTCATTGTTGACCATATGGCCTTTATGCTTTTTAGAGCTGGGACCTTACTATCAATAATGACTCACTCATCGACACACTTTTATGTGTGGTAGTTTTCTAATATTAGTGAATTCATGATTTAAACATAATTGAAAGAGGTCAAAAAACATGGCAAAAGCAAAAAAAGTGGCAGTGCCATCTGATTCTGACAAATCAAAAAATGATTCAAAAAAAGTTACCAACAAACAAATATTGGAAACCTTAGAAAAAGCAAACAAAGATGACATCAAACAAACGTTTTTTGCTAAAGAGTACTGGACTGGCGATAGTCGAGATGGATGCCTCTTGAATGGTGATGGCTATCACTATTTTAGATTGACCACCACTGGCAGAATCCTAGAAGCTTTTGAATATTATGAATCTGAAGAAGGCAAAGAGTTTGCTTGCCCATTGCCCGAAATGCTCAATGTAAATTGGCTTCAGGATTTGGGCTTTGAGGATTTTGAGGCGCTGGATACGATTAAGGAATATGATTTCCTTCAAGTAAAGGACTTAGCGGCAGGCAAGAGACCTGATTAATCTTCGTGACCAAAATGATCGGCTTCGCCGGATACCATATGGTCATTTCTTCGACTATTTAAAATATGTTCATACCAGCCTAGGGTTTGATCAATAAGCCAAGAGTTTGCTTGAAACTGTGGAGCAGGAATCAATTCTTCACAGTAGTCTGTCAACTCCATCAACGTGCCCTTTGGGTTTGTTTTAACCCACTCTTTCACAGAACGTTTGAAATTATTCGTGTCAAACATTAAGCTGTCTCCTTTGCCCACGCATGGCGCGAACCCATTCGCACCATGAACTACGCATATTCCCTTGTCGGCAATAGGTGCCGAGTCTTTAGGAGTTTTCTCAGTAATCCAACAAGGACCGCTCAATGACCGCCCATTTGCCCCTCGAAATTTTTGTTAAAACCTCTGATATTTGGCAACGCGACAAATTCAATGACCCAAATGCATTTTCATACTTAGGGAAGAGTCTAGGGAGTCTCCTAGAGGGTATTTTGGACGAGATAGGAGTGAAAGATGTTCCTTTGATTGACGGATCCGTGCACAGCGGTGCCTACATCACAGGTCGCGTTTACATAGCAAAGGGGGCTATCGTAGAGCCTACCGCAATGATCCAAGGACCCTGCATCATCGGTCCAGGCGCTGAGGTTCGGCACGGAGCCTACATCCGAGGATGCGTGTTTGCTGGGGCTGGCGCCGTTATTGGACATTCAACCGAAGTTAAGGGAAGTGTTTTTTTTGACGGAGCCAAGGCCGGTCACTTATCTTACGTTGGCGACTCGATACTTGGTAGCGGAGTAAATCTTGGAGCTGGAACAAAGCTTGCAAATTTAAAACTTAAGGGAGACGAGATTCGATTTAAACACCCAGAAACTCAATTGCCTACACCCTCTGGCTTTCGAAAATTTGGCTCCATATTGGGTGACTACGCTCAAACAGGCTGTAATGCTGTTCTTTCACCCGGCAGCCTGCTATTACCCGAGACCGCAGTCATGTCGTGTGTCCATTTTAGAGGAACCCTTCTTAAGGGCTACGCCCTCAAATAGGGAATTACTTCGGAATCGGGACTTTCCTAACTCTTAGAATCATTTATGTGTGCGACATACGCTAAAATTAAGTCGCTAAGCAATCCAAACAGCAAAAGCTACCTCTTGACGACCATTTTTGGCTCTATACCACAGAACTCTAACCGGTGCCAATGATGGCCCCGGAAATTTTAAGCGAGCAGTCCCTACCCTAGGCTGCTTTAGTTAAAACAGATGATCTTAACGACCGCAAAACGGCGAATGCTCCTTACAAATAGCCCCTATTCAACTCCTCATAATTTCTAAACCCAAAATCTTGCGGAGCTACTTGCTAATTCTTTCAATTTTTTTTAATATTAATTTACATCTTAGTTTCTGTTCGGTTTATGCGTTCTTTATACATTTCTCTATGGTTGGAGAAATGCACACGCGGTTGTGCCTAACGGCACTACCAAGCAAGGAGGCTTTATGAGGATGAGTTTAAAGTTCAAAGCTGTTGGCCCAATCACACGAGGTCTTGCTTTGACAGGAGCAACTTTGCTTCTATCAAATCAAGCGTTCTCATCTGGCTACATTGTGAAAGTAAAGGGCGACAAGACCGCCTACAAGGCTTTCCTCAGCCGAAAGGCCACCTTTGGTGGAACGGTGGAGCAAACTCATGCTGCAGGAAATTTGGTTCTCGTTGATTTTGGCAAAACCGATACCAGCGTAAAAGCAGAGCGAATAGCTAATCTACTAGCAGATCCGATGGTCCAATACGTTGTTGAGAACAAAAAAGTCCATGCATTTGGCACGACAAATGATCCTGATCTTTCAAAGCAGTGGTCGATGGAAAAGATCCGGGCTGCCGAAGCTTGGACAAGCGGAGTCGGAAACCGTAAAATAGTTGTAGCGATCACTGATACAGGGATCGACTACACCCACACAGACATTGCAGAAAACATGTGGCATAACCCAAAAGAAATTCCAGGCAATGGAAAAGATGATGACGGTAATGGATTTGTAGATGACGTTTTTGGGTATGATTTCAATCAAAATGACGGAGATCCAAGAGACGAAACTGGACCTAAAAACCCTGGTCACGGAACGCACTGTGCAGGTATTATGGGTGGCGTCGGTAATAATGGTCGCGGAATTACTGGAATGTCTCAGCAGCTATCGATGATGGCGGTCCGGTTCCTAGGAGCTGACGGCTCTGGGGATCTCATGGGAGCAGCAAAAGCGATTGACTATGCCGTTGCAAATGGCGCTAACATCATTAGCGCAAGCTGGGGCGCAAACATGGGCGCTTCAGACGCCCAACCCGTAACCGACGCGATATCCCGCGCCAATGACAAAGGTGTAATCTTTGTTGTGGCTGCGGCTAATGACGGCAAAAATAATGATACAACCGATGTTTATCCCGCAAATACCAATTTGCCAAATATCATCTCGGTCGCTGCATCTGGAAGCACAGATGCAAAACCGACCTGGTCAAATTACGGTTTCCAAAAAGTACACGTTTCAGCCCCAGGAGAAAATATTTGGAGCACTTTGGCTGGTGATAAATTCGGAAGTCTTTCTGGAACCTCGATGGCGACTCCACTTGTTTCAGGGCTAGTAGCCTTGATGCTTTCACACAACGACAAACTCACAGCTCCCCAAGTCAAGGCAATGTTGCAGTCGACCGGGGCTCAAGTTGCCATCGAAACTGCCTGCGAATGCCGCGTTGACGCTGCGGCAGCAGTTGAGCGAGTCATGACAAACGCGCTCACCGTCATCCCTCAGGCTGCTACTATCAATACATCCAATACTTTGCAGTTCTCTGCGACCGGCGGGAAAACTGGCTATACTTATGCTTCTTCTGCAGAAAGTATCGCTTCAATCGATCAAAACGGTCTTCTGACCGCAAAAACAACGGGTGAAGTAAACGTGACTGTCACCGATTCCTCTGGAGCAAATAACACCTCTCTCCGTATCCGCATCACAGAGCCCGGAAGCGGCGGCGGCGGCGGCGGTGGCGGCGGCGGCGGGGACATGGAATGCCCATTGGACCCCCAACTTTGCGAAGCAATTTGCGCGATAATGCCTGATCTTCCATGGTGTAAGACCTCAAATTTATAGTGCCTTTGCAGGACGATAGTCCGCTAAAGCCGCCCAGTTGGGCGGCTTTTTTGCAATACAGGACAACGCGCGCAGCGGGCGGCTTTTTTGCACTACAGGACAACGCGCTCAGCAAGTCAGAATGCTGCAAACGACTACGTCTTAGCTCAAAGGCCGGAAAGAAAATGATTTGTCAACGCCTTGCAATTCAATCCCACAGGAAACAAGATGTACCGATGCTTAAACTAACTGTACTCGTCTTAAAACGATTTATTCTCTTAGGCGCCGTTATAGGAACTGCCGTTAACTGCAAGAGCAGAACGGACCGTGTTTCAAATATGCTTGGTCACAGTGATAGGTGCGACATTAAATCGGACAAAGGCGATCACTGTGATGTGGATTTGAGAGGGGTTCATCCCACGCAATTCGCGGTCGGGATGAGAGAGGTTGATTCGAAAAAAAAAGAACTTCGAAGTCACGGAAAGCACAGTATTGACCAGGAAATCATGCCTATCGTGATAGGCCCAAAAGGACAAATCTATCTAGTTGACCACCATCACGCTGCACTTGCATTACTAAGCGAAAACCAATTTAACGCACTTGCGGAAGTGTTAAAAAATTGGTCTGACCTATCGCAAAATGAATTTCTTCGGAAGATGAAGTCTGAAAATCTCATGTATCAATACGATTCTAGAGGCGTGGCGACTAAGGAATCTCCACCAGATAGCTTAAACGACTTGATCGATGACCCATACCGAAGTTTGGCCTGGTGCGTTCGGAAAGCGGGTGGCTTCATAAAGGATCCAAAAAAGGGCGTATTTTTTCTGGAATTTAAATGGGGCAATTTCTTTCGCGAGAATCATGTTGCGATAGGCCAATCCGATGAGGACTTTGAAAGAGCCTGTCAGGTTGCAACAAAACTTGCAGAAAGTACCGCTGCAAAGGGCCTTCCTGGCTACCACAAATGAAGGCCTAACCTGGCGACGGAGTCTCACTTCTTCCTAGACCTGTTCCTATGCAGATCGCCTGATCCCTCCCAAGCGACCCTCTCATAGATATAAATTTAAATACCTAAAATCATTGATTAAATGCAGGCCAGTCCAATAATTTTGGTCGCACGAAGATTCGTTTCAGAATGACATAGGGAGATCCTTTTTACGCTTTAATATGAAATTTCATTAAAACGTTAAAATTATCTCGATTATTAAGGGCCTATCCAGTATACAGTCCTCCTATGAACACATTAGACACCATCCTTATTGACCCCCCCGTGAGCTCAGCAGGCGCCACTGCAAAACCGTCGGGCCCCGAAGGATTTCTTCAAAGGTCCCGAGATGAGTGGGCGGAGGAGTTTAAAGGCACTCAGCAGCCGTCGTACCGAGGATCACAGGTTTCTGATTGGATCTTTAAACACTTCGCAATTTCTCCGGATGAAATGAGCAATCTAGGAAAATCATTGCGAACGATGCTTCAAGAGAAATTTGACTGGTCCCTTCCCGAAGTAGTGAGCGCCCTTGAGTCCCTTGACGGCTCGACCAAACTTCTGCTTAAGACGAAAACAGGCCAATTCATTGAATCGGTTATTTTGCGCTACGACAATCGGGTCACTTTGTGCGTATCAAGCCAAGTTGGCTGCAAAATGGCTTGTACCTTTTGCCAGACTGGTAAGCTTGGATTTGTGAGAAACCTATCCACCCATGAGATCATTGCCCAATACATTCAGGCCGCAAGAGTTGTGCAAAAGGAAGGTAGAAGACTTAGTCACGTGGTCTTTATGGGCATGGGCGAACCTCT
>JAPLFV010000068.1 GCA_026390495.1 Pseudomonadota bacterium | reverse complement strand
CCAGAAGAATCAAAACCGAAACTATGGATCAATCGAATCGAGACAGCAACCTTTCACTAGATCTAATAAATACCCAAGAAAACAGCCTGTCTTTGAAAAGTTTAACTGTTAAAATGAATGGGTCTCTTCTTTACAATCAAATAGATCACTCTGGAATGTGGCTACCAAATTCAACTCTTCCTCTTTACAATGGACCAATCCAGCCAGGAAACCACGCACTTGATTTTACAATTGTGGTTGCAACAATAAAAGAGCAAGGTCTTCCGCTTCACGGCTGGAGCACGCAGGAAATCACAAGAAAGATGCAAGTTGAGATTCCAGAAGGAAAGTCATCAAGGCAAATCAAAATATTACTTAAAAAAGAGTCCAATAATCAAATTTCTGCAGAATTACAAGATATGATTGACGGAAATAATAGCAATAAAAAGGCTCTAAAATAATGATGTTAAGGAACAACAAATATATTTATCAACTTTGTTCGCTGCTCTGCACCGGCTATGTGTTCTTGCATCCCGCGACTGGAAGAGGATCCGAAATGTCCTTGGAGCTTAAACAAGTGTTAAGCGACATATATGAGAATCAAAATAGAATTGAGAGCCATGTTAGAATTTCTAATGAAAGAGGACTTGGCGACAAGTCAATTTTTGCAAAGCTTGCCCTAGACAGAGCGGAACAGGCGTTTAAACAAAAAAACTGGTTAACAGCACTCAGCGAGTCTCAGAGCTACCTCAATTTGGAACAAAAGCCCGAAACTAATAAATGGCTTCATGCGCAATTTATCCTAGCAAGGAGCTACGAAGAGCGTGGTCAACCCGCACGCGCAGCAAGAGCGTACCTCCGCTATCTCTCAACTTATATTACGGCTCCAAACGATAGACACGATCAGTTGATTGACGCGATTGAACATCTCGTCTTGGTAGGCACTAAAGGCAACGGAAAAACCAAGGCTGAACTAAATCAATTTCTCTCAAGCATAGCTGCAATGAAATTACCTCATGAATTAGCGAACGAGCTCAAATATTTTTCGGCAGTTGGAAGTTCAAACATAGGACAACAGAAAATGGCCTCATCATGGCTACAAGACATAGCTGCAGATGATCCAAATCCAAATTCCAAAGCTAGGTCAAAACTATTTCGAGCAATGATTGCGGTTCAAGAAAACAGATACGAAGACGCTGAGCAAGAACTTCAGGGACTGTTAACATCTGATAAGATCAATCAGAAATCTGTGGATACAGCTCGACTTATTCTGGCGCGAGTATATTTGAGAATGAAAAAGACAAAAACGGCAATAAAAATATATGACAGTATCGCGCCAACTTCTGAACTTTTCCGAGACTCTCTCTATGAAAAGCTAGTAGCAAATATCCGTAACAACAACGCGAAAATTTCACTCCAGCTTGCACAAAACTTCCTGGAAAAATTTCCAACGGATGCAAATGCAAATCAGGTTAGATCAATCAAGTCATGGCTAGAAATACAAAGTGGCGACATAGAATCTGCAAAGGCAAGCATTGCAGCAAATTCAAAGAACTTAGAAGATATCCGAGGAAAGGTGTCAACATCAATGACAGGTAGAACTCGACTAAGCGAAATGGACCTCAGTTTACTTGTTAGCATCACCAATTCTGAAGTTAACTCTCCTGCTGACCTTGAATCAATCCTAAATATGTTCAATCAAATATCCGATCTCAACTTTAGGGCCGCAGAATCACTCGGAACAACTTTAAATATTCTTTACGCAATTGCTAGCGTAGATCTGAGAGCATATCACCCTTACATCGCAAATAGAATTGATCAGGTAGAGAAATTGATTGGCAGCCACATTTCAATCGGCGAAAAACTTG
>JAPLFV010000205.1 GCA_026390495.1 Pseudomonadota bacterium | reverse complement strand
TTCCCTCTTTCAAGACGAAGACATCGGATTTCCCAGGTGAGACTTTCCAGTTTGTTTTAATTTTGTCTACGCATTCCTGTCGAAGGTCATAGTTTCCGTCAGTGACAATCAGACTTTTGGATTGCAGTACCGTTCGGATATCTTTCATAAAGATCCTTTTCCATTTGTGATCCGTAATTAGCCATACGAATGACTTGTAGGTTCCTATTCAGTGAGTTTAGCGGTCCATGATCGAGTTGATTTTCAATCATTTTTCTTAATGTGTGAATCATGTGGTGGCTTTTAAATAAAGAAAAATACAAAACAAATCCTTGTGGCTGACTAGGATTTAAGTCAACTATATTTTTCCTCGGGATCGTATAACTGAGTTGATTGACGACCTTAGTTTAGGTTTTGCTTGTTTTCTTGAACTGACTCAATGTAATAAATGAGGCGATGATCTTCAGCAGGAGTTGGAACAAAGAAACTCGCGGTCGATGCTGTTGCTACAGCAGATTCAGGTTGAGGGCCGGAATCGACTCCTGATTCTGATGTGCTTCTAGGAAGATCCCTTGACTGTGGTTTCGGTTCTTCAACGATGATTAATTTATCTAGGTTCATCAAGGCATCAAACTCCTGATCGTTAGGTAAGAGGTCATCCGGAGTATTTGGCGCCACGGGAGCATCGCTTTCATCTGACATGACGCCACTTTCCGGTTGAGACCCTCCAGAAGCAGTTGATGCAGATGCCGTAGCTATCTGTCCTCTCGACGCAAAGTTGGGTCGAAAATCAGCAATTCCGTCGTGGAACCATAGAAGATCTCCAGAATGCACGTATCCCTTTGGCACGCGGGTTATAATATCTCGACCATGTACGACGCGAAGATATCTAGCTCCGTATGTTGATGTAAAATAATTGGCAAGCCTCTCATCCGCAAACATCGGCTGTCCATATGTAATGAGTCGATTGATTCTCAAAGTCGATTTATTCATTTCATTTTTGATTGACTGTTCATAGGCAAAAAGCCCAGCTAATGCGCCGCCCAAGCTATGACCTGTGACCCACAAATTATTTATGCCTTGGCTATGGAACCTAAGCAGCCTTTGAATTTTGTTGTTTATTGCTTGGTAGGTTTCTTTGAACCCGGAGTGAATTTTACCTTTCTGAACTGTTGCTTGCATCATTCTTATATTGGAAAACCAATCTCGAATGTCATCACTTCCTCTAAACGAAATGATCATGCAGCCATTTTCTTTGTTTACTGCGATAAACCCATAAATAGGCCCTTCTTCAATATGCTCTACGAGTGGGTACCCATAGCGTTTTAGTTGAATTGAAACTTCTGATTTGCTTCGATAGGCAAGTCTGGAAGCGACGACTGTCGTCATTAATGTTCGCCATGAAATGTTTGATTGAGAGCTGACTGCGCCTGCTGTCGCCACAGACGCCGTCGCGCTGCTTGACGATGCGATTTCTCTACCCAAACTTGCTTCCATCATCGCATAACTTGGAAAGGCGCAAATGGACTCATTTGGGTCGACCTGTGGAGTACTTTGAAGTTTGGTTTGCTTTTGTGAGTTGGTCGTTTTGCAACCGTTCACAATCAATGTGATACAAGTCATCGCGTGCCATAACAATTTATGTCTTTGCATAGTCGTTCCCAGTTAGGTGTTGTTTGAAAGACTCCAAAATTGAGACCACTTCAACTTCAATTTCAGGGGTTTGCACGCTCGGATCAATAATCTGCAGGTTCAAAACCATTGAAATTGCAGGTTTAGATGATGTCAAACAAGTCCTGAGGAGATTCTAGTAAGATTATAGCAATGCTTTAAAGAATGCCCAAATTTTTGCGATTGATTGACGATGATTTATTGCAATTGAGCCACATGACCATCCATCTAGTCGGATTGGCCTTTGATAGATTGAGTTTGAGAGGGTCGGTACCCTCTGCGAAAGAAGCTAGATCCTTTGCAGAGGGTTAGATGAGGATTTTTTGGTGGGTATTTATTGGTGGGCTTTCAACTGAATTATGCAACGGCGTGCCATTTGTTGATTGGATGTCTGAAAAGCAACGTTGAATGGGTGTCATGGTAACTCTCATTTACCGTTGCAGAGGTTTGCTTCGATATGCAAACCTCTGCCTTTGAGTTGCAATGGGCGTGCCAAACATAACTGGTGACGGGATTGTGTGAAAAATGGAAATGATTCGATTTCCCAAAAGCCTTGTCGCTGGTGCGCAGATTGGATTTGGGCAGTGATAAAAGTGAAACTGATGTTTTGATAGGCATGAAATTTTTTTGATTTTAAACTTCACTCAAAAATTTGTCGCTTATTGATGACAAATTTCAATCTTTCTTTAGCTTATTGGAGGCATGCAATGGGCGCCCTAGTTTCCAAGTTTCATTCGACTTTAATTTTTGTTTTTCTTTCTATTTACTTCTTTGCGGATAGAATTGCGGAAATGGCGACGGCAGCGGTCGTTGCTCTCAATATCGTTTTACCTAGTCTTACAGTGGTGAAATTGTGCTTCGATAGTAAATTAAGTTCATTTTCATTGAGTCCACGTTCTCCACCGACCACTGCAAATACATGGTCACAGATAGTCGCCCATTCATCCATAATGGTACGTTGTCCGCCCACATCGAGAATATACCGATTTTGATATTGAGCGGAACTGTCAATGATTTCTTGTAGGGATTGACAAACCTTCAGTTCAGGTATCCAAGCTCGTTTGGATTGTTTTACCGCCGATAGAATAATTCTGTTCCAGCGTTCTATGGATTTATCGTTGGTTCTGAACTTAGCAGTCTCATCTTGTTGGAAGACAAATATTTCGTCTACATCACATTCGACGATATCGGGCAGCAAATTTTCGAAATCACTAGGCTTGAGCGCACCTATCGCAATGCCAACGGTCAGATTGCTTTTTGACGTGAACGCCACGTCAGGGCAGTTTACTGTGATGCCGTCTCGCGATGAAGATTCAATAACTCCCGTGGCAACATGCCCACGACCATCTATGACCTCGATTCGATCATTTAATTTCAGTTTCAAAGCTTTGCGAACATGTTCGATTTCATTTTGATCTAAGAACCACTTAGTTGTAGATTCGTTATGACGATGTCCCAAAAATCTAAAAATGTGTGACATTGAATTTCCTAAGTTTACCAGATTCAAGATACTGTCTTAATGAATCAAATTAATTTATTTTGTGAGAGTAATGCATGCCCAGCCTTCTAAATCACTTCGATCTAAAAGCTTCATTCCGCAGTCTTTAGCCAAGTGAATCATTTCGTCGCCGTCTTCTGTCAACACGCCAGATAAAATAAGTATGCCGCCTGGCTTTGTGACCTTGGATAAATCTCCAATGATCTTGCTTAAAACGACAAATAAAATATTTGCGACCACAACGTCAAACGGTGGCATAAAGGAAGTAATTCCCTCAACTCCATTCACCGGAGCACTTCCTTGCCAGAGAGGAAGTTTGATTTGGTTCAGCTCGGCATTTTGTTTGGCTGCTGTAATGGCGTCGGGGTCTATATCTGTTCCGACAACAGATCTGAATCCCAAACGGTGTGCTGCCAACGCTAATATGCCAGTTCCCGTTCCAACGTCACAAAATTTCCAATTGGAAAGCTCCACTTTTTTGGGAGCCAATTTCTCTAGGCGCCGCAGGCAAACTTGAGTTGTTGCGTGTTGGCCAGTTCCAAATGCCATACCAGGTTCAACGACAATGGATATTTTGTTTTTAGGACGATTTGATTCGTCCCAAGGCGGATAAATGTAGAAGGAGTCAGTTTCAATTGGTTTGAAGCTCTCCTTCCAGCCTTCAAGCCATTCTTTGGTTTCCATTGAGTGGATTTTTACCTGAATAGAATCGCCAAATTTTTTGGTTAATTGATTCAGAAGGTCTTCGAGCAATTCACGAGAATATTTATAGACAGAAACAGGAAGTATATCTCCCCCAAGCTCCTGGTAGAAATCTCTTTGGGATGGCCCGGTATATTCATTGTCAATATCTAATCCATCCATGACTCCCTCAACAAATTCGTCAATGCCATGGGCAGGAAGCCACTCCATAACTTGGTTTTTTAAAGACTTTGCATGAGGATGTTTTTCAGAGAATGAAATTCTCAGTTCAAAGGTATGTTGCGGATAAGTCAAACTGCGCCACCTTTCTAATTTGGGTTCTTTCTAGTCCGTGATACAGCTCGCCAAAAAATGCGTTGTATTGGAAAACGGCATTGGAAGTCAAGGGACGGTTATTTATCACTATTTTGTTCATTGATAAAGTATCATGTTTCAGTAAGTTACGTTTTTGATTTATGATTCATTGGTTGAAGAGGGAGTGGATATATGAATTTTTCGCCTCGTGAATTGAAAGACATAGGTCGGTTGCCGAACCGACCCTCCGATGCGCACAAGGGGCTTTTTGGGCATCTCCTAGTTATTGGTGGTCAACGAGGGATGTCGGGTGCGGCATCGCTTTCTGCCCAGGCCGCCCTGGCGACCGGAGCTGGAATTGTAACAATTGCGGCTCCAGATCATAGTGTTGACGCTCTGGCTGCGCTCTGCCCCGAGTATATGCTTATGAGTTTGAAAGGGTCGTCGGAAGGGCAATTTAGTGTGGGCAATGGGGATCTGTTGAGAGATCGACTTGGTTCATTTTCAACGATTGCAATCGGCCCAGGCATGGGTTTAGGTACGGGTTCTGACGAATTGATAGTTTGGACCTATGCAAAATGTCCTTTACCCGTGGTGATTGACGCGGATGCAATCAATTGTTTAGCAAAACAAGATTCAAATTTATCTCATTCTGCCCAGGTCAGAATATTAACTCCTCATCCGAAAGAGTTTGAGCGCCTTACAGGTGTGGGTTCCACAGATAGAAATGCTCAGATTCAGGCAGCTTTAAATTATGCACGATCAAATGGAGTGATAGTGGTCTTGAAGGGTCATCGAACCTTTGTCACTGATGGTGTTGCAGGTTACGTCAATGAAACTGGAAATCCAGGAATGGCGATCGGAGGGATGGGCGATTGTTTGACAGGCATGATCGGAGCGTTGCTCGCTCAAAAAATGTCTGCCTTTGATGCGGCATGTTTGGGAGTTGCTTGGCACGGAATGTCTGGTGATATTGCCCTCGAGAGGTTGGGAGGGCATGTAGTGCGCCCACTAGATTTGATTCGAATGATTCCTGCTGCCCAGAACTTGAAGTTAAGTAACATGATTCAGGTGCGATCGTTTTTGTAATATGATCATTCATAATCATGAACGATTAATACTTGTATACCTTTTGGATTCTTGTGACTTAGCTGGTTTCCCATCAATAATTTTGCAAAGCCTTAGCGTCGTCCCATAAATTACAAACTATATTATTATGCTAACTGTAGGAGATTGAGTCTTTTGAAAAAAAATTTTTATATTGTGATTTTGATACTCATGGCGGTCTTTTTTTGGCGCTATTTCGGAATTGGCAGCAATTCAGCCAGCTCGCTGATTAACATTGACACTTCGTCTTGGAAAAAAGGTGTTGCATTTGGAGATAGTTTGACTGCAGGACAAGGAGCAAAATCACAAAATGGTACTTATCCTGCTCAATTAGAGTTGCTAACTGGGTTCAAAATTGTAAACCTCGGGAAGAATGGCGATACCACCTCTTCTGCAAAAAAGAGATTGTCAATGGTCCTTGCCGAAAAGCCGGACTTTGTAATCATCACACTCGGAGGGAACGATTTGCGACAGAAAATAAGAACTAATGAAACGGTGCAGAATCTTGAGTTCATTTTTCGCGAAATTCAGAGTGTAGGTGCTGGCGTTGTCTACTTGTCGATCAATCCTCCGATGGTCAGTAGTGAGTGGAATGCTGAACTTAAGCGCGTGGTTCACGCGAACGGAGTGTTATGGGTTGATGATGTTATGAAAGACCTTTGGACTAATTCTGATTTAATGTCAGATGTGATTCATCCAAATGAAAAGGGCTATGCCATCATAGCCGAGCGAGCCTATCAGGGTTTACAGCAAGTGGTAGATCCTTAAGGTTCATCGATGAGCACAACACAGCCAAATCTACTTTTGGTGATTGATTCTATTTGCAATTGAGGATTGACGCCTTGGTCAGTATTCAAAACGTAAAAAATCTTTTAACAGTTTTGGGACTGTTGAGTTTTGCCAATTTCAGAATTGCATCGCTCGAAAAAAAAGCTCGAATTTTTTGATGTCTCCAGCTGCGAGTCTCGCTGGGGACTCTTGCTTTTTTTCTTGCTCGCGCTTTAAACTTGGCAAAACTCAACAGTCCCATTTTCGAAGTTTCTATTCATTCAGGCCCCAATCTGGCTAGAAAGCTTCTGCCAGTCTGCAAACGTCCAAAGCCCTTTGATCCAATGTTGGCAATGCCCTTGTCCCTCTGAAGGTAGCGTTGATTTTACCTGTCCAGAGTTTATCTCATCAATCATCTCGATAATTTGAGGGTCACTGATTTTTGGCTTAAGCTCGTTTAGCACGACTGATGGACTGGGGCCACCGATCGAGTCGATACAATTTAAGCCCGCAATAATGAGATTGGAATTCCCGGAGTCCACACTTTGTCTCATGACCTGTCCAGCTATTCCAGTGACAAACTGAGTGATAGAATCGGCAGGAATAAGTGAGCCTAGACTCAATCCTTCTACATTGATTTCTTCGGTTATGTTTGTCTTTAATGCTAAAACCTTCGTCTTGGCAACTGAGACTGCCTGGATTGATAAATAGAACGCTCCTGCGATAATCGCCATCATGGCCATGCTCAACCCAATTGATGAAACAATGATTGGCACCTTGTAACGAATGATGAATCTCTTTAAGTTCTTTAAATTAAAGTCCATTGGAAACCTCCCTTCTTAAATTTGTGTTTCGAATTTGCCCAGCGTAAATGCCGCTAAAATTTTCAAATCCGCTTTCGCACTCCTGAGATGCATTCATCAAAATTGCTGCTATAGGCTGGTTCTTAGGCATTATGGATGAAGGTAATACGATTACATGCCCCCCATTGCTAACGGTTAATTCTGCAATATCGTCGAGCAGGTCATCCGCTGCGGAATCGCTCCCTTCATCGAGAATCTCAATCTGTCCGGAGTCTTTCTCTAGGTGTCCCCAGACTTGTTTATCCTCAGCGATAAATAAGTACTGTACCCGAGCGCTTGCGGCTGATTTTGCGATTTCCGTAATACAAGTAGTCGTAAGTCCAGAGCGCTCAGCGTCATAGAACGCAAAAAGCGATTGAGATTCTGCTCTTGCAAAAAAGGATTCCATGACTTTATTTGCCATATAACCTATGTCTTCATTCCTCATCAAATCAACATTCTTCTCAATCCCGACTTTGGACAGGTATCTGTAATGGCAAAAGGCTCTAAATGCGTCCTGCTGGTTCTTAGGGCCAACTAACAATAATGGAACATTCTCGTACTGCCAAAACGATTCAAAGCGTTGAACAACAGCCTGAGCCCTCGACAAAAGATCTTGGCTTCGTCGAAGTCTAAGACGCTTTGGTGGCGAATTTCCCACTAGACTCGCAAAGTTTGGTGCTCTCTTGTCAGGCGGAAAAAATGATACTTCTTCTAAGAGTTTTGTTTCATTGCCGTGGACAAGGTGGAGATTCGCCTTTTTTCGCATTAGTGTAATCAGAAAATAGCTTCGTTTTGACTGAGTGCAGCGGAGTATTGGCTTAACATGAAAACTTTCAGAGGCAACTGCAATTTCGGAATTTAGGATAGGCAAAGAAACAATGCCGGTAAAGTGTTCGCTGTGATATATGCCGAGTCCCCCTTTTCCCGTTTTTAATTTTAACAGACTGATTGCCTTCTGGAGCGGTCCCATGAGTCGTCTAGTGGTCCTTGCGTCGTAGTTTCTAACAACTAGATCTTCTGCTTTGTTGTATAGGCGCTGCAATTTTTCTTTGAGTGTATCTGAGTTTGTATTTTTCTTAGGGTCGGTACCCATAAAGATCGATATCGCTGGAGCCGTTGACGCATTTATTAGTTTTCTAGCTTCATTCATTGTAATTGTTTTCATTTGGAAATCTCCTTTGTTGAATGTTTTTATTTTCTGAAGACTCAATTTCTTCCTAAATGAGTATCGCCAAAAATTCATATTTTCTAAAATAGATATTATTGTAATTTAATATTGTTTTAAATGAATTAAATGAAATCTAGAATCGCGTCATTTTTGCGGTTTTAAC
>JAPLFV010000056.1 GCA_026390495.1 Pseudomonadota bacterium | reverse complement strand
TTATTCACGAGGTCTCGTTGTCATAGATAACAAGTACACGAATTCTGCTGATTCTTTGACAATCTCAGGATGGACTACTTCTCCTAAAACAATTTTAGATGTCGGCAATCCTTAGTGCAACTTTACATTGTAAAGATTCTCTTTGTTTCATTTAAAAAGAAATCTATCGATAGAGCTCATGCACTTTACGGATCAAACTCACAGACCACTGCGAGGATAGGTACGTGAATTTCTATTAAAATGACAACTTAAGCAGCTTGAGGGACTTGGTTGATCGCCAGAAGGAAAAGTCGAGGTAGTGCTGATTTTACCATCGTGGTCGTATACATAAAAATCTGCGTTTCCACTCCCGTCCTCTCGCTCTATGGCAACCTCAGTCTCGCGAACAGGTTTGGACAGATCACCATTCTGGCTTTCATATGTGACAGCAACGGACATAGCAGGTCGAATGTCTGAGGGTGAGCGATAGATCACTCTTGTGAGTCTCTTGACCATACTGACATTCAAAATAGTTCGCGGCCAGGTTCGAAAATTTGTTTTGTCTACAAACTCACTTAACTTGTCAGTAACAAGTTCACTCTGACGTCGTTGTTTTCTGGTCATCAATTGCGCCCTATCCCACCAGTCTAAAATTTGCGGTGGGCTGGTCGCTGGATTCTTTGCAAGCTGTCTCAAACTGCTTTGCAGATCATCTGTCACTGCAGATTCGTTTATTGGTACCGACGTCCCTGTCAAGCACTCGGAATGATCGGGATGAATCACATCCAATCCTCCCGATATATAGCAAAGCAAGCCCGAAACATATTCATAGGCTCCTGAATCTTGGCTAGGGAAAGGAAAATCTGTGCTGGCACGAGTCTCAGAAAAGCTCATAATCAACGCTATGGCGTACACCACATTTAACTTAAGACAAAGTTTCATGGAATCACACCCCCTTTAAACAACACCAGCAAATAGCACTGAATTCCTATAGGTATTTCCTTAAACCACTCATTGAACTATATTAATCAATAAAGTGCATCAAAATTTTTACGAGATTTCTTTTGCTTTATCTTAAATGATCTTTGACCCATTCAATGCAAAGGTATCTTTCATCTAGGAATATTGAAATGCCAATAAATCAGAAACATCGCTACCTCATACTCGGTGCATCAAGCTGGGTTGGACATTATTTAATAGCCGCACTTCAACGACGCAGCCCAGGCTGCCAGATTGCAGGGACATATCACAAGCACAGACCTAACTTGGATATTCGTCTGCTTCCTTTGAGCTCCATGGATTCCGACGCCGCTCATGTGATCTTTGTAGATTTTAAACCAACTGTGACCATCAATCTCCTTCGAGGAGAAACCGATCAGGACTTTGAGTGGCACAGGTATTTAATGAAGAAAGTGTCTAATTATGGAGGATACTATCTATTTGGCTCGTCTTCAAACGCCGTGGATTTCAACTTGGATCAACCACACAATGAATCAGAGCCCTCTAAAGCCCAAAGCGCCTATGGAATGTTTAAATCACGATGCGAGGAGGAATTACTAGCTGAATTTCCAAATTACGGCATCATCAGGTTTGCTGCTATTCATGGCTGGGCACCCAATCGATTGTCTCGCACAGAAGAATTTTTACTGGAATTGAGCAAGGGATCGACTTTGAGCTTCCCCAGAGGAATCATTCAGAATCGGCTCTCTGATAGGATGTTAGCAACAATGATCGCAGAAATAGCATTTTGTCGCGGCGATGGAATCTATCACTTGGGAACTATCGACCACTCCGATGAAGTCGACTTTCGACGTCGTTTGGCCCAGGCATTTGGCTATCATCCAGATCAGATTCAAGAGACTGCAGGGACGCCGTGCAATCTCTTGATGATTCCAAACAAAATTTTTGAAATCAGTCAGATGGACCTTAGGTTCAGTGAATCTGACACGATTTCGGAGGTCGCGAAAACACCTGAATTGCACCGATATCTAAATCGATTGTAAGCTGACGCCTCTTATAAAGACCAGTCTAACGACAGCTAAGAATTCCCCAAGTTTTCAAGTTAGAGATATCAAAGATGAAGCGACCGTCCAAAGTTGGATCTACATAGCCCTTTATGTCGGCTTGCGCCATTGGCCTTGGCACAATTGATTTAACCCCGGCACTTCCGGCTTGGCGAAAATTACAAACAGTTTTTGAACTGTAGGAAAACCCAAACACTTTATTAAAATCAACTTTAACTTTAGGCGATCGAAGACCCGAACTCCAGTTAACTAGGTGAACAAATACATCCTTCGAAATCTTTCTATCCTTTCTTCTCACAGAAACAAGCAAATCCAATTCAGATTGCGGGACTTCAACCGTTGTAGAATCCTTACTCGAGGTTTCGAAGTTCATGATAGTTCCACTGGGGAGTTGAATGCTAGCAATCGCTTGACCAGGAAACATATCACCTATGAAATCACCCTTGAAATAGAGATTGCCTACATTGGTTGAAGCAGCCAACTCTTTTACCAACCGTGTTTGGCTAAATTGTATCTTAGTCCCAATAGGGAATGATTTTAAATCGGTATTCGAAAGGCGGACAGTTGTAAAACCAGCTTTAGAATGCCCAAAGTCCACAGAACTGACCCTTGGAGCAACATCAGAAGGCATTTCAGATGCTCCCAATGATTTCCTTAAACTGTATCGGCTACTTCCAGAATTAATCTCCTCAATGGCCAATCTCTTTTCTGAATACTGCTTCAACTCATTCCAATGGGAAGCCGCAAAAAACAGGCCACCAACTGTTGACGCAGCAATCGTCATATATTTCTGTCCATTAATGACGACTTCCGCTCCTTTTGCAATAGATTTAAATTCTGCAAATCTGGCATGTGAAACACTGACAACTTCAGTGTTCTGGCCGCCAATTGATTTTGTAATCATTACCGCGTTAGATACTGGTTCGGCTGCATATCCATAAGTCTCAAGACCAAAGGTGTCATCCAGCGCCATTTTATTATCGCGCACAAAGTCTGGTAGATCTTTAAATTCAGAAATTTTTACTTCAAATGGAGTTGTTGTCCCAACATAAACGTCAAAAGGCAAAATCATATGAATTCCCATTGCATATGCAGACGCATATGAAGATCGATGAAGTTCAACATCGCTGGAAGCAGGTGTACCAATCAATTGTTTGCCCATTCGCTCAGAAAATTGAACCATTTCGACAAAACCAGAAGGAGTTTTGCGAGTGCTGACCCATTCGGTCATGATAAAGTCAAGAACATGATAAAGAGGATAATTCTCATTGTAGAATGCAACGTTACCACTCAATGGAACATAACGTCCTGTTATAGTTCTCGCTACAGATTTCATTTTTTGTAAATATTCTAAAGTCATTAAATTGGAAAAATGTCGATATTGCGCCAATAAATTCTCCCGATTAGTCACAGATTGCGCTTCTATCCATTTAGACAAATTTCGTTTCCCATCCTTGTCAAGGGACACTTTTTTTGCTCCCTTTGAAACAAATAAATTTTTAATAGAAAAGTTTTCTATTGTTTCCTGACTACCCTCTGATTTTATCAACGCGGCCATCTGCTCAGGAGAATACTTTTCCAACAAATATTTTCGAAACTTCGCATCTCCTTCCATACTGAAACATCCGCCCCATTTAAAGGTCTCAAAATTCAAAGAGATTGAATCTTGTTGAAGGACGGTACAACCAGCTTCAACTAATTTTTTTACTTCATTACCTTGCAGAACTAGAAACTTGTCTTTCAAAACGTCAGGCCGCGAGGCCCAGGCTACCTTTGACTTATCTTCAAGAATTGACACTTCCCAAGGCGCATAGACAAAATTCCCGTCAAGATCTAAGCACTGGACGTCTTCTGGCTCAGCTGAACTATTGGAAACATTTGGATCTACTGGCTTTCCAACAAAGACATTAATAGAACATTGATTCCCAGGTTTGCCTTTAAACTGTTGATGTGTTCTTAATATTGATATATAAAGCGGCCAAAGCACTCTCCCGGGATGGCCCGCAAGTTGAGAGTCGAGTATGCTTGTTCGATTTATCACGTCATGAATCGCGTTGGTTTGCTTTTTGTTATATTTGGCCCTGGATAGTGCCAGACCAACCGATCGGGATTAAAATCTTGCAAAAAAGCTGCAAAGTCATCTTGCTTGTGACCAAACCTCTTACTAAACAATATTTCACTTTCTCGATAGACTTTAAGATCAGATATAGCAAGACTCTTCCATTTATTTCCCGTAAATCTAGCATCGCCTTCCTGCTCATTTTCTACGGTTTGCTCATTTTCTACGGTTTGCTTATTTTCTACGGTTTGCTTATTTTCTACGGTTTGCTTATCTTCTACGGTTTGCTTATCTTCTACAGTTTGCTTATTTTCTACAGTTTGCTTATTTTCTACAGTTTGCTTATTTTCTGCAGTTTGGTTGTTAATGATGGTTGGGTTGCCTCCGCTACTTTGACGGCTTTGGTTAGCTTCGGGGTTTTGGATTCCTTCATCGCTTTTGTTACTTTCACCGCCTGGAGCGATGTCTCTGCGACTCATTCGCTCCGTTGTCGGTTGCTTAGGAATCCCGCAACCTCCATAGATAATCGAAAAAACCGCAAATGATGGGATAGAAATTAGATATCTCACAACAACCTCACTTTCCAATCTGACAATACACCCTGACAATCTATATCGGCCAATTCATCCCTAAATTGAGCAAAAAAAAGAACAAAGCCTAAGTGCCGGTAAACCTTTGACATAATCAGTGCATCAACCTTCCTCGAATAACTATTAATCAGATTTTGAACAAAAATATCACGACGAAAGCTGCTGATTTTACTATCAATTCGCGATAACCGCGATAAGCTCCTGAATTTTCTACGATTCCATTTTTTGGCCCGGTAATGTTACATATTTCGCACAAAAGTGAGGCTAAATCTGATATCGTTTTAAGATTAACCCAACGAACCAATAGGAGCCCCACATGAGTGAAGTCTACGTCGTTGCAAGCAAAGTAAAGCAACTAATTAAGGAAAAATCAGAGCTCAACACCTCTGCCTCTGTCATGGAAGCGCTGTCAAAGATTGTCGAAAGAGAAGTTGCCAAAGCCATAGAACGTGCCAAGGCCGATGGCCGCAAGACCGTCATGGATCGGGATTTTGACTGATCTTGCGGTTTGAAAAACTAAATTCCCAATAAAAATAGGTCATCAAATCTCAACAGAATCTCACAGACTAGATTGTTCTGTGAGATGCTTGACAAACATGAGCCGAAAATCTATTTTCCCGTTCATGAAAAATAGCACTTCGACAAATTCAACTGACTTTCGTCACATACTTAAGCAGCATCTCTTGCAACGAGTGACGCGAAATCCGAAGTATTCGCAAGGTGCATTCGCAAGAGATTTAGGACTCAAATCTAATCGCCTTAGCGAAATTCTATCAGGCAAGCAAGGTATCTCACCACAGGTGGCACTTGACCTTGCAAAAAAGTTAGAACTCAATCAATCCGAAACAGAACAATTTTGCCACTTAGTTGCAGCTCGTCACGGGCGTAGCCAAGCATTGAAAGACTCTTCCAGGTCTGCGTTGGCCTCCCACAATATTCCTGAAAAGTCACAAACGCGGAACTTTGACACATCAATTTTATCGAAATGGTATTCCATCGTCATATTGGAATGCATTCGCATCACAAAACAGATTGCGCCCATTAAGTGGTATGCATCAGAGCTAGGTGTTTCCGAAGCGGCAGTAAAATTATGTCTCGATAATCTTAGAGCCCTTGGTCTATTCGTCAAAGACGACAACGGACATATTTGGGCAGATCAATTAAATATAGAATCTCCTGTACCTTCTGCAAATATTAAGCAGTTTCACCTTGCTGCTATGGACTTAGCAGCAAAGGCCATTTTCTCAGTAGATATGAGCGAGCGGGAATATCAGTCCATGGTCATCCCAATGGAGGCACATCGCGTCACCGAATTTAAAGAAAAATTGCGAAACCTCGTTCATGAATTTGCGGACGCTGCAGACGCCCAAACTCGAGCCACATCTGTTTACATGCTCTCGGCTCAAATGTTTCCGATAATCCAGCTGGCACAATCCAGCTCCACAACAAGAACCAATAAAATAAAGGAAAAACTATTGAAATCGCCTAAACCCAGAACAACGAAACATTAAATCAGCGAACGAAAATCAGTCTTAAATTATCGAAATAAAGGAATCTCCATGCGTTTTATCAACATCATCAATGCTATTTCCATGACGCTTTTATCGACCTCAAGTTTAACTCTCTGGGCCGGCCAAAGAGTAGGAAACGGTGGCTTTATCGTCAATTGCCCTAATAGCCCTGAAGTTCCAGTCAATGGACTCCATCTTTTGGACTATCTGGACGGCGAACTCCGATTTCCAGCTCTAGGTAAAGTTAACTTGCCATTAGATGGCGACGCAGAGTCTAAGGCAAGATTTGTGTTTGAGCGCCTTAAACGCGTTGACCCCATTCGTGCGGAAAAATACCTTGCCGAGCTCGATCATTTTTTTGATCCAGAGATAACGAGATTTCTTCCTCAAGGTTACCGCATTCCGACCGCGGGAGACTTTGGCGATACGATGACCCCCACGAATTGCACGATCGTTCAGGTGGTGGCCAACACAATTCCTACTGAGCCCGAAGAGCCAAAATATTGGATTAGCCAACCCCTATGGGATCAGCTGAATGAGATGGTTAGAGCTGGATTAATCATTCATGAGATCGTTTACAATGATGCCCTACTTCGAGGTCACAGCACTTCAGAGCGTGCACGCTATTTCACTTTTTTAATCAGCTCTGACAAAATTCTAACGATTGATCAAAAAACCTATGACGAAAGAGTCTTGAAAAATGAACTG
>JAPLFV010000088.1 GCA_026390495.1 Pseudomonadota bacterium | reverse complement strand
GCTACAGATGCAGCTAACGCAGCTACAGATGCAGCTCTTGCAGCAGCAGATGCAGCAGATGCAGCAACAGCTGCAGCTCAGGATGCATCAGATGCAGTTGCAGCACTTTCAGCAACTGTTGCTAAGTTGGTCGCAAGCCTCAAGGCTCAGATCACATCATTGACTAACCTAGTCATCAAGATCCAGAAGAAGGTCAAGGCTTAATTAGCACCCTTTGACTGAAAAGATCAGAACCGAATCCCGGTTCCCCTTCGGGGGAGCCGGGATTCGGCCTTTCTATAGATAGAATTTGCTCATGAACGTAAACTCGACAATTAACCTAGTTAGTAAATTACTTGTAGTGGGAACCCCGTTTGTAACAGTATTTCTAATTACGGGTATGGTTTCGGATCCGGTTAACGCAACTAAATTAGCCGTTGGGGGCGGTCTTGCCGGGGGCCTCACCGTCGGATTAATGGCGCTCTGGAGACAAGTATGGACCAACAATAGAACTATAGTTTCTGCGGTGGCTCTTTTTGTTCTCGCCGGATTTTCAAGTGTTGTTAATAGCAAGGCGCCTTTTGATCAGACTTTCTACGGGGTTTCAGGAAGAAACACCGGTCTTCTTACCTATTTGATACTTTGTATATGTTTACTAGCAGGACTTATTTTGAGAGAGACCAAATTTTTCGCAGGGTTGCTTAACGGCCTATTGGTGGCTTTTGCAATAAATGTGATCTACTGCGGCTGGGTCCTAGCTTACGGAGATTTCATAAGCTGGAGTAATCCCTACAAAAATATCTTGGGCTTATTTGGTAACCCGAATTTCATTTCTGCTTTTCTCGGAATGGGGATATCCGCGACGTTCTCTTTATTGATTCTTGGTAGTAAATCAACAATTTGGAAAATTGCAGGCCTGCTTTTTTCAGGGCTCGCATTCTATGAAATATTGAAGTCACATGCCATTCAAGGCCTGGTTGTAACCGTAGGTGGTTTGACTGTGGCCTTGTTTTATTTTGTAAGGGCGAGACTCCACAGAAGTTACATAACTTTTGGTTATATCGGAGCCTCTATTTTTTGTGGAATCATGGCGGTGTTGGGAACTCTGCAAATTGGTCCACTTGATTTTCTATATAAGAAGTCCGTATCGCTTCGAGGTAGCTATTGGAATTCTGGCATCGAAATGGGAAAATCAGACTTGCTTGCAGGGGTAGGAATGGATACTTATGGAGATTGGTATCGTCGAATGCGGCCAGATGTAGCATTAATCGACACCCCCTCCATTCACACCATGACTAATGCTTCGCACAATGTCATCATTGACTTTTTTGCCTTCGGTGGACTCCCACTCTTATTATCTTATTTAGCAATACTCCTGTGTGGTGCGGTAGCAATTATCAAGGTCACCGCCCGATCCAAAAATTATGATCCTGTTTTTGTTGCCCTAACATCCGCATGGGCTTGCTATCAAGCACAGTCAATAATTAGTATTAATCAAATAGGGCTTGCAATTTGGGGCTGGGTGCTAACTGGAGCCCTGATTTCCTATGAGCAAATTACGAGAACAAATTTTGAGACCCATTCGCAGGGAAGCAAAAGGAAACTTGAATCTAAATCATCACCATTTATCTCTCCAAGTCTATTGGTTAGTTTTGGGGTTCTGGCTGGGTTATTTTTTGCTTACGCACCAATGAGCGCAGATTCAAAGTATTTTCTTGCGTTAAGAACAGGCGATGCAAAACAAGTTGAAATTGCGCTTAAACCTTCTTTCTTGAATCCCAGCGACTCCTTCCGGTATGCACAGGCTGTAGAGACTTTTCACCAAAGCAACTTGGATGAATTAGCTTATAAATATGCCAAGATTGGAACGGAATTTAACCCGGATTTCTTTGAAGCATGGAGACATTTATATCAATTGCCAACTTCCTCTCCAGAAGAGAAAGCGTTAGCTTTGTCTAATATGAAGAGATTGGATCCGAGGAATCCGGATGTTGTGAACAACTAAATGAAGGTCGGCATTATTGGTCAAGGGTACGTTGGACTTACCATTTCCGCGTTTGCAGGTGAATTCTTCGATGTAATTGGATTTGACAACAATCCACGAATTGTTGACCAACTAAATTCAGGAAAATCACATATCGAAGGGGTCGATAGCAACGTTCTTAAATCTTGGATTGAAGCGGGCCGATATAAAGCTACAAATGTCGAATCTGATTTGAGCGATGTTGATTTGGTGATTATAGCAGTTCCAACTCCATTATCGCCTGATCGCAAGCCAGATCTTGCATTCATCGATGCTGCTTGCAAGACAATCGGTGAAAATATTCGCAAACGAGTTTTAATCATTAATGAATCAACTTCGTTCCCAGGAACGCTCCGAAATTACATTAAGCCCGCCATTGAAAAATACTCTAGTGGTCCGATTGAACATATGTATGCGATTTCACCTGAACGGGTGGATCCGGGTCGTGGCGATTTCAATCAAAAGAATACCCCTCGACTTTTTGCTGGGTTAACACCTGAAGCTTCAAAGATGACCAGAGATTTCTATTCTAAATTCTGTGACAAGCTGGTTGAGGTTTCTTCACCCGAAGTTGCTGAAGCGGCCAAACTATTTGAAAACACTTTCCGCCAAGTAAATATCGCACTAGTGAACGAGTTTGCACAAATTGCTCATTCACTAGGAATTAGCGTTTATGAAACCTTGGATGCCGCAAATACAAAACCGTATGGGTTTATGAAATTTACGCCGAGTGCCGGAGTCGGCGGCCACTGCATTCCGGTAGATCCAACTTACTTGGCAGCGGTTGCTGAGGAGCATGGGGCGCCGGCAACCTTTATTCGTCGCGCGAACGAAGTAAACCTTGAAATGTCAAAGTATGTGGTCGACCGCGTCCAAGCAGATAATGGTGGGTCACTTCAAGGCAAGAGCATCCTAGTTGTGGGTGTGGCTTACAAGCCGAATGTTGCAGATGTTCGCGAAACAGCAGCAGATTTAGTTATCGAGCATCTTCGGGAGCGGGGTGCTGTAGTTTCTTGGCATGACAATGTAGTTGGAACTTGGAAGTCTGAAATTTCTGCACCGTTATCTGGAGCTGATATTGCGGTAGTTGTCACTATGCATGATTCAGTTAAAGCGGCAGACGTGGTTGCATCTGCAACATATGTATTTGATACAACCGGAAAGCTAAAAGGCGTTCACGGTCTCTAAGTAGATTTACTGGCGTTTGTCAGCGGCGACATCATCGATGATTGAATCGAGGGTGTGCGCTGGTTGCCATTTGAGGTGCCTGCGAAGCTTGGTTGTATCTGGAACTCGTCGTTGCATATCTTCATACCCAG
>JAPLFV010000121.1 GCA_026390495.1 Pseudomonadota bacterium | reverse complement strand
GTAGCAATCAAGATGGGGGCTACAAAGAATGATTTTGATAATTGCGTAGCAATACATCCAACATCAGCAGAGGAACTAGTAACAATGAGATGAATAAAAGGGGATGAAACTAAACTTGTTTGACCAGATGAAATGTGAAAAAAGTGATTGTTTAAATCAATTCAAATACAAGTGTCCAGCATGCAGTATTAAGACTTGTAGTATCGAATGTATTAACTGGCACAAGTCTAATCTAAATTGTTCGGGACAAAGAGAACGGACAGCTTTCGTTAGTAAAAAAGATATGAATTCAAGTATGTATCACAGTGATGTTTTGTTTCTGGAGGGTATCAAGGAGCGTAGACTTAACCCGGTTACCAATCTTGGTGAGTCACGATTGGAGACTGAGGACCTGCTTCCAAATTACTTCGCACACAATTAATTTGCGGTTCGACTTACAAATATGTTTGCACCTTTTTTTTTCTTTTCAAAAACCAATGCAAAATCCGACAGAACTTAGAGAATCCATTGCAAGAGCAAACGAAGTACTAGAATATTGTACCACTAAATAACCGCAGTGACTTGTGGTTATGCCTGGATGCTCTTCAACCTCCTCTGGCCGCATTATTTCTCGACCAGTTCCAACAAGCATTTTCCACCAATTGGACAGTTGGTGATCCCGCATGTTCCAAAATTGTTCTTAAACACAAGTTGCTTCGTCATTCCAAGTCACTTTGTACTTTTGTCAAGGATAATGACCCAATCGATTGGGATATTACGAGTCTGACGAGTGTGTTGCTAAACATTGTCGAGTTTCAACTCTCGAGTTCCGTTGTTCAGGCCATCAAGGATATCAGAAGTGTGCGAAACTACTGCAGTCATTTACCGACCGAAACGATTTCTCAAGACAAGTTTCATGAACTCTTGACAAAATTAGAAACGGGGGTGAAACAGTTGCCAGAAGAACATGAAATTGATTTTCAGCAGATTTTATCAAAATCGTTGATAAAATATTCTGGCCCAATCCTTCCTGAAGGTGGCTCTCGATTTGACTCGCATGTGCTGGCGTTCCTATCAAAGGCAATTGCGACAAATCAGTATCCAAAACACTTGGCTGTGCTCGTTACGGTGACCATGCCCAGCGATTACGACATTATGTTTGGCGGTGCAGCTATTTTCCCAAAAGTTGAATCAAAGCCTGACATGTTGATGGAGGAAGATGTTCTCCCTCATCATTATCAGTCAATCTTGGACTTGTTGAAATTAGTTTCCTCCATGAAGGAAAACGACACAACGACCCAGCGCGTTGTTATTTTGAACTCATGTTACACAACATGGTCCTACTTTATTTTCCAAAGGATCACTTCTGATGGCAGTACGAATAATCAAATATTCAACATGGTGAATTCCGTTCCAGTCGATCTGTTCGCAAGTCAAGCACGTGTTGATACTCATATGCAAAGTTGTATTCCAGAGTATAGTGGAACCCAACGAGACTATGAAACCATTGTCAACTATTTACTTTCCAACGAGGTCAGGATCAATCCAAAGGCACACGAACTGTATCGCGAGATCGACAACTGCATCGCATGGGTATCTCAAAATCGAAGAAAGGGGCGACTTATCAATTATTTGATAACTGTTTCGGGGTTGGGAAACCAATCGCGGATGGGAGGAGAAGAATCGATGATTATAGCACTTGTTGCAACTGGCCATCGGCTAAGAATCAAGGGGAGTAATGTGTACAGCAACTCGTTTCGGCCAAACTTGATGATACTCTAGCCGGATTGTTCTGCCAATACTGCGCTGCATATTCGCGGGAATTGAAATAATAAAAGACTACTAATTTTTGGTCTACAGATTCGTTTCATCAGGGAAAGAAAAGACAATCTCATCGCACTGTCACGTCTCGAGACTTGAAGGTTAAGGTAAAGTTATAGGGTATCCGGTATAGTTTATTTCTCAGATTTTATATAAGAACTTCGACTGTTGCCTTGAGGTCCTTGACATATTGTTGTAAATCATCTTCAAATCGCATCTTTCCACATCTTTTGACCAACCCATTAATCTCTGATTCGGCCCATTCGATACTCTCAAACAACTTCCACTCCTGAAGAGATTTTTTCATAATATCCATCTTGACAGCGTGAGGAGTCTTGACTGCGGTTGCCATCAATCCAGAATAGTGAAATTCACTGTTTCCTTCGTAGAACTTGTCCAGGATGTCTGCTTTGACGTAGCCCCACGACTGCTTTTCAATACGAAAGTCAACAATCATTGCCGTTTCACCGACTTGACCGCAGTTGGAGGAGTTGGTAGCGCAATCACGAAGGCACAGGATGCGAGATATCAAATCCAATTGAAGTAGAGCGTTGTTGTTTGCTGTATCCTTGGTCAAGTTGGACAATAAGACCAAATGACAATCCTTGGTGGCGATGTAGATAGTCTTCTTTGTGCCGTGAGATGGTATAATGAAATGAGCTTGAGGACCAATTCCAATATGATTCAAAAGCTTGTAGACAAATAGCTCCTTTGTATCTGGTGGTTTGATGCTTTTTACATTGTCTTCTGTTGGTCCGTATTGATGCGTCTTGATGTAATATCGAGCAAAATGAGTTCCATTGTTGACATCACAAGTGAATCCAGTTTGGACTCCGCTCTTCTTTGGAGAAAACGTAATATCAAAGAGACTTTCGTCAAGACCTGCCTTGCCGTGTTGAAAGAGAAAGTATTCTCTGACAGCAGCTTGAATTACTTCAGCGTTTCCATCCAGATACTCTGCTATTTTGGGTAAAAGGATTTTGTAGAGTTCGTAGCGTTCTTTTGAGTCAGTGATGTATTTCGTGCGAAGTAAATCGTCAGAGAAGTTAAGGGCAGCCTTGGACTTTTCAGTACGAACCACACCTCTCATCTTGTGTATGGTATTTCCTATTTCCACATTGATGGGTAAGTTAAGGATGAAGTGGTTGTCAATCAACTGGTCAGACAATAGGAGAGCATACTTGGCCAAACGAGTCTTGTATTCCTTTCCAACTATCTTGTGTATGGTATTTCCAATTTCCACAAACTTGTCCCATTTCCAGCGGTTTTCTTGGTCAGACATTTAATTGTGTGAAAAGAAAAAAACGAACCAAGGCGAGCGTCACTGCGAGATATCAATAATTCAAGGCAATTAGAGCAGACAATTTGATATATTACATCTAATCAACTTTTGACTATTTTGGCGGAGAATCTCGCCTAAAAACGTTGAAATCATTCAATCGTGTTCACCGAAAGCATCAAGTATGGGGCTGGCACAGTCTTCCTAACACTCTTTGTCTCCGAGGAGGATTGACCGGTGTTTCATAACTATCATCGCTTCCAGAGTCCCTAGCCGCCTTCATGTTACGTGCTTTTGAAATTTCATCTAACAAATTGGCAGAGCAATTGTTTGGTAGCCCTGGATTGGGGCCACATATATTATGAGTCAGAAGGAAAAGAGAGTTGAAGATATAGCCTATGATTTAGGTT
>JAPLFV010000234.1 GCA_026390495.1 Pseudomonadota bacterium | reverse complement strand
TCATCTAATTCGTTGATCAACATTGATTTTCTGTCTTAGATTCTCAACCTGATCCATGCCAGTAGAACCTCTGGATCACATTCTTTGGAGTACACAAATAGTTAAGTTTCAAAAATTATGTATAGGCGGTTTGTTTGCAATTGGGCTTTCTAGCCATGCCGTTGCTGATGGTGACGTCAATGGAGGAATTAGCGGCGGTGGAGGAGGTTCTTTTCCGGAAAATCCGGCCGGTGAATACTACATCGAAAATATTCTTAAGGACGCTCGTGGTGAGATGTTGATGTTTTTCAATGCGCAAGATCGCGGCGAACAATTGCACTTTTTTTCAGATCTATATCAGTCGAAACCTAATATCTATGACATGATACGCCAAACTAAAATTGGGGTAAAGTGGGACTCCGCTTGCGTGGGACACGATGAAAAAGAGTATGATGGCAGCGTCGTCGGCCCAGACGATTCATCCATATGCATTAGTGTTCACAATCTAGGTCGTAAATTAACAAAAGACAATGCCCTGCGGCAAACTCTTGCACTCGTAGCCCACGAATATAGCCATCTTCTTGGTTACGATGAAGACAAGGCAACTAAACTTCAGAAATATGTCATCTACACGTATGAGGAATATGTTGCGCAGAGAAAAAAAGGGTTTTTCTTTGATATCGTTCTGAAGTGGAGGGATGAGTTAAATCCATCAAGAACATTGGCGATTCAAAGTCTAATGGACTTGTCTAGACAAGAAACTGATTGGACTGAAGTATGTCAGAGTCTATTGAAACTTGAGAGAAGCATTATCAATCCTTTAATCTATGTTAATGACACGCTTCGTGAGTTTTTTCCAATGCCTGGATTCCAATTCTCGCCATTTACACTTGATCTTCATACAAAAGCATTTGCCACGAAAATGGCTGCCTGTGGAATGCAACCTCTTAGCCACCAAGATCCATTCGATCAAGATTCATACAAACGCTATCAATCTGCATTTTCCGAGTCCAGCACCTTAACACCGCACATCTTCAATAAGTTGGTTTTTGGAGGACCGAGTTCAGCCAAGCCACCGATTGACACAGGAGTTCGGATTTCAAAAATTGATTCCGTTGAAAGCGCAAAGGCAGAGGTTTCAGCATTGCTAAAACATATTGATGAAATCGATACGAGACTGGATGAGTTTGGAATTCCGACAGTTCTTGTTGATTTTTAGATTTCAAACGCTCCTAGGTTTATTCGTTTGCCGTTTAACGTTTTGTGAAACCAGCGACCAACGACCGCACTGGGTGGTTGGTGATTTCGAAAAAACCGATATAAAGGCCTAATATTAGGACGTTTTTTTAGATACTCATGGACTTAAGATTTTTGCGTTTTATTCCGATAAGCCCCATATAATCACGAGGATATTTATGGGGCGTTTTTCGAAAATTTTCATCTACTCCATGTGGACGCTAGGCGTCGCCTTTAGCTGCCGTTCGAATTTGGATATCAAGAAAAAGGATTCCAATGCGACTAATTGTGGATCAGCAAGCAAAAAATCCTGCAGCCTACAAATATCAAAGTCTGAAGTTATACTAACTCCTGGGGAATCAGTTACCTTAGCAAGCAAATTACTAGTTGCTGAACAATCCTCATCCCTAAAATCAAATCTGCTAACCTTATCAGGTTGCACAACCTCTATCATCACTACGGATTCGTCGTCGGCTGATTTAAAGATCACAGGGGTTTCAACTGGATCCTGCACACTAAAGCTAGCATACAAAACAGCAAGCACAACGGTATCAGTAACAGTTGGAACTCAGATAAAGAGTTTAGCCATAACTCCAAGTACTGGAACCGGAACTGTTGGATCTTCAAAAACACTTACCGCCACAGCAACCTATGTTGACAATACTTCCGTTGACGTTACTAAAAGTGTTCAGTGGAGCTCTGAACCATTGGCTGCAGTTACGTTTAGCTCAACCACACCTGGAATAGCCACCTTTAACAGCAATGGTACAGTATCACTATTTGCAACATTATCTGGTCAAACCGCTGAATCTAAATGGACGATCAGTGGTGCTCACCCGACGTCATTGTTTCTTGTGGACAGTGATCGACCAAACTATTTAGGAGTATCAAAGCGCATTCAAGTGATAGCGGTCTATGCAGATGGTTCCACTCAAGATGTCTCTAGTTCAGCCACATGGACAAGCTCAAACACATCGAGAATTGTTGTCAATGATTCGACAGATAAAGGTGTGATGCAATCCGTCGGAGGTGGCGCGGCGACAATAACCGCCGAGTATGACGGCCTCAGTGCAAACCTGGATCTCAATGTTTCGAGTGCAACGATCAGCTCTGTCGCAATTGTTCCGCCGAACGGCGCTCTTGCAAACGGATTTTCATCCGCTCTCAAAGCCACTGCCACTTACTCGGATGGAATGGTCCTGGATATCAGTGACTCTGCGACTTGGTCCACGTCCAACAGTGCCACTGCGTCTGTATCCAATACGACCAATTCGGTTGGCCACTTGACTGGAGCTGGACTTGGAACTGCAACTATAACTGCTAACGTCTTAGGTGTGACTGGAACGTCGACCATAAATGTGAACTCTGCAACCCTTAGCTCCATTGCAGTCACCCCATCTTCCATCACAAAGCCTGCTGGCACGACAACAAAGATGTATGCGCAAGGTACTTTTTCTGACGGATCCATTATGGATTTAACTCCGTTTGTTACCTGGAGCACAAACAATTCAAATGGAACGGTATCTAATTCCAATCCAACGAAAGGCCTTGTCACTAGCACAACTGCGGGTGCTGTTACACTTTCAGCAACATTAGGGGCCACATCTAACACATCAGCTCTAACTGTTAGCTCAGCAACGTTAGTGTCAATAGCAATCACGCCCTCTAGTCTTAACGTCACTGCCAATGAAAAAGTCAAATTCACGGCAATTGGCACCTACTCTGATGCATCAACACACGACATCACCGACATGGTTAACTGGAATGTATCAAACGCTACAGTTGCGCAGATATCAAATTCTGGAGAGACAAAAGGAATTCTTTTGGCTAAAGCCAACGGTAGCATCACAGTGGGTGCCACTCTTTCGGGAGTGTCATCGTCATCTGCAACAACGGTGGCACCTTCTGCAGTAGTCTTAAGTTCGATCATTGTTACTCCAGCTATGGGAGTCACAACTGGAACATCAACTCTTCAATTTAAAGCAACAGGATTATATTCGAATGGTTCTTTGGCAGATATCACAGCATCATCAACGTGGCTGTCTTCCGTGGGTGCAGTTGCAACTGTAAACGGAGCAACAGGACTAGCAACTGGCGTCTCGTCAGGTTTAACAACACTAACAGCGACAAAGGATTCAAAGGTTGGGCAGGCACAATTGCGTGTCACAAATGATCAAGCTGCCCCCGCTCAACCAACAGGATTGGTTGGAGTTGCTGATTCTATGTTTGCGATTACATTCTCATGGGCATCGGGAGGCGGCACTACTGCATCTTATAAATATGCTTATCAAAGTGGAGGCGCTGCACCGGCCAACTGTAATTCAGGTGCCACTGGAACAACTATTTCAAATTCGGTCACCATTTCTGCAGCTATGTCAGGCCTTGAATACTCCATGATTGTATGCGCTATGAATTCCGACTTAACACCCGAATTGGGCGTTGCATCTGCTCCTGCTTCTATGAATTCCAAACCATCAGTACCTTCTGCCTTTGCAGCGACTACCGCATCAACGACGTCCATTGATTTAACTTGGAGCGACATGTTTGGCGATACTGGAGGGTACAAAATAGCTTATCAATCAGGAGCTACGGCCCCTGCCAATTGCGATGCTGGCACGACCCAGACTGCTGTAGCGAATGCAACGTCTGCGACAATCTCAGGTTTAGCTGCCTCCACACAGTATAGTTTCATTATTTGCACAGTGAATTCCGCCAGTGGTCAATCTGCAGCGAGCAGCGCCATTTCCGCGACAACAGACACATCACCAGCGACACCAACGTCTTTTACAGCTACTGCTTCAACATCTCTATATACAACGATTGACCTCAGCTGGAATGATATGACAGGAGACGCTGGTGGATACAAAATAGCTTATCAATCTGGAGCCAGTGCTCCTGCCAATTGCAACGCAGGAACCACGACCACAGCAGCTGCAAATGCAACGTCTAAATCAATCACTGGTCTTTCAGGAGCAACTCAGTATTCATTTATCATATGCACTGTGAATGGAACATCCACCCAGTCGGCGGCTTCATCATCTGCAAGTGCTACGACCATTCCTCTAACCCCAACGGGTTTTGCAGCTGTTGCCAATGCAACGACTCCGACGACTCAAATCGATTTGAGCTGGGCCGATATGGCTGGTGACACAGGTGGCTACAAGATCGCATTCAGATCTGGAGCATCTGCCCCAGCAGATTGTGATTCTGATACCACCTCAACTGCAGCTGCAAATGCTACCAGCCAAACAGTAACTGGTCTTTCGATCGCAACTCAATATACATTTATCATTTGTACCGTTAATAGTGTCAGCGGCAAGTCAGCCCCGGCGTCGAGTATAAGCGTATTTACTAAACCATCAGTTCCAACTAATTTAAGTGCTGGTGCCACTTCAACTGTAGCCATTACTTTAACTTGGGATAATATGGCTCAAGATACCAACGGCTATAAAATTGCCTATAAATCGGGTGGCGTTGCACCTGTAAGTTGTTCATCGGACTCCACAACGACAGCAGCAGCGGACGCAACATCAAGAAGCATTACTGGCTTGGCTGCAGGAACTCAGTACACCTTTATCATATGCCAATCAAACACCTCGGCAGGTGATTCAGTAGCGTCAGCAGGAGTCAGTACTTACACAATGCCTGCTGCTCCATCTATCTCTGCAACGGTGGATTCTTCTAGCCAAATTACAATAAGCTGGTCTGCGATCACCGGTGATACTGGTGGCTACAAAATCGCCTATAAGAGTGGTGCTGTGGCTCCGGTCGACTGTAACTCGGATTCGACTACGACAGCTGCAAGTGGCGCAACAAGCAGAGCCATTTCGGGGTTAACGGCGTCTACTCAATATACTTTTGTGGCTTGCACAGTTAACTCTGTTAGCGGGCAATCGGCCACAAGCTCGTCTGCAACTGGTACTACTTCCGGAGGGTCTTCATCGCAAACATTGGTTTCTGGAACACTCGGAACTTCATTAAATGTAAATTCCGTAAATACCTTTACAAGTCTCAGCAACCTATCAACCTCAAACAATGTCTATGCCCAGTGGGATCAAGCAGGCTGGGGTCAGTCAGATGGAGCTGGATTTTCAGCAACAAACTTTGGATTTAGTATTCCTGGCGGAGCAACTATCGATGGCATTGAAGTCATCATCGAGCACGTGTCTGAAAATTTAGCGAACGTGAATGTGTTGACTTGGGCGTATATGCAGTATAGCGGCGCCATTGTTGGATCAAATAAAGGATCTGGTTTGACGACATCGCCATATATATCGACTACGGAAACAACTTTGACTCTTGGAGGGGCCACTGATTTGTGGGGTGATACTTGGACCCCTGCAAAGGTTAACAGCTCAAGTTTCGGTGTCGATTTAACTTACTATTTCAATTCGTACATTGCCTCAGCACCATTAAAGATAGACCACCTGCAGGTTAAAGTCTACTACCACTAAAATCTCCAACTACAAAAATTCTCACTACGCAAAATCATCTATAAACTTCTATCCAAAAAAGGCTTGGATCTGGACAATATTGTCAGCAAGGAAATTCACCATCAAAAATATTATCCAATACTGCTACGCGATACACAGTTAACGTTAAAGGCACTTCTTGAACTAGGTGCGAGCGAAGACGACAAAAGTCTCTACTTGGAAAGTCGACTATATCATTTAGTAGAATTTTCACTGGGCAAACTGACTTTAGCGGCAGTTACTTCCGAAGTCGAGAAATCCCCCGAAAAAATTGATCAAATTGAGTACGACAAAATTAAATCCAATATCGACCGGGAATTAAATGGTTCTCGCCATACTTTTTAGGTCGTTCATCATTTGCATTGTTAGATCTATCTAGGCAAGCCTGGACTCAAAAATCATCACAGGCGCGCCTTGCATAGCATAGCTAAATTAAGACTGTGGATTATTTACTACTTTCACGACTATCCTACGAGCGCGTTGCTTGTAGTTCGGTGTCAACGGCTCTTCGGGCAATTCATCTTCACCCTTGCCAAGTGCTACAACGCGATCAGCATCAAAGCCAAGTGTGTCAATAAGGTACTGACGCACAACCACGGCCCTTTGATAACTTTCAATTTGATTGGCTTCTGCAGGGCCAGACGAGTCAGTATGTCCAATAACCATCAACAATCCAGTTTTAACCTTTGCAAGATCAACGATTTCTTGATTGATAAATTCTCGGCCGAGACTGCTAAGCTCAAAACTTTGAGGAACAGGATTGGGATCTTCAAAGATCTTAGAATAAGCGAGATTTACTTCTGGTGATAATGACAATGATCTCTTTATCTCAATACGCTGTTTCACAGCAAAGTCGCCGGCCATCACTTCTGCAAACTTTGGGAATACCTTTACGCTTAAGGGTGTTGACTGAATTGTAACCTCGGCAATGGTTTTGTCTTCATAAACAGAAATTGCTTTTGCTTCACCAGTTTCAATTGTCAGACCAGTGTCCCTTGTCGATTGTTGAGAATTTCTAAATATGCGAAAAACATCTCCAACAACGACACCATCCATTTTACCAGCTTCAAGAACAATTAAGTTGGCATCTGGACCCGTCCCGAAGAATCGATTGACTCGAAATCCACCTTGGTTAGCTAAAAGAGGAAACGCCAACACAATCTGGCTAAAGAAAGTCAGGGACAATATTTTTTGCATGTATGTCATCTTTACCTCCTCAATGAAACTTTCACTCAATCTATTTCGGCGAAAAACAGAATTGATTGAATCGATTGGCAGATAATTGCGAGCGAATCTAGTATTGGACATTGGACAATTTAGGTTAAAGCCATTGAAACTCGCTCCCAGAGTGGCATAGGTCTGTGGGCAGAAAATGCCTAGCTTGTTTTTCCTAGTAAAATTGGATGAGGAGCTTTCACTTTCAGTCTTCTTCATACAGGAAATATTCCGTTTTTTACCGGACTCCTCGGTGGGGAAGCGATAACTCGGCTATTAGGAAAATCGATTGTACAATAAAAACTATTAATTTTTCAACTGACATAAAATGTCGTAAAAGGTTTCTCGAGGGTCAAACATCAACCACAAAGGAGTTTATCATGAAAAAGAAGACCTTAGGATTAGTTTGCAAGGCAGTTATCTCACTATCACTATTTGGAAGTTTGTCTACAGCCTATGCACAAACAGAAGCAAAATCAAAAATAACGTGCAAGGCTTCAGCCCGCGCCCTTTCAGGAAGCGTTGTCTTTGGCATTGACCCAATCAACGGCAGTGTCTCAATGGACTTCCAACGCGATGATATGTTCGATGATCTGACTCTTAAAATGCAAGTCGACACAAGTATCTATGCGGATAAGCATTTTTCCATCAAGAACAATTCAACAGCAATAACACTCAATGCCTATGGACGAATACCAACCGTTAAGGCTGAAGAAGGCGACACATTGAATATTCAAGCTGTTTTCTTAAAAGATTCATCGATACTAGGCGATTTCCAACTTCACAAATTATATGTCAATGGGAAGAGTCTGGATTTCGCTGGTGTCTGGACTTCCTGCACAGGATTCTAATTTTAGCGTCCGAGCACTGTAATAAAGCCTCAAGAGACAGGATGTTTCTTGAGGCTTTCAATTTAGGGACACACGACTGGTTCAAGATTCTAAACTGTCACACTTTAAGTAAGTCCCTCGCATACCCTAGTGCTTCTTCCAATTCTTTGTCTCCAATTCGAAATTTCACTTCGGAATTCAATGCTCCGTCAACAAACTCGGCCAATGTAGCAGTACTCCGGTTTGGGTCACGCGATGAATCCCAATATTCCTTAAAGACAACTCCATCTTTATCTACCTGCAGTTCCTGTCTCACGTAATTTTGGCTACAGCTCCATGTTTTCATATTAATGACCCCCTATCCATTGCCGCTTGATGATCAATAATAGCATGAAATTTAACAACACAAATGGTATCAGTCGTGTGTCCCTAATTTTTCTACCCATGAAGTCTTCTTTGATCTCTACAAAATTCAAGTAGGTCTGCTGCTCGAACCTCACCTTTGGACAAACTATATCGACACATGTATTCGATCGTTCCGCGACTTTCGTTGCGAGGTGAAACGACCAATCGAATAGGCGCACCAATGAGGTCAGCATCTGCAAACTGCACTCCTGGTTGGGCTTGGGTATCATCCAATAGTACTTCAAATCCATCGATAGTGAGTTCTTCATATATGGACGTCATGCGCTGAGAAACCGATAGTTCTCCTGAGTTCAACGCGCATATATGAATCTGGTATGGAGCAATTCTCCAAGGCCAGTTAGGACCCCGATCATCATGACAATCCTCAATCACAGATGCCATAAGGCGTCCGATCCCAATCCCATAACACCCCATAACAGGCGTCCTTACTCCCCCAGACTCATCCAAAAATGTCATATTCATGCTTTTGGTGTATTTGGTGCCAAGCTGAAAAATGTTTCCGATTTCAATGCCTCGAGTCAATCTTAGTGGCTCCTGACATTGCACGCACAAATCTCCGGCAATCATCTGGGCGATATCGTCTACAATATATCTGCACTGAATATCTCTCGATACATTGAAGTTCAGACAATGGAGATCTTGCTTGTTGGCGCCTGTGACTAAGTTTTTGCTTGTCATAACTGATTTGTCCACAATCACAATGCACGACTCAAGATTCACCAAACCAATAGGTGAAGCATAGCCTGGCACTGCTCCGATTGAAGTAATAAGTTGCTCAGAAGCCATTTCATAAAGATCAGTTTTTAGAATCTTTGCCAATTTTGCATCATTGATCACCTTGTCTCCACGAATGATGCAAAAAATTAGTGTGAGAGAAGCGTCGGGCTTCTTCATTTGAAAGAAGATCGCCTTTGCGGTTTGCTTTGCATCTATCTTTAAATAGTCACAAAGTTCGTCAATGGTTTTCATGCCAGGAGTTTTGACGTCCTCGAGGTCCTTCTCATCGATGGTAGAATCGTCATACGTACAGGTAGCCACCTCATTGTTCGCTGCGTATCCGCATGAATCACAAATCACAAGAGTGTCTTCACCGATGGATGTCTCTAGCATAAACTCATGGGCAACCGATCCTCCCATCATTCCGGTGTCAGATTTTACAACGCGAAGATTTTTAATCCCAACGCTTCTAAATATTCGTTCATAGGCCCGGTAGCAGTCCTCATAATAGGCTTTCAAATCGTCCTCGGTATGATGAAAACTATAGGCATCCTTCATGGTAAACTCCCGCACCCGAATCAATCCTCCACGAGGACGAGCTTCATCACGAAATTTGGTTTGAATCTGATACAGCATGAAAGGCAGTTGCTTGTAGCTTGAAACCTCAGTTCGCGCTAAAGCTAGGACGGCTTCTTCATGAGTCATTCCCAATACAAAATCTTTGAGATTTCTGTCCTTAAATCGAACCATTGATTGATCGATTGAGTCGTAGCGACCGGACTCTTCCCAAAGCTCCCGTGGCATAACAACAGGCATGAGAACTTCCTGCCCTCCAATTTTCTCCATTTCTTGGCGGATCACAGATTCAATTTTCCTTAGGACGCGCATGCCCAGTGGAAGAATGCTGTATATGCCCGAAGATACAGGTCTTACATATCCACCGCGGAGAAGGTATTTATGACTGATTGAGGTCGCCTCTCGTGGCGTTTCCTTACTACGTCTACCAAGTAACTTACTTAACTTCATATTTTGATCTCCCATAAAAAAAGAAACCCAGAGCCTGAAAGGTCCTGGGTTTAAATAAAATAAAACCCGGGATCGAAAAGCCCGGGTTGCAAATACAAATAGTCTTGCGAACGCCTAGGCTAAAGCCATATGCGGTCGGGGGTTCCTGAAATTTCTAAGTTTTGTTCTCAAATGTATCCCTTTACGTACTACACGAAGTCTATCGGTATCTTTAGTATCTACTTTAGCCGTCAATTCGTCAATGGTTTGAAACATTGACCTAATGTAGATGAGATTCAACAACTCTAGTCCGAATTACTAGCTCCCAGGGCGATATGAGTGTGAATATGTTATAGCCGTGAGTTGTCCACCGATTCATTAGGCGATCTTTAAAGCCCGGAGTCTCAAGAACCTCTCTGAACTCCCTATTGCCAAGCAGCGGATCAACGGTATCGACAATGGTTGCCCGGCCTAATGTTGCTCCAATAAATACAGGTAACTGATGCTCGACTCTTGGCCCACTATAGCTATCGTAAGTTGGCGTTCTGTCTTCAACTAATGTGACTCTCCCGCTAGCATCTACTTTAAATTTCAGATCACCATAGCAAACTGGCATCTGAGATGCTGCGGAGACCTTGATTAGTTCTTTCTTATCTTGTGGGTTTGGAATCCAAGAACTCCAGGTCTCACCTTCAAGATTAAATGAAAACAGCAAATTTTGATTCCCCCATCCTCTTTCATCATAGAATGGTTCCTGAATCCCAATAAGAAATTCACTCCGCCCTTCTACTTTCCCCAATATAAAAACTGTGCGTTTCACGCCTGCTGCACCTGTTTTGCAGGAGGGAAACTGCCGAGGAATAGCAAAGTGTTTCATTGATCCTTTATTAATTTTAAGAAATCCAATCTCATCCTCATCACTGCGCCATTCCGACATTGGCGCAAAAAATTTTGTTTTTATGTACGTAAGCATTAAAGTACTCTCATCAACTGACACAATTTGCTGAAACTTTCCCTTCAATCGAGTCCATTCTCCGCCCACAACATTAACAGGCTCAGATATAAGTCTTGCATTGGCATTCTCCATCAGAGCGCGAAGAGCCATATGGGCTTCAGAAAACTCAAACATGCGTCCGCCACCAGGGGGGCGCATCGAATCAACATCCTTCAATATTGCCAAGTCATTGGCAGAAAATTGGCCCTGAAATTCCGATACGTAATTTGCTGCTGTTGCAATAAAGGTGTAAGGAGCACCTACCATCCTCGACATAATAAGATCTTTATATTCCGTTGCTGCAATTTGGCTCCTTAAAAGGTAGGCGCAGGCAATTTGACTGACAAAAATATGGCACTTAGAATCCAAAAGAGGCTTGATATCGACGGGACCCTCCATAGACTCCAATGCAGATGGTTCAAATCGAGTTCGCAATGATGATGTATTCACAATGCTTTTATATCTATCTAATTCTTCTACAGAAAATTCAGACAAAACTTTGGCCAGTGTATAAATCCAGTAAGGTCGAGAAATATTCTGAACAAAATGGCAGATGTGATCTCCAATATTTGCCGGAGGTTCAAATTTCTGCGCCATAACTCCTGTCACAAAATCCTTGAGACAAGCATGAATCTGCTCAGAAGTTAGATTCAATGTCGGCAGATACCCTAGAGGAGCTTCACGCTCATGATAAAATGCGTATTTGATTGTCTGAGTTACCCAAGGCAGTGTCGATCTATCACCGTCCGTCAAAATTCTATCGAATAATATACTTGTCGTATATTCAATGTATTGCCTTGTTGTATATGGATCGAATTCAATATTAACCATACCGCGCAATGTTTTTTTTCCAGTAACTTTAGACGTGTCTGGTAATGGACTCGTCAGGTTTGCTTCCATTGCTTTCAATGCACGTTCAGCGTCTCCGCCAATCAGTAGAGATTCGATAAAGTAAGCGCAACCGACCTGCAAGAGCTCACGTTCATCCTTAGAAAGCCCTTCCTTTGCGTCAATAAATTTTTTAAATGCTAAGAGGTGTGGACTTGATTCTTGAGTCATAGAATAAATAGATCCTAATGATGGCTATTAATTAAAAATTTGCTGCTCGTGATATAAATTTTTGAAACAATTTTATTATACGGCATTTGTTTATTTTTTTGTTGGAATACTTGATCTTAAATATTCTCCTGAAAAAGAAACATTA
>JAPLFV010000423.1 GCA_026390495.1 Pseudomonadota bacterium | reverse complement strand
ATCCCTTCTATTGAATTTTGAGGCAAGTCTTTCAATAGTCTAACGAGTAGTATGGAAGATAGCTAGTTAGTTTTCGGAAGATTTCATTGGAGTCTTAAGGGTTTTCAAGTTAATATCTCTTTTCCCCAATAGTTGATGTAGCGAATACAAATCTGGTGAATGTATGTGCCTCCGATATGTGGTTCATTTAACATTCTACCACTAGATTCTGAGCTGCTTTCTATTCTCACTTTTTATGACATTACTAAAATGACTTCTTTTTCTAATTGACTGAATATTATTTGGGATACCTCTGATTCTCACATTGATTGAAAAAAAATCACTTTCTGCCATATTGGCCCGATTGTGTTCCAAAACTTGACGTTCCAAAAGTCCGTTGCTAGGGTTCTTGACAATTCTTTCCAAGAATCAATTTTTGATTATTTTTTGCAGCAAATGAGGTGCTTTATGGAATTTAAGATGAATCGAGTTTCTTTAAAAGGTGCGGTTTTTATGGTGTCCTTGATAGGTCTTTCGAACTTTTCGTCTGCACAGGATTCTACATCGATCGATTCCATTACAATTGTTGACGAGCAGATTCATTCCGAAACCGTCAATCTTCAACCTGATAAATCATGGACTGTAAATGGTGGTCTAGAGCACTTGAGGCAGAAACGTCATCCAATAGCTGTTGTCATGCAATATTTGACTGGCTCTACAAATGGATGGAAGGATGGTCAATCAGATTCTCAGGATATAGATAGCCTGGGGATAACAAATTCAAATATTCCAGACAATATTATTAGAGGCACTTTCCCTTCTATTTTTACCAATTCAAATCATCCAAGTACGGTAAGTTCAGGCAATACTCCGAATGTTCTCATGCACGGAACACTTCCGGATTCAGAACTTTCAGTATCAGAAAATACTTTTCCTCAATCCGTTATTGATGGAAATTTGCCTAGCGCATTTACGTCGGGATATTATCCAGATGTGGTTTCTTCTGGAAATCAACCAAATGTGTACATGGATTCTGCGTCTGCTCGCATTGGAAATAGTGTCAATCGTGATCGAAAAATGCCAGCACCAAAAGTTGAACTTGAGTAGCTGTTTGGAAAATGAATTATATTAAAAACTTAAAGTTCTTTTTTCTATGGATCCATTTGGCGGTTATTTTTGCGGGTATTGTGCCCTCAAATAAATATCCGCCGATTTTTATTCAGTACTTTTTGATGCCATATGCTCGACTTACCGGTGCCGGAGCGAGCTTTGGTTTTTTTTCACCAAATGTTGGCAATCAGATTACAATCAAATTCTATGAAGTCGAAGACAATGGTTCTTCTAAAGAGATTCAAATCAAGAATTATCTTTCTCAAGAAGCCCATGTGCGCGTTGGCAATATGTTTCGAGTTTTGGGGCAGACATACAATGATCAGGCAAAGCGTCGATCAATATTGGCCTCGTTTGCTTCATTTGTTTTTAATCAAGACGCCTCCATCCAGCGTTTGCGAGCTGTTGTAAGTCTCTATGAAGTTCCTAGTTTGTCTCAGCTTCCACTTGGTCATAAAGTTGTGGAGAGACCTCTTTATGAAGTGACGTTTCGTCGGTAACATTTATGTGCAAATTTTAGTTTGAAATTGGACTCAGTGAGATCGCGTTATGAATATTAAAAATAAGATTACAAAAAAGGTAAATGAATCACTGTTCATTTCTGCTCCGGAGAAATCTTTATCGGTGTTTCGTATTGCTTTGGGACTTTTGACTTTGATTCAGTGCCTGTTGACGTTACCGTATTCTGCTTCTTTGTACGGTCGCCATGGGATCTTAGATGCGGAACTGATGTCATATATTTCCGGATGGTCGTTACCGATGACGTCTTTTTTTGTTTCTAGCGGCATTGATTATAGGTGGATCGTTTATGGTGTCATGATTGTCCAAATAGTTTCGGCCGTAAGTTTTTTACTTGGGTATAGATATTATATAGCGTGCTTTGGTTTGTGGATAACCAATACAATTGTGATGAACTCAGGTGAAGTATCTGCCTATGGAGTTAATCGCTATTTGCAGTTGTTTTCGTTTATGGCTTTATTTATGCCGCTTAATCAAGTCTACACCCTGAGGAAAGATGCCATTAAAGTTAGTCACTCGCAGTCGCAGCAAAGTCTTTGGTTTTTAAGACTGGCTCTAGGGTTGACCTACTTTCACGCTGGCATCGGAAAATCATTTGGACTCGACTGGTGGACAGGAGATGCCGTTTGGCGATCATTGAATTTGCCAGAATTCAATCAGTTTGATTTGTTTTGGACGGGGCAATATCCCTTGATTTATAAAATACTAGGATGGGGCACATTATTTTTTGAGGCCTTCTATGTCATAGGAATTCTGTTTAGAAAATCTCGGGTTTTGTTTGTTTCGTCTATGATTTTAATGCATATAGGGATTTCGCTTGGCCTGGGATTACATTTTTTTGCGTTAGCGATGACGATCTTTAATGTGACTCTGTTTTATTCTGACATTTTGCTGATATACAATAAAAGGTTTGGAGTTCAGTGAAGAGGTGAATCCCAACCTTGGCGTTGAATCTAGGATGCTTGGCAGTTGCATCTTGGGCAATGAGTGACAGGGCAAGAGTTGTTTTGCCAACTTGCCTAGGTCCTCCTATGAAAGCGGCTCGTGAATCCAATGATTCCATGACAAAATCACTGAAGTACCTCAAGTCAGTAACCTACATCGACCGTGAAACTTCGAAACTAAAAGGCAAATTCTTCCATCAACTAGTTATTTTATGAGGCTAGTATATGGGATAGGTGTCCAATTTACTCGTGACTACATGGGACACCAGTCCCATCTAATAGTTCGGGTCCAGTCGTGTGTCCCTCGAATCTCGAATTCTATTAGTTTGGGTCCAGTCGTGTGTCCCTATAATTTAGAATTATAAGATTTAAAACGTAGTGTAGCGACATGCTAATGTCGCGATTTTCGACGATTCTCCATCTGGATTCAGACGATAAACGGTTGCATTGCCCACACCTGCCAAACCTCCTGTTGCGACGTTTACGCTATAACCATTTTCAAATTTTCCTTCGTTACAGATAATAGAGCCATTTGCCGCTTCGCTGTTCGAACGAGGATCAATGGTTTCACATACGTTCATTTCATAGGTGTCTGTACCACCGAAAGTTACACGGACAAGCTCAGCTCGTAGAGTTCCTTCTTCATTGTCTCGAAAAATTCTTACTGTGTTGCCTCCATCTATAGTAGGAGCGGCATTGCGACAAGTGATTGCTAGTCTCTCAACGGCGAACGCAGAGTGGGCACTGGACCAGAGAATAATACTAGTAATGATTGAACCCAAAGATGACTTCTTCATAAAATACCTCATAGTGAATGGGCTCGAATTAAATTTGTTTGTCAGGAGCCCGATGCTGACTTGCGCTTTATAGGCTGAATGGATTGTTAGGTGTTAGCCTAATTGCTACCAAATTGATTTTGTGTTGATGATGCTGTCAACACAACAGTAGGTTTTGCTTGTTAATGTATATTCGACAGATTTGAATACTATATAGTGTCACTTGACTTTTAAATGACTTGATATTATAAACTGCTATATAATTAAGCAGAAGTAGGTATGATAT
>JAPLFV010000062.1 GCA_026390495.1 Pseudomonadota bacterium | reverse complement strand
TTTTATTTCTATTTCTATTTTTAGGCATTATATTCAGGTGTTTAGTGTTCTTTGTAAAAGAAATGTCCAAGGACTCGCTATTGGCATTGGAAAAGATGTAAAATTCAGAAATGGAAATTAAAACATCAAAAAATATTGGCTTCAAATCTCAATTGTCTAGGGATGAGTTATCTTTTAGGCATCACGTGAGGGTGAGGAGGAGAATAGGGCATCACAAGCGTCTATTCTTGAAGCAGACTATATCCGCACAAATTCATGCATGGGGTGCCTTATTAAGTTTTTTATGCATTGTTTGTGCATGGTACATTGTGCCGTCTAGCGAATGGCGGACTGCATTGGCGATTACTGTATTTGGCGTTACCGCGGTAACGCTATTTAGTGCGAGTGCAATCATGCATTTTTTGACCGATGGATTTCGAATCTCTAAGAGGTTCGAAATGGTCTTAGAGAAATTCGATAAAGTCAGTGTGCATTTATTAATTGCTGGAACTTACACAGCTATTGCGCAAATCTCATTAAAAGACCCCATGTATTCAAGGATTATGTGGTCTGTTTGGATTTTTGCATTTCTCGGAATTGTCTATACCTTGACTTTTGATTTGCTACCTAAACGCCTGCGGTCTCGAGTCCTGTATACATCTCAGTTTTTAATTATGGGGTGGCTCATTGTTTTTTGTGTACAAGAGATGCTTATAGCTTTCACAGTGACCCAGGCCGTGCTCTCCTTTTTAGGTGGCATTTTATATTCTATTGGAGCTGTGATTTATGCCTTTCAATATCCAAATCCAACGAGGTATTTCGGTTACCATGAAATTTGGCATTCACTAGTACTTTTTGGGTGTGCTTGTTTCTTTTCTGTCGTTTTTTTGGGGATTTTATGAATATGCCGCATATGCCGCATATGCGCTGCCCAACAAGGCAAATCGCGAAGTGAATGAACGTATTACCACCATTTGAATACGAAGGGTAAGGCCGTCAGAACTCCGCCGGCAATAGCGGTATATTCTATCGAATCTATGAAGTAACCAAAGAACATCAATAGTAGTCCATTCAGTGCAATAGGTATATTTTTTTGCTTCCGACCAAATGTAAAATAGGCAAACCCAATGGCTGAAAATATTACATTGGCGACAATAGAGGGCATGGAAAAACTCAATTGAACCTCTTAACTTTTGAAGCCATCATTATTTTTCAAAATTCTACGACTCAGTATTATAGCCAGCGATTATCAAGTAGTCCATTTGTATAATATTGACGATAGGCTTTGAGTCGAGCTAATTTTTCCATGGTTTGAGAATCAAGTGGAAGCCGCTTAGTGAAGTGAATGTCATTGCCTTGATAGTGATAGGCGGTGCCGTCTTCTTCCATTTCCAAAATTGATTCAGAATCCTTCCAGTACCACTTGCCATACTCCCAAAGGATGGAGAAGCTTCTATCCCTTGGTGAAAATACAGATCTTCCAAATTTTGAAAATTTATCAGGATTCAAAAAGGCTAAATCGCCAACAGTTGAGGGTATGTCGACATGTTGCGCAATATCCTTTTGGCCGATAAAATTTGAATTTTCGAGTGGATCAAAAATGATAATCGGAACCCGTGATCTCCCTAGAACATTGTTATAAAATTCTTGATCTGAAAGAGACGAATGATCACCTGTGATAATAAATATAGTATTGTTAAACCAAGGCTCCTTGCGTGAGTTCTCAAAAAACTTACTTAACGAATAATCAGCGTATCCAATACTTTCATGTATTGGAAGTGTGCCCTTAGGGAATTTTCCAACATATTGCTTAGGGATTGTAAAAGGATTATGTGATGACAAAGTAAAAATTCCAGCAAGAAAGGGTTCATGCGCTTTGCTTAGTTCTCTTGAGGTAAAATTCAGAAATGGCTCGTCAAAGATTCCCCATTGTCCATCAAAATCACCGTCTTTGTCATATTGATCCATACCGATGTATCTATCGAAATCAATCATTTTACTGAACACATCGAAATGCATACTACCATTTTCTGCACCATGAAAAAAATAGCTACCATAACCAACAGACCTTAGTGATTTGGGAAGTGAGGCAATTTGATTGCCATTGTAAGAAGAAGTAATAAACGGCTGATCTCTCCAAGCGGGAATTCCTGAAAAAATGGCCGGCATGGCGTCGATAGATCGCCGTCCACTTGAGAAACTTTCTTTGAATGTGAGCGCATTGGAGGCCAATGTATCTAGAAACGGGGTATATCCTTTTCCATTGTTCAAGAAGCCGACATACTCTGATCCAAGGCTTTCTACAATTATTATGACAAAATTTCTCTGAAGTTGAGGTTTGGAAATTGCATTTGCATTTTCTGGATTAAGAATCCATGGAGGGGAAATGTATGAAAGCAATTCTTCATAGCTATTAAAATCTTTATGATGGCTGATTTGTTCTCTGGGTGGCGATCGCAATAAGTTCATGCCAGGGTTTAATATTAGATTTGATAAGACAGAGGGTTGCCATGCAAACGCGTGTGCCGGAGCTAAGGGCTTTTTTTGCAGCCCGCCTCGTGCGCAAATTATAAATATGATCAGAAAGATGATTTTTTTTAGGATATTGTCGGAAATATAGCGAGGCAGTTTAAAGGGCAAATGAATTCGGAGTGCTCTTCGATGACTTGGACTGTGGTCTTGTTGCCAAGTAAATAGCGCAAAAAAGAATACCAACGCTATACCTAGCAATGTGAGGTACCAATATTGCCATAAAAGTCCGATCGACTGATTTCCAAGATCTTTGCTGAGGTCAAGCAGCTCAAGGTTTGCTCGTCTTCCTGTAAATGGGAAGAGATTGGCATCTCCAATTCCAACAACAATGAGTGGAATCTCTTTGAAGATAAAAAGGACACTAACAAAATCGTCAAAACCCTTTCGCCATCTTAGGTCATGCAGAAATTTTCTAAAGTAATGAAGAATTATTAATGGGCCATTTAGTGTAGCAATAATTGCTGCATCAAATCTCAGTCCTACTAAGAATCCTGTTATAATTTCTGATCCAGAAATCGCGCCTAAGGTCGAAACATTGAGCGCAAAAAACATCAGCCGAAGGAGCTGACCAATCAAAAATAAACCTACGATACGTTTTATCCAAATTTGATACATTTTTCATGATGCCTTTTCAGCAACTAATAAATTACCTTATGCCTGTTTAGCCACCTTGGAATTTGCACTCTTTCGTGAGACACCAAAGGGATTTCCTCGACGGAATAGCCCAAGAGAATCTCGTTCAATGCCAACTAGAATTCCTAGGCAGGCGCAAAACATAATCATTGCAGTGCCCCCATGTGAAAAAAATGGAAGAGGGACGCCAACGACTGGAAACAGTCCCAGAACCATGGAGGTATTGATGGCAAAAGATACGAATATTATTGAAGCGCATCCCACTGCTAACAGAGACGCAAATGTATCGCGAGCTTGTTTTGCAATTAAAAGGCCAGAATAAATGATTAATGCAAAAAGACTGAACAGAACAGTTGCTCCCAAAAAACCATGTTCTTCAGAGAAGACGGAGAAAATGAAGTCAGTGTGGCGAGCGGGCAAAAATTGAAGTTGATTTTGGGTACCCTGTAGGTAGCCTTTTCCAAGAAACTGACCACTTCCAATTGCCACTAAAGATTGTATGGCATTATAGCCAGTCTTTCTTGGATCCATGTCGGGATTTAGCAAATTCAAGACGCGGTTTTTTTGATAATCGTGAAGAAAGAAAAACCATCCAAATATTCCGAGAACAAAGCCCGAAACGCTTACAATAGAAAGGCTTCTTAAATCGATCCGGACAAAAGATAGCTGGAGTGCTGCAATGATGACACAAACACCTGCTGTTCCCAAATCTGGTTGAGCAAATATTAAGATGAAGATCACACCAATAATGATGCCAAGCGGCAAGAGATCTTTTAAAGTGTAGGGGCGGGGCAGTTTGGACGTATAGAAAAATTTCGCAACAACAATCGCAACTGAGATTTTTGCAAATTCTGAAGGCTGGAAAGCGAAGCTTCCAATTCTTATCCAGCGCTGAGACCCTCCAGCAATGCTCCCTGTTAAATCAACAATCACAAGCAGTATACAGATGAAGCCAAAAAACCAATAACAATAAGTGTTCAGCCACTTAGTAGGAACCAGCCAGCCAAAAACGGCAAAAGCTCCGAGAGCAAGACCAAGGTTGCGAAACTGAGACCAAAAAAGAGATGTGCCGCTGGCAGCACTATATAGGTTTGTTAAACCCATGGTAATAAGCAGTACCATGCAAACGAAAATTACTTTAGACCAAATCATTTGTGGCTCTTTTATCTTCGAACCGGGAACAAGTAACACGCCTTCATTTGATTGATTTGAAAAGCTCAGAGTTCGAGGCGTCGATGTCTGATTATGCAATCCAGACCCTGCATCATTTTTTTCCGAGGACATAGCTACTGAACTCCTTGAATTTGATCCGAAGGAAGACCTTTACCAATTGAGGTACCTTGGCGTTTTGATTTGAGTTCGAAATACTTATTCAATATGACGCCAGCCACAGGTGCCGCAGACGCTCCTCCTCCACCCTTTTCATCATGTTCGCTAACAACAATAACGACAATTTCAGGATCTTCAACAGGTGCAAAACTCGCGAACATCGCATGTTCTTTCCATAGCACTGAAACGTCTGTTTGGTTTTTGTTCTTTTTAAGATTTACTACTTGAACAGATCCAGTTTTTCCAGCGATTCGGATATTAGGAACTCTTGCATTTTTTCCGGTTCCTTCGTCGTCCATGACTACGGCCTCTAAACCTTTCTGCACAAGATCAAAATTTTCCTGTGAAATTGAATCAATTGTTCGGATCTTCTCTGGCAGTCTTTCTTCTATGACTTCTCCCAGATGATTTACGACTCTCTTAACTAAGAAAGGCCTCCATAGGGATCCTTTATTTGCTATTGAGGCATACAGACTTGCCATTTGCAATGGAGTCATTAAATTGTACCCTTGTCCAATGGCTACCGGTGGAGTTTCTCCAGCAATCCATGGCTCTTTTCTAGTGCTTTTTTTCCATTCTTCAGTCGGGACGATTCCAGGTCTTTCAAGGTTTAAGTCGAGACCAAGCTTTGATCCTAGCCCAAAATCTTTGGCATACTTTGCAATTCGATCAACACCTAGCTCAATTCCAATGTGATAGAAAAAAACATCGCACGACTGCATCAAAGCACGCCTTAGATTAACAGCTCCGTGGCCCTTCCTATTGTGGCAGCCAAAAGTTTGACTTCCAAGAGTAAAATATCCAGGGCAATTGTAGGTTGTGGAGGGATTGACGACTCCCTCTTGCAGTGCAGCAAGGGCAACAACTGCCTTATATGTGCTTCCCGGTGGATATTCACCACCGCTAGTTTTATCGATAAAGGGGTGAAAAGGGTCTAAACTCATGGCGCGAAACTCTTCGACGGACATCCCTCGTTGATACATGTATGGATCCCATCCTGGTTGACTAATCAGACCCAAAATAGCGCCATTTTTAGGGTTCAATGCTATGACAGCTCCATTTTTCCCAGTGAAGCCCTCGAGAATGGCGCGCTGAATCTCCATGTCTAGTGTTAGCTCTAAACTAGACCCTGGAACTGCGGGGATTTCGGGAAGTTGCCAGTCATCACCAATACGAGAATCAATTGAAGTTGTCCTTCCATGGGCGTCGACTTGGATCATTCGATAGCCTCTTTTACCTCGCAAATATCTTTCCCACTTTGCTTCGAGCCCTTGTTTGCCGACGAGATCGCCTGGAAAATAAGGGTTCTGTCTATTTTTTAAATTAAAATCTGCCAAATTTTGAGTCGAGATTTCTCCAAGGTAACCAAGCATATGAGGTGACACGATGTCAGGATATTCTCGCCGAGCTGTGGTTCGCACTTCCACGCCAGGGAGAAAAGTCTTGTTCCCTTCCAGAACGGCGACTTCATGTTGGGATAAGTTTCTTTGTAAGTTAATGGGCATATAGGGAGGCTGTTGTAAGAGACTTCGATACCTCTTCTCAAATGTTTCAGGAGTTTGGTGAAGAAGTCGTCCCAAGATTGAAAATGTAGTCGGAAAATCCTTAATGTATTGAGGAATAATAACGAGGTCCGAACTTGGGGTATTGCCTAGTACAACTTTTCCCCATGCATCATAAATAACCCCTCTAGGGGCTGGGATATCAATTTTCCTGATGCGATTATTTTCCGAAATTCTTCTGTAATGTTCACCGCGATAGATTTGAAGATGCCACATTCGTAACCACAACAGTAGTATGACTCCAAGAACAACAGCGCTTCCCCAGAAGAAAC
>JAPLFV010000226.1 GCA_026390495.1 Pseudomonadota bacterium | reverse complement strand
CGATCGAATCGGCTTAGGCTCCTCACCGTTTTCAGGCAATGTCTTTAGCTCAGCGCGCAAGTCAGACTTGCTCACACTCAATACAATCATCTCTTTGACCAATTGACCCTTGGATTCTACCGAACCAGACCCAAATGCAGGCATAGACCAATAACCCACAATGCTTGACCCAATACCGGCCAGCACCATGAATAATTTCAACCTTCGTCGAACAATGATCATCTTGCAGAATTCCCCGACTTAGAAACAATCTCAAAAACAAAAAAACAAAAACCTGTCTTGATTCAACAACTGTCGTCTCTCTAGTTTCTCGTACCTAAACACAAACAATCAAGACCTGCAATTTTTGCCGGCACTTAGTTTTTTTTGTGTTTTCATCATTCTGTCATAAAATCTAAAATATTTATAGATAGATGATTACATCAAATGAAGGCCTCTAGATGCCTTGAATCAAATAATGTGCTTTAATTTTGTATTCATTCTATAATTTACTTTATAGTTAAACAGTTAATATCTCTGATATTCCCCCCTGATAACCGGCACTTTTGAGGTCAACTTGCAACCTACGCCATTCGACGCATTTGTCTTTGCCAGCAAGGCCTGGATCCTTCGCTCCATCCGAGGCGTAAAGGAATCCATTTCTGCGCAGGCGCCAAGAAAAGCCTCATTCTCTCAACAATGGCATGACGCTCCTGTTTTGGCACAGTCTATTACTCCTCTATGGACTCAAACTTCCACCGCTGAGCTACGGCTAACAGCAGGAAAAGTAGAAAACTTACGAATTGCAGCACAAGCGCTGAACGGAGTTGAAGTTTCTCTTGGTGAAACCTTTAGCTTTTGGCGTCAGCTCGGCCAACCTAATAGGTTGAAAGGATATCGCGAAGGTCGTGAAATTCGTGAAGGGTGTGTGGTACCTAGCATTGCAGGTGGATTGTGCCAACTTTCTAACGCACTTTACGACGCGGCTTTAAAGGCAAATTTTGACATCCTTGAAAGGCATAAACACACCAGGGTCATTGCAGGATCTTTAGCAGAGCAGGATCGAGATGCTACCGTTTTTTGGAACTACGTGGACTTGAGATTCAAATCAGCACAAGGCTTTCGTATTGAGATTGATTTGAGTGCCGCAGATTTAGTAGTTACCTTTAAGGGACCAAAGGTAGAGACCTTCTCAAAAGCAATCGACTCGGACCAAAAGACATCACCAAAACTTTTTGCAGCTAGTTGTGAAACGTGCGGAGTTCACTCCTGTTTCCGCCACGAGCAAATGCACTCTGCGGGAACACACGATGCAGCTTTCAGCTATGCTGCTCTCCTTGACGGTGCATGGCCGGAATACTCCCAGTGGATTGCACACTGGATATCCGAAAACAAAATAAAAAATCCAACCGACATATTCTTACCTCTCAATGGTTTACAAAGAAAAATGAGTCGTTATTCATGGCCAGTCGACGGCGCCAGGAAAATCTTTGAATTTCCCCTTTTTGCTTTTTACAGAAGCCTTGTATCTCGGCGACTAGCAAATCAAGGTAAAAAACGACAATTGGCTCATATACAGCTGAACACGCAATTAGCCAAAAACTATACAAGCAAATTGCCAGTCACTGCACTTCATCTGGTTATACAACAGAATCTGCTAGTACCTCTCTATCGCCAAGGTGTTTTGGGTGGAAGAACCTTTGACGTCTTAATGACACAAGCTCCTGCCAACAGAATTGAAGCGACTCTTGATCAAGCAAAGGAACAGTTTCCATCGAGCCCGACACTCTCTGATTTCAGAGCAGATGCACAATGGATCCAAGATGAGAATCGAGCTCTATCGAGAGCTCGATCCATCGTTACTCCACATGCAAAAATAGCAAAGATGTTTCCCAACCGTGGGAATCTAATTCCATGGACAAATCTAGTTAAACCTCATTTAAATCGTACCAATATGAATTCTAAAACAGTATTTTTCTCAGGACCCACAGTCGGTCGAAAAGGTGCCTATGCGATGCGTGATGCCGCCAAACTTTTAGGCCTCAAAGTCATCAAACAAGGAGCCGAATTAGAGGGCGATGATTTTTGGAAAGGCATCGACGTCGAAACAATTCCGCCTGGAGAAAAAAATTTAGAGGCAGCATTACAATTAGTAAGTATGGTCATCGCACCGGCTTTGATTGAATCGCGGCCCGTCGTATGCCTCAAGGCCCTCAGTTTAGGAATTCCTGTCATTGCAACAGAGGCGTGCGGACTGCCACCTCAAAACGGACTGATCATCATCCCCAATTCTTCAAGCCAGGCCATCATCGATGCGTGGGCGCAGTTGTTTCCAGACAATCAGTTATCAAATTTAAGTGTCAAAGCTCTCTGATCGCTCTAATAGCCTACAAATGTTCCATGTCAAATGATCGCTTTCGAAATTTTTGAGTACCCTTCTTTTCTGTGACAGAAGGTTAGCAGACGGGAAAAATAATTTTATAGATCTGAAGCCAATCGCCTAATGCGTCTTTATCGCAATTGGCTTTGCACCATCCGATGAATTGGATTCAGGGGACTGAGAATTTTTTTGGTTTAGAGCACCATCTTGCTTCATAACAGCAATCTCTTCAGCATTGAACTGAACAGGATTCATTAAAAAATTATCAAACATTTCTCGCACAATCTTCCATCGACCAGCAGTGTCGCGACGCCAATAAAGCAGCTTACGACCGTCGGATTTAAAATGACCATCACCTTTAAAATCTTGATTCATCATCACCAACGCATATTTGGGATGTGTCACAATGCGCACATTCTCCATCTTAACCGTCATCTCTTTATAACGCTTAAAAACGGCTTGTTTGTAGGCTCTGTAAGCCGCAAGTGTTTTACCATTATGCTGAAAATCTGAATCATAGGTCCCAATATAGCCTTCTAAATCGCGCCTTGCCCAGGCCGACATCCAATCTTGACTCGCCTTATATAACTCAGACAAATCACTGGGTCGATTCACTTGATCCAATCGATTCGCAATCACAACCACACCGTGACTGGGTTTGAGCCAACTTGCTAAACTCGAGATCTCACCATTTGGAAAGGCCACACAGCCCTCGGTCACCTTCGCATCTTCAATCTTACGATCGCCAACTCCATGCAGCCAAATACCGTGACCGGTTTTACCTTCAAGTTGATCCATAGGATTCGGAAAATTAATTGGCAGGGCCAAAGGACCATATTTTTCTGCTGGCAATTGCCGACCGTCAATCTTATCAACGGTAAAATAGATTCCTTCAGGAGTCTTGTTGTCACCTTTGCGCTCTTTATCTCCGTCGATCGAATCGGCTTAGGCTCCTCACCGTTTTCAGGCAATGTCTTTAGCTCAGCGCGCAAGTCAGACTTGCTCACACTCAATACAATCATCTCTTTGACCAATTGACCCTTGGATTCTACCGAACCAGACCCAAATGCAGGTATAGACCAATAACCCACAATGCTTGACCCAATACCGGCCAGCACCATGAATAATTTCAACCTTCGTCGAACAATGATCATCTTGCAGAATTCTCCGACTTAGAAACAATCTCAAAAACAAAAAAAACAAAAACCTGTCTTGATTCAACAACTGTCGTCTATCTAGTTTCTCGTACCTAAACACAAACAATCAAGACCTGCAAATATTGCCGATTCCAACAATTTAGAAAATCATGGACCATAACTAGTTCAATTTTTGCATTTAAGTTGAATTACAAAGTCTGTAATTTGGAATCTTTTTCTAAATGTTCAAGAAGGTTAGAAAAGTCTTTGGGCAGCGAGGCTTCGAATTGAAGCCATTCACCAGTTTTTGGATGAGCAAAGCCCAAAATCCAAGCGTGCAACAACTGCCTATTAATGGAAAGAAGCAATTTTGCAGTTGAAGGATCAAAGGGACATTTATGATTCCAATCGGGAAGCCTTCCATAGGTTGGATCCCCCCATACTGGAGCATGAATGTCTTTCGCATGAACTCTAATTTGATGAGTCCTGCCTGTATAGAGTCGTATCGAACTCAGAGTAATATTTGCGAATGCTTTTTCGCGTTTAAAGAGAGTCCTTGCATATCGAAATCCCGGGATGTCGTGACCTTCGGCATCTCTGCGCTCGTTGTAAGCGTCCATTGATAAACTAGCAAACCTCGTCCTGTCTTTGGTATCGCGATAAAGCCAACTTTCGCGCACCCACTCACCCTCTGGAAGCTCGCCATTTAGTAGAGCGACATATTGACGAAAGTTTGTCTTATCATGAAACTGTTTTGCCAAATGAGCGTGAGCAAAATCAGTCTTTGCAACCACAATAGCACCAGTCGTGTCCTTATCTAGGCGATGCACAATACCGGGACGATCTCCCGCAGTCTCATCATCTTCAAAGTTCGGTGGAGTTGAACGACCTAATGTCTTTGCGTGTGCAAGCAATCCGTGAACTAAAGTCGCCTCAGAATCACCCGCTCCTGGATGCACTGCAATTCCAGCTGGCTTATTGATGACAAGTAGATCGTCATCTTCATACAAGATGTCAAGATTCATTGTCACCGGTTCAAGATTCGACTTCGCCTTTTCCAGCAATCTATACTGAATAACGTCGTCATATTTCACAATGTATTTTCCAGAATTCGCTCGAACGCGGTTAACCAAAACCAACCCCGACTCAATCATTTCTTGAACTTTTGACCGGGACACCGTTACGAGCTCTTTTGCAAGCCAAGCATCCAACCGAGATTTAGATTCGGCGGCACTTTTCGACACTGCAATTTCTAACCAATCACTATTATGCATGAAACCAACTTAGTAAAACGACAAACTCATTCAAACTTGAATCAATTTATCAGATAAATTTATTGCTTATGTCCTTGTTGCCAAGCTTCTACTCTAGCCGCAAAGGAGGAAATGATAGCTTCTGGATTTGGAACGCATAGATATTTCAAATAACTTCTCATAAATCCCTTTACGAACACAACTTGCGGTAATCGATCAAAACGGTTCGCTTCCATTCCTCGGATGTATTCTAAGGAGATCTTAGTACGCTCCTGCATTTCATTCTCAGAAACATTCGCCGCTAATCTCAGGCGATTCAAAGTCGCTCCGTCTCCTAAGTCAGCTTCGGTCAAAATATTTTTAAACTCATTTTGAACACCTTCATCGTCAGCCTTCAAAGCCCTTGTTTTAATAACTTTCAAAGTTGATCGATTTGTCTGAATGGTCTCAGCAAGATGTTGATCATGGCCATGGCCAAGCGCAAATGAATGATTGGCAGTATGCTTGGTTGTTTGAGGATGATTGCCATCGATATAGCTAGAACTCTTTGGTTGATTTACAATTTGAAGCGAGCGATCGTATTCTTGACGTCGGACGTCATCGTTTAGCACCGCAAATGCTTCCTCGATCTCAGCAGTTTGACGAGCAAAATCTTCGGACCCAGCGATTCCGTAAAGTCCGTCTTGACCTGATTGATACATGTTTTTCACCCGAAGATAGGCCTCTCGTATCATCATCCTACTAGCATTCTGATCGACGTTTAAGATGGTATAAAAAGTTGGAATTGAAAACAGGCCAGGAACGTCAGGGCTTTGTCCCAAGTTCGAACTAACAAATTCGTTTTGCATTGTTAAATCTCCTAAACCACAACATCAGTGATCAATTAATGACTAAGTATTTCCACTCTTTAAATCGAAGCACCGACACTTCGCAAAATTGAGTGGGATAGTTCCGCAATTCGTTTAGCAATCAGTGCCTGAGGAAAATCTACTAAGAGCAATCGCTTATTCCTGAGAGATTTCCAAGCAGCCTCATCATAATTCAAATAACCAAGAAATTGCGAGGTAAAACCAAAATATCTTTGTCCGGCCATTTCCATGGCCTTGCCAATGTCTATATCAGCTTGAGATCGCGTCTGATTCATGACTATACCAATGGTCCGACCTGCTAACACAGAGGCCACCGATCCAACCACATGAGGATCAGTTTGATACATCAATCGCAGCTTCTCGGTATAACTTTTTGCAGCTCCAAAATGCGCGTCGCCCGCAAGATTTGCCACAATTCTGGAAACTTCACTTTGCATATTTAAATGAAAACCTGTGTTTTCAATCAGTCTAAATAGTAATGTCCTTAAAAACAAGTAGCTATTTTCCACTGATGTTGGCTCAGGCAAGGCTGCAATAACACCTAAATGGGCTGTACAAAACAAATCGATTGTATGCCGTGCCGATCCTGCGCCAAGATCAATGATTACAACATCATACTTCGTTCCATGATCAGCTCTCCCCAAACTCTGGATTCCACTCCAAAGCTGGGACATGCCCGTGGAGCTGAGAGAATCGGCAACACTCCAAGCATCATCACGCTGACTGGCTGCAACATGAAGCCCTTCGATTGGTGTTGGAGACAAAGTATCTCGAATTGCACATTTACTATGCACAAGAAAGTCACCTAAACAATGGTTTAAACCAGTTAGACCAAAATAGGTATGTAAATTACTTCCTCCACAATCCATATCAAGAGCCGCAACCCTAAAACCTAGTCTTGCAAATCGTGCAGCCAAATTTGCAGAAATCATGCTTTTGCCAACACCGCCCTTTCCTCCACCAACAGCTATTACAAGAGGAGACGAGGTTTCAGGGACGATACAGTTCTGAGGCAAACCAAGGGACCATGCACGATGACGACTTTGCATCAAAGGTGTTGGGAAATGTATTTTATTTTGGGCCGAAGAAGAGGTAGCGACTCCACCATAACTTTGTGGATCGAGAGTGCCTAGCGCACGTTGATTTTGGTACACCATTGAATTCACCCGAATATGTAGGTTGAAAAGTCAGCTAATACACAAAAGCAGTCGGAAAGCACTAGACTCCAGAGGCGTCAATCGATTCAAACCGCGGTCAAAGCAATGTAAATTTTGGGACTGATTAAATGATACAAGAACTTCAGTCAGCGAACAAGTTTTCAGGCGCCCTTTAATACAATTCACTGGCACTCAAGTCTTAATGTCTTGTCAGTAAAGCATTCGATTAACTAGGAAGACCCAAAAGACTATTGAAGACCGTGAACACAATCATCAAAACGTAGATCCCCACGCCTCTAACAAGTAGCCAAACCAAAGTACTTCTATATACTGCTGCCCAAGCAACAAGAGCAGCATGAACTAAGAACATGACAATCATAAGAGCATCCAAGCGACGAATCAACGCCATGAATATGGGGTTATCCATGAGTTCGACTTGGTCAGGGGGTAATAGCGTTTTTAATTTCATGACCAATTGAGGAAGTAAAGGGTCTCCAATCAACTGATAATAAGCAAAAGCTGCAGCAATAATGACCCCCAGGACAACAGGTTGAAATTTAAACAGCACGGCAGACTTCATTTTTATGGATATGCAACCCATAGCCACAACCAACCCAATAGACAGCCATGTCAATTTGTCAACCTCGCCCAGATAGTAGTAGCTCCAAACTGCCTCTGCGCATGCAACAATCATTGCTAAAATCAGAGCGGTCCTTTGCGTTGAAAACATATCTGCCAACGCAAAAACAATTAAGGGAAGGAGTCCTTGCAGTACGATCATCCAACTCATTGTCGCAAAACCTCCATTTGGGCCGGTGCAAAATCATTTTGCAGTGCCTATATTGAATCAGAATAATCTAAAAGACAAAATATAGGGTACAATAAATAATTATACTTAAAATTTTATTTACCCATTTTTGTTTTAGATTCACATAGCTTTCATCTGAGAGGTCCACCTAATGGCGACTCCTGGTCCCACTGTTCAATTCCCAAAAGAAAACCAATCTAAAGCGAGCAAGTCAGAGTACGATTTGATTGTGATCGGAAGCGGACCTGCTGGTGTCCAAGCAGCGGTTCAGGCGGCAAAATTAAAAAAATCGGTCTGCATTATCGAAAAAATGCCCGAAAAAATTGGTGGTGCTTGGATACAGACTGGAACGTTGCCCTCAAAGACGATTCGAGAAAGTTTAGAAGCAATCCATAACATACGGCACCACGCAGGCCCTCAATGGGTAGAACGCGTTATCAGCGACCTATCCACCACAAAGCTTTATAAACGTGCTCTGAAAGTCTCTACCGAAGAAGAGCATTTAGTGCGGCGATACTTGAATAAAAATAATATTGAAGTTGTCGGTGGCTTTGCATCATTTGAAACAGAAAAATCACTCCGCATTACTCCTTCTAAAGGTGCTTCCTATATCTTAAACGCGAGCCACTTTGTCATCGCAACTGGTTCCCGACCACGACGACCAGACAATATTCCGTTTGATGGATGGCGTGTCGTCGACAGTGATGAAATCTTGAATCTCGAATGTGTTCCAAAACATATGATTATTTATGGTGCTGGTGTTATTGGATGCGAATACGCATGTATATTTTCGGCGCTGGGCGTGGAAACTATCTTGGCAGATTCTCGAGATAGACTCATGCAGCAAATTGATTTCGAGGTCGTCAAGGAACTCGAGAAAAGTATGACTGACATGGGTGTAAAATTTAAGTTGGGTCAAGAAATAAAATCCATTACGCCAAAAGGACCTCGAGTCCAAGTTCAAATGACAGTGGATACGATCGACACCGATGTATTGTTTTTTGCTGCGGGTCGTATCAGCAATTCTGAAAATTTAGGACTTGAAAAACTCAAAATCGCGGTAAACGACCGCGGAGTCATTCAGGTAAACGATGCCTTTCAAACAAATTTACCGCATATTTATGCTGCAGGTGACGTTGTTGGACCTCCGGCATTGGCGGCAACATCAACCCAGCAAGGTCGATTTTGTGCATTACATGCATTTGCAGAAATGAAAAATGACTTTCCCAAGTATTACCCCGTAGGAGTCTATACGATTCCAGAACTCTCCTCAGTTGGACCTTCCGAAGAACAGTTAAAGGAGCAAGGCGTTGATTTTGTCGTGGGCCGAGCAGGATATGGGGAGTTAGCGAGAGGATATATCCGAGGGGATAATCACGGTCTCCTCAAACTATTGATTGAGAGAAAAACTCACAAAATTCTTGGTATACATATCGTTGGAGATGGGGCCGCGAATTTGGTTCATATCGGATTGGCTTTTATGCTCAAAGACGGCATTGCTAATGATCTAATCAATATGATTTTTAACTACCCGACTCTTGCTGAGGCCTATCGAATTGCAGCCTTCAATGCTTTAAACAAAATATATAAAGACGGCAAAATAGTGACGCCCAAATCAACTTGAGTCCATTCATCTGGTTTTATCAAATTAAAATCGATTGATGCGACCAGTCCATTTGTTACTTGTTACTTATTTTGCAATACTTCCAAATGATGGACGACCGCTTTTTCTTTCATTTAATTTATTTATATATTTTCTTATTTATTATAAAATTCGACTAGGTCTGCAAATGAATACCAAATTAGTAAATTGAGGCGAGATGGTATAAAATTGGGTAAACCCTATACTCTGCAAACAAGGAGCAACCATGAAATCAATTTACAGATCAGCAATTATTTTAGTCGCCAGTTTGGTTTTACCCCTCACATTTTCTTCCTGCAGATCAAGTTCAAGCACGGCGTCAATGAAAGACACCGCTGCATCTGATCTCAGTGCTCCAACAAAAAAACAAACCAAAACTACTACGGATGGAGAGCAATGTATCACTGGTTCCCAGTGCAACCGTGTATCTGCTAGTGGAAAATGTCGAGATTTTGACGATTTTACAGTTTGTGGAAAGGTATGCGAGATTACCTCAATATGTGGACATGTTAAAAATCGGGGCACAACACTTGCAAAATGTAGCTTTTCTGAGGATGATATCGCTTGCGGAAACGTATCCTGCAAATTGGAAGACGACTGTGCAAGCAAAGACCCTTCCGGCTTTTGCACCATTCCAGAGGAACGAGTTGTTTGTGAATAAGCTTTCCATTTAGCAAGTAAGAAATAGCGACATTTTATGACACTAGAAATAAAAAACCTATCAACAAAATGTCGCTCCATTAGCCCCTTCGATCCTTCCGATCATGAATCAAAACTCAAAGCTAACACGTTTTGGCAAAAAAGGATTAATTGGCCTTTTTTTGGCCTTTTGAATCTTTTTGACAAAGAAAAAAATCCTCAGTCGACTGAAAAACTGAATAAATTTAATCTGGAAGAAATTTCCTTATCCGTTGCAGAAGGGCAAATACTAACACTTGTTGGGAAATCAGGCTCTGGAAAGACAACTCTATTGAGATGCCTTGCTGGTTTGGAAGAGTTCACTGCAGACGAAACGACAATTCCAAAGGAAAAGGGAATGGTGTTTCAATCTGGAAACCTTTTTAGCCACCTAAACGTAACCCAAAACATAGAACTCGCACTTTTGAAAGTGCAACTAAAATCAAGATCCGAGGCCCATCAAATAAGTCAATCCGTTCTCAAAAAAGTCCACCTTCTTCATCGTAAAGACGCCATGCCTTCATCACTTTCAGGCGGAGAACAGCAACGCGCTGCAATTGCACGAGCACTGGCATTGAGCCCAAAAGTTATTTTTTATGATGAACCTACCTCTGCTTTGGATCCAGAACTATGCTTAGAAATTTATGATCTCATGAAAGAGCTAAAGCAAACCGGAATCATCCAAATTGTCGTTAGCCATGACATCAATGTCGTGAAGAAAATTTCTGATAAGATTGGCGTGATGAATGACGGTAAGCTTATCTGGTTCGGCGCATCAAGTTCTGTCAAGGAAGAGCTATTGCAGCTAAATGCGGAGGAACAAAAGTATTTGCAATATTTTATTTAAAACATTGATAGCAATAGACTTATTCATCATCTCCTTAAATTCTCATATCCTTTATGCCCAGCAGTCTAAGGAGTCCAAGCCTGTCCTTCGTTGGGCTGCCGATAGCGAAAGTGGAGCACCCTACGCTTTTCTTAACCCCAAAGATCCTGATCAAATCATAGGATTTGAAAAGGACGTCATTACTTTGTTGTCAATATACACGGGGCAAACAACAAAATTCGTCCAAAACGCCTGGGATGGACTAATACCAGGGCTAGAGAGAAATGAGTACGACATTGCGATAAATGGAATAGAAATTACAGATGAACGCAAAAAGGTCGTAGATTTTAGTATTCCTTATTATGCAACTCAGCTTCAGCTAGTTGTCAGAACAGGAGAAACTCGTTTTCAAACTTTGCAAGATCTCAAGGGATTCAAGGTGGGAACATTAGGAGGCGCTCTCACTGAGAAAATTTTGCGTTCCGAGGAAGGTATCGAGATTCTCACCTATGAGTCTGAGACTGCCGCACACCAAGACCTATTGCTTGGACGATCAGATGCCATTTTCTTCGATGCTCCCATTGCAAAATATTACTCCAGCGTTGATTCCAGGTTCACAATCATCAATGAAAATGTTGCATCGGCGGTTTATGGAATTGCAATTAGCAAGACCAATAAGCAAATGCTAACCTCAATCAATCATGCACTAAAGTCAGCAATTGAATCTGGCGAGCTTAAAGAAGTTTATGAGAGATGGGGGCTGTGGAACACAGCAACAGCCCAACTTTTCAATGATCCCAGCCCTTCTCGTTTAGCACCCATTCATTTTGAAACGTATTTGAATTCAATTCAAAAATCTCGCAGTTTCATTGAAAAAGTTAGCATCTATTCCAAATCTTGGCCCCTACTATTGAATGCCGCAAAAACAACTATAATCGTTAGTGCACTTTCCATGCTAGTCGCCATTGCAGGAGGCCTTTGTCTCGTTTTTTTGAGACTTAAAGGAGGTCTTCTTGCTAGCTGGTTCGTCACTTTGTTTGTGGAGTTTATTCGCGGCACACCATTACTCATTCAGCTATTTTTCATTTTCTACGCACTACCTTCTTTTGGTATTGAACTATCTCCGTTAGTTGCCGCCGTCGCAGGTTTAGGCCTAAACTATGCAGTCCAAGAAAGCGAGATATATCGAAGTGGGCTTTTAAGCGTTCATCGAAATCAAGTCGAAGCTGGAGTTATACTCGGACTGAGCCCTTTGCAAATATTTAGCAATATTCAAATGCCTCAAGCCATGAGAGTCGTGCTACCACCCATGACAACAGATTTCATTGCATTGATTAAAGACTCATCATTAGTTTCGGTAATAACTATGGTTGAAATTACAAAGGCCTACTCGATGTTAGCTGCCACCTACTATGATTATGTAGGTTTCGCCATAATAGCGGCCGTGTTGTATATCCTGATTGGAATGCCTTTAGTTATCGTTTCGAGACACCTTGAAAAACGCGCCGCACATTGAGCGTTTCAAAAGACAGATAACATCTTACTTAGCAACTGGAAAATGTGGCGCGCCCACATTGGATTTTAATAGGTGGTTGAAAGTAGAACTTTCAACCACGTCTGCAAAAAAAAGGTAGATTGAAAAGAATGATGCCCCAAGAATGCTATTTCTTTTCCGAAATTTTACCGTTTTTTATCTCAGCTCCTTTGTCACCTTCAACCTTAAATTTCCCCCAGGGACCTTCAATGGTACATCCTTTCTTAGCGCCACTCGATTGCGTCGTATTTGAACCAATGCTTGTCGATGTCGAACCAGCACCACAAGAAACTTTAATGTTATAGCTGACACTATCAGCGTTTCTTAGATCACCTGCAAAAACAGATGACGATGCTAAACCAACGATTGCAAGAACTAACGATTTCATTGACATAAGTTTTTCCTCCAAAAATTCTCAAAATCTATAACGAAAAGGCAAGTGTAGTATCATCACGCCCGTATGTCCATTGAGTAAAAGACCTCATTTGAAGACAGAGATCCCACGACTGATTCATTTTTGCAAAAAGTTGAAAGTAGAATTGTGA
>JAPLFV010000041.1 GCA_026390495.1 Pseudomonadota bacterium | reverse complement strand
TTGATAACAAGGCTCCAACTGGTGTCAAAACCAATCTATATTTTGGTCAAGGCGTCAACGGCGTCAATCCAATCAAGCTCGGGATAGATTCTATCAGGTCTTCTGCGGATCTTTCCTCGGTTTTATCAGCTGAATATGCAGGCGATATGTCTGTAAACCTAGATGGAGAAGTTTGTACCGCCACTGACTGCGCAAAGCAAAGCGGCTTCTATTCAGTTCATAAATTTTTTGGTTACTGCCTTAACGACAGAGTTTACGCGACTCGTGTCACATTTAGGGGAGCAGCTTTTCAGGGGCAAAACACTACTATCAATGATGGCTCATCCATGGCTATGGAGGCAGCACTTATTGGCGTCATGCCTCCCTCCCACAGCCCACAAATTAAAGGCTGTAGAAATCGATTTATTGAATTAGTAAACCTTAAAGTAGCCAATAACCTCGCTGTCAGCAGTCAAGAGCACAAAATTGAAACGCTCAATTTTGTCTTTTCCCTGATACCTATGTATTCTGGAGCAGAAAGCATACGTGATGGGAATACATTGATGGGATCGGCGGAGATCATTGCCGATATTGCATCCTTAGGATTTGCTACCAAATTCAAGGCTGGCTGGAAGTCTCTGGGATTGTCAGAACGCGCTATTAATCATGCCCGTAAAGGTGCGCTGTCAGCATATGTAGTTGCCAATACCGTTCGTCTAGCAGAGACGTTTAAGAGCGTTCAAGCAAACGGCCTCAATGCTGACAACTCTGCTCGTGTCGTACTTATCGTACTGGAAACTGGACTTACGATTGCTCGAGTGAAACTCGACGTGAAGAGTTCCGTTAAATCTTCTGCCATTCAAACGATTGATCAAGCGGCAGATATATTTGTCAATAAACGCAAGAACAGTGTGATTCTTTCCAAATTGTTTCCGAACCTGCAAGACGAAGTCATTATTGGAATTGATGCCTCGGGTCATGCCTATCTGGTAGTTGGCAAAAACCAATTTCACGGCGGAATTCTACAAAAAATTTCATTCAAACCTTCTGTTAATGACCAAGCGCGTAGCGGGGTCTTTATCCGCTTAGTTGGCATGGACGACAATCTAAAGCAAAAATTGTTTGACAATGTTTCGTCCTATAAGCATACGCCAGCAATCACATGTGCTAATTCAGTTTGCCGAGTCCTAAAGAAAGAGGCCGGCATAACATTAGGATCCGGTGCGTTGATAGAAAATGGAGCTCCTTCTTCATTACTGAAAAACATTATTAAAAATGGTGTTTCCCAAAGCGTAGATGGAGTTAGCAAGAACGTAAAAGTCGACATATTTTTAACTAAACCTCAAATGATTGACGACGTGATCAAGAAAACAGAAAATAGCGAGATCTTTATGGCAGCAGGTCTTTCAACCATTATTGCAGGAACCATTGCAATAGCATCATCAGACGATACAAAGTCAAACGAAACCAAACCTGAACGAGAAGAAAACTTTTTAATCAATGCAGAAGGCGATTTTTCAACTAGATAAAAACACCTTCTTTGAGAAGCTTGTTGCTGAAACTCAGGGACTAAAAAGTCCCTCCAACTCAGGCCTTCCTCGAGCCAAATCTTTAGCCGTGCGACCTGCATGGGATTTCGATTCAGCGTTAGCACCGTTTTCAAGCAAAAGCTTCGCAACTTCGGCTCGCCCTCTTAGAACAGCGTCATGCAAAGGGCTTAGTCCATTTGCTTTACCTTGTTCATTCACGTTTGCACCAGCAGCTAAAAGTATCTTCACAATTTCAACATGACCAAACACTGCAGCCTTAAACAAAGCAGATATGCCCATAGGGTGAATCTCTCGCACATTTGGATCTGCACCAGTATCGAGTAGGTACTGCACTACCGTAGAGTGACCGCCAACGCTTGCAAGAATCAAAGGAGTCGTTCCCAACCTTCCATGTGTAACGTTAAGGTCAATCTGATTCCTTGAGGTGATTTCTTTTACAAGTTCCAGGTCACCTTTTTCCGCAGCAGTAAGCAAGCTTTGCACTGTTTTCTCGCGCTCTTGATCTGCAGCACTAACGTCCTTTGGAGGATCAATGATATTGAGCAAGGCTGCTAAGTTCTTTGACTTTTGATCCGCGGAAAAATCAACCTTCCCTGTGCTGTCAGGAACGAGTCCAAGACGAACATGATGTTCATTGAGTTTGTCTAAAATGGTTTTCATGGCAGGATTTCGCACTGCTTCACGAGCTGCCAAATCTGAAGCAGTAAGCCCTCTTAATGTTACCGCAGAGGAATCAGCCCCAACACTCAATAGATATTGAACAACCTCCACATTGCCGTTGAAAGTTGCCTCAAGCAGCGGAGTGTGACCGTTGAGAAGCCAAACACTGTTTAAGTCTGCACCTTGAGAGAGCAAAAACTTTAGCACTTCTACATGACCGCCTTGAGCTGCCAAATGAATCACAGCTGGATGAAGAGAATTTCGTGGACTCCCAAGCGAAGATCCTGCGCTCAATAATATCCGAACGAGATTTACGTCTCCAAGTACGGAAGCATAGTGAATCGGTGTTAGACCTAGATCATTTCTAACGTTTGGACTCACGCCATCTGATAGCAAAGTTTGCACTTTTCTGGCATCAAGTCCCCGAGTCGCCGTGAAAAGTTCATTTGCCGCATCGGCTTCCAAAACACCTGACAGCGTGTTTTTCACGTGAGAATCATTTCGACGCATAGGCGAACAGGCCGCCGCAATCAAACCTAGAAAAAGAAACATGATAACTTTACTACCCATAACGCAAGCTCCTTAAAATAGTGGTTTGGCATTTACATCTGCCTTGTTGACAGGAGGGTTATAAGTCAGGTTTAATATAATATGAAATTATAAAAATTTATTTTTAATATAAAGTTATTTTATGATAAATCCGTCATTTCTTAATACATTTCTGTCACTTGCAGGCACCAAAAGCTTTACGAAGACTGCTGAAGCTCTCCATATGACCCAGCCCGGAGTCTCCCAGCACCTCAAGTGGCTAGAAGAATATTTTAAGCAACCTCTCATAGAACGAGAGGGCAAGAAATTCGAGTTAACAGAGGCTGGACACCGAGTCATCGAGTATGCAAGATCGACATTCCTTGAGCATGACCGTTTTAAGCAAAGTCTCGCAACAGATGATCCTCATTCAGGTGTTTGTCGATTTGCAAGCCCTGGAAGTTTTGGTTTGAGGATGTATGATTTCCTTATGGACCTCAATCGCAGGTACCCAAAGCTCATCATCAGTTTTTCGTTTGCTCCAAATTCAACCATCGTAAAGGATATCCTTGATGATCGGCTCGATATTGGATTTATCACTCGAGATCCAGATGAATCGTCGTTAGAGACAAAGAAAATTGCTGAAGAAACTCTTCAGCTCATGGTTCCTGCAAAGTTTAACGACTTTTCTTACGCAGGCCTTCAAGCCCTTGGCCTTATCAATCATCCAGATGGGTTTCACCACGCCTCGAGGCTTTTGCAGCAAAACTTCCCAAGAGAGTTCCACGGTATGGACGACTTTAAGATTCGTGGGTTTATGAACCAAATCACGCGGATTCTTGACCCTGTATCACAAGGATTAGGTTTTACAGCGTTGCCCGACTTTGCGTGTGATGCCTCTACATGCAAGCCAAAGCCAAAAATATTTCCTCTTAAAAAATCAGTGGTAGATCCAATTCTTCAAATCTCTAAAAAGCATCGAAAGCTTCCGAGTCGATTTGAATTTATTATGAATGAATTTAGATCATTTAAAATATAAGCAATGCGCACGTCGCTAAAAATATTGCTGTTGAAATTCATGCTACTAACTCTCACTACCTCTAATAGGAAAGGCCTGGACACTAATTTGAACGATCTCTTCACCATCAGAGCTTTCCAAAGTAACATGCATTTCCCGAATAAACTCTCTCAGTGCCGCTAATTTTGATTTATATTCACTAATTTTAACGCTGATTATTGCTGAGTTAAAAAATGAGAGATCCGGATTTCCTAACCAATTGACAACTTGTTCGTCAGCTCTTTGGATTGATGATCGAATCAATTTCTGTACGATCATGTCTCGCAATCCACCTTGTATGTGGACGAACCTTTCATCAACACTGAACGTTTGATCCTCATTCTTTCGAATGATTCCTAGATTGTGAAGTCGGTTCAGAGAGTTCAATGTTTCGACTTCTGTTCGATTCTTCAAAAGACTTGTAATCGCATAACCTGTTGGAGCCTCTTGCAACAGCCCCATCGCAGCAAAGGTATCAAAATCCAATATTGATAAACCTTTGCTATGACTTTCAATAACACGAACTTTAAGTGACAGCCTCTTTTTCTCTAACTTTTGCTCTACCAGCTGTAGCTTCGATGCATCCATTTTTTCAAAATCTCTTTCGCAAAGGAGTGCAAAATATTCAAGTGGATCACCACTCAGGCCTAAGGCTCGTCCCAACGGCTTGAAATGTGTCGGCGACAATTTCTTCTTACCGTGCATTACATCTGACAAATAGCCTTTAGACTTTATCCCACACTTGGAATTCAAATAGGCTAATGAAAAACTAGAACGAATTGATTTTTGAAACTGGTAGATATTGAGAATTGCTGCACAAACCTTG
>JAPLFV010000238.1:32340-37827 GCA_026390495.1 Pseudomonadota bacterium | reverse complement strand
AGGGGAATCAAAACATGTTTGCTAATTTGACAAAACACGGAGCTCTATTAACTGTTTGTATTGCCGCTGCCTCTAGTTGTACTAAGAGCTTTGAAGGTGAATATCAAGATCCGCAGAAAGTAGAAATTATTGATGATAAATGGAATGAGACTGATGCGCGCAAAACATCGCAGGTGATGATTACATCTTGTCTTGGTCGCCCTTGGCTTGAAGAGTTTAAGCGTGCAAACACTGGGAAAAAACCTATTGTGATTGTTCAAGACATTGAAAACCGCAGTGACGAGCATATTGATACGAAATCAATTACTGAGTTTCTGGAGACTGAATTGGTAAACAGCGGAAAAGTACGTTTTGTGGAAAAAGGTCGACGCGAACAAATTCTTAAAGAAGTTGAGTACCAAAATAGCGGCGCTGTCAGTGATGCCACTAAAAAGAAAAAAGGGAATCAAATTGGCGCAGATTTTATGTTAGCCGGAGCTATTTCCAGTCAAGTACATACTCAAGAAGGAATTAAAACGGTGAGTTATCAGACACAATTAAAGCTCATAAACTTGGAATCCGCAGAGATACAGTGGACTGAAAAACATGAAGTTAAAAAGAAATTTAAGCGATCTGGCGCAAGCTGGTAACCCTTAAATGCAAATAGTACCTTCAAATTTCATTCTAGTTTTAACTAGCGAGTTATTTTTCAATATGAGAATTGCATATAATAAATTAAGAAGGCTCAATTTTTGGGCCTTCTTGGTTGCTCATTTGATATTTATTGGTGGGTGTGCCTCTTATTCTGAAAAGACAGTTGAAATGAGGTCTGCATACGACCGAGGAGAATGGGATGGTGCATTGAAGGCATTAAAGGAATCTGGGTCCATGGAAAGTCGGACGGATCGACTTTTATGGAGACTGGAAGCCGCTACGATTTATGATCGTATGGGCGAGACTTCTAAAACAAAGAAATTGTTTCTAGAAGCTGACTCAATTGCTGATGAGCTATTTACAACCAGTATTGCAAATACTGCAACGTCCTTCGTCATTAGCGATTCGAGCACTGACTATGAAGGTGAGGACTATGAGAAGGTAGCGATTCACACGATGCTGGCCCATCATTACATAGGTCAAGGAAAATTGGATGAGGCCAGAATTTCTGCCAGAAAAATAGGTACAAAATTGACAGAGATTAATCAGAAATATGATGATTCTCACAAAAACAAATATTCTGATGATGCCCATGGTCGCTATCTATCTGGAATTGTCTATGAAGCAAAACAAGAGTGGGATAATGCCATTGTTGAGTATTGGAAGGCTATTTCGTTATATGAAGGTGAATTTAAGCAGTTTGTGCAAGGTAGTATGGTGCCGAGGTCGCTCGTAAAGGCGACGTATGCGCTCCTGGCATTTAGAAAGCGTGATGATAGAGTAAAAATTTTAAAAGACAAATATTCTGAGATATTAAAAGAATCGCCTGAAGACGCGGCAAAATCTGTTTTATCAAAAGGTGAGATCATTACTTTACATGAGATTGGGCGAGTGACTCCAAAAACGAAATTTGAGTATTTGATTCCTTTTGGTCGTCAGGTCGTGCGTTTTTCATTTCCTAAACTGGATGTGAAATATTTTAGCCCGGGACAGACTGGAATGCAGATTGAAGGTAAGTCGTTTGTTGAAAGTGAAAACACCGCTTATATGGATAAGATTGCTCAAGAGACATTGGATAACAGGCGCACAAGAATGGTCGCGAAATCTATGACCAGGCTTTTGGTGAAGGGGCAGATCGCAGACCAGGCACACCAAAAATTTGGCCCTTTGGGAGGACTTCTGGCTAATGCTGCAACCGCGGCCACCGAAACTGCGGATACGAGGTCTTGGACTCTATTGCCTAAGGGTCTATATGTAAGTAGGGTTCAGTTAAGCCCAGGTGAATATAAAATAGCAGTGAAGACCAATGGAAAAATTTCCCAGATGAAAACCATTAAAGTAGAGGCTGGAAAAATTGACTTACTTCGTGGATGGGATTGAAAATGAATGTGTAAGGGACCAAATTCACTCATTAGACGACTACTAACTTTTAGTATTGCATCGGTTGTTTTTGCTCCAGCCGCATTTTCTCAAAGATTGACCATTGATTCGACTTCTACCGGTCCAGTTTCGCGTGTGGTCTATGGTCGTGTGTTTGAAGGCGTGGTATCAGTTTTTGAAAAGAATATTCAGCTAGAACCATTGCCAGATGGATCGCAAAGTTCGTCCAATGAGTCTGAGAATGTCAGTCAGTCCGACTTGGCCACTGCGGACCAGGGCCTATTACGTCGACCCAAGGCAGACAATCAAGACTCAGTGCCCATCAAAGTACCAACAGTGGGCTCCAATCGTGTGACCATCGCAAATTTTAAACTCCAGTCGTCAGAAATGGACTTGTGCACAAAACATCCGCGCTGGATTGGATTTATGGCGATATTGGCAAGTCTAAAGACTCGCATCAATACTATATCATTTAGCGTTGCCCAAGACAGTGAAGAGTGCGGCGCAAAGCTTCTTAGTCAAATGAAAAGTAAGATTCCAGGAATAGAGATTGAAGAGTCCTCCGATAGCGAAGATGGAGTTTTGATTAATCTTGGCGTTGCGTCGACGGTTTCAATATCGAGCGGTAAAGGGAAGGCAGACTCTGACAAGGACGGCCAACAGAATGTTGTAACGTTAGAGGCATTAAAAAGTCTTTCAACCGCTGAACTTGCGAAACTAACTCAGGTTAGTATTGATGGAAATGTTGTCCCCGTTACATCAGAGGGTTTTTTTGTTTTAGAACTGAATCAATCTGTAGCGGTACCAGTCACAGTTAAAGTGCAAGGGTTTCGTGACATAAAATTGGAATCGATGCCCAATGTGATTTCAAATACAGTCACAATGTCTCCATCTGGAAGGGGTTATTCTCAGCGCATTGCTGTCTTTAATCAAAATAAATTGAGGATATATTTGACTCAAGTTCCATTGTTAGAAAAGAAGACCTCAATTGATAGCGGCTTTGGTGGTGGGATTGGATACGGACGAGAGGTGCCGGGTGAGCGCAGGGGACAAAGGTTAGTTGGTTTAGCTGGCATTGAAAGAAGAGAAATGCTTGGTGCCTTGGGATTAAAATTGTCGGGTTTTTTGACCAGTGCATCGTCAACAGTGGTTCCCCAAACGACAACGGTTCGAGCGGCGAGTTTTATGGACTTTTCTTTTTTTGAAGGATCTCTGTTGCTAAGAACGAGTGCAGGTTTTGAAATGTTCTTGGCACAGATCAAGAGAGCTCCACTTGGCGCTAACAGTCCAGAAGTCATTTACATCCCTCAGCAGGTTTTAGCTCCTTTGATGTCCGTGATGTTTCAATCTTTTTTTCAAGAGAAATATGTTTTGAGTATGATGCTGACAGCGACGCCTCTATATGTGCCAAATTATGGAATGTACACATCCTATAGTCCGCATACGGACCTTGGGTATAAGATCTCCAAAGATTGGGTTTTGCTTTTTCAGTTTGGAAGCGAGGTTCACCGATACCCCAGCACCTCAAAGGAAACAAGGCTTCAACTTGACTATGGTCTGTTTACCTTAAAAAGAGGGCTTTTCTAGAGTTATTTTTAATATCATGAATAATGCATCAGTTTCTAAATATTGAGCCAAAACTGATTGAGGTATTTGAGATTCCAAAATTTTGTGCCGAAGCGGCGCTATAAGAAGCTTCTGTTGAAATGCCCCATCGTTCGCTCAAGAATCGAATGATTGAAACACTGAATTTTAGACCATAAAGATCGGCTTGAATTGGAACTAAGTTACGACTGCCTAAAGACGGGTCGTTACTTTTAAGTGTGTCGACGTATTTGAATAGACCGAGACCAAAGGATCCTCTGTAAACCCAAATTGGGTTCTTTGTCACCTCAGCCGTGCCATCAAGAGCAATGGCTCCTCCTCTCGACACAAAATCCTCCGAGTCGTAAGTCACGCCAACAACTCCATAGGTAAAAGAATTTTTTAGATTCATGTGATACTGACCTAAGATTGACCAACGGCCAAGGATCGGTCGAGTATATGTGGCTTGGATGTGCATGACGCTGATTTGTGGAGACTGATAAGCTGAACTTACAACTTGTGTTTTATCTAAGCCAGTTGAAAGTTCAAATGTCTCACTTCTGGCAAATGGAGCATTGAATGTCCATATCAAGAACACGATCTCTATCTGAGGGGTAATTGTTCTTTGAGTTTTAGAATTAAGCCACGCCACGGAAATTCGCCTCGTCAGAGTCGTTGTTGGATTGATCGTCCTCTGAGTTTTCGTTGTTATTGAGGCGAGATTCTGCTCGTCTTATAGCATTTGCAATTTCAGTTTTTGAGGCGACTCCACTTGATATAAATTCACTAAGAGTTCCTGCAATTTTCCCCCAAGCGATATTGATAGAAACTTGATCGTTGGTACGGTTTTTTGAATCGTTAAAAACTGATTGATAGGCAGCAGGTAGCCCATCTAAAAGCAAGTCAAAATTTTGTTTAAATCCAGAAAGTGCAATGCCCATAGTGTCGGCATCAATAGCTTGGATCAATACTGTCCTAATGCGACTAGGAAGGTATTCGAGATCTGTTGCAAGTATAATATTTGATCTTACTTTGACATAGACTTGATCGTTGTCGACCATGCATGAGAGAAACTTGCAAAGTTGGCGATTTGACACCTGCAATCATTTGAAGCAGTGAGTTTGAACGATCTTTATCAGTAAATAAATTCGTCGCTAGTTTCTCTGCCTTGGAATTAAGACGGTCCCTTATGGATTCAAAATCCTCTATGGTCGTATTTCTAAGCGTTGAAACCTGTGCGATGATGACCGTCATAGCTTCTGTCGAGAGTTGATCATATAGCTTTTGCATTCTGTGAGCTGGCACTTGAGTTGCTACCATAGCAATTGTTGACGCGTCTTCATCTTCTAACATTGATTTGATGTCTTCATCACTCAAGACTTTTAGGAAATTTAGAGGATCGGGACGTTCCTTGATAAGATGTTCTGATGCAAGAACGGCAAGGTCAGATCTCATTCTGTCAATCACTCGCTGATTCTCATCTCCCAATGGATCAAATTCGTCAATTTGAATGGCAATTATTTTTTCAAGGTCGGAAGGGTGCATGGATTTGCAAACAGCTTCGACGGTTTTTATATCGCAATTTTTGACAAATAATGCCGCACTTCGTGTCAATTCCGGACTTTGCATGACCCACCTAGCTAAAATTCTAGCGACTTTCTTGGGCTGTTCTTTGGCTTCGTCTCCAACTTCGCGAATCGACTGAAATAGAGCCTCTTTTTTAGAATACTGAAACTCCTTTGTTCCGTTTTTGCTATCTGTTGTACTATTTGCGTTTGAGTTTTGGTCGCCAACTCCAGGATTAAAAGGTTGTGAAAGCGGCGGAGTTTGCGGATTCTGTGCTGAAGCAGAATAAGGAGTTATAAGTAGCCTGCGAAGCACAAAGTAAAT
>JAPLFV010000238.1:0-32330 GCA_026390495.1 Pseudomonadota bacterium | reverse complement strand
ACTTACAAAGTCCTTTTCTTTAATGATTTGATCGATAAATGGTGGATCTTTAGGAGGTTGAGAAGCCTCAGGCGGAGCAGGGACTTTACTGATGTCCTTTTGCATCGTCGCGACTTTAAATTTTGATTTTAGACCTTCAGCTTCAATGAGTCTGTTGACAATATCTTGAGCAACTTTTGCACGTTCCTTTGAAACTTTTTTGTCAAACACAATGAGTAGATCTGCTTTGCCTGCAAAGTTATTCGGTAACTGCGCAATGGAGTCGTCCATCTTATCATTTGCAAATGGTCCAAGAACTTCTAAGCCCGGCAAATATTGACCGTTCGCAGAAGTGCTACCCGCTTTAGCGTCTGCAAGGATTTTGAGATCAACAAGGTATTCTTCAGGAAGTAGGATGCGATCGAGCTTGTTTTGAATCTTGGATTCAAAAATGTCTTTAAAGGTCTGTTGCCCAGAGCATATTTCAGCTTTCATTAGCATAAGATAGCTAAGAGCCGCGAGTCGGAAGAATTTGGGAAGCATTTTGGATATTGGCGTCATAGGCCACCATCCATTTCAGTATCGATCTTAATGACAACTCTACGATTTTTATCCGACTCTTTGTCTTCTTCAATTGGCTTGGTATCCGAATAGCCTACGGCACGCATGCGAGTGGAAGCGACGCCCATAGATTGTAACGTTCTTACAACAGACCCAGCTCTGGCTGAACTGAGCTCCCAGTTCGATGGATATAGTCCACTATTGACTGGTCTGCTATCTGCGTGGCCTTCGACAATCAAAAAATATTTGCTTGGAAGAGCTGACGCAATTGATGCGACCTGTTGCAAAATATCCAGACTTTCTGGAAGTAGTTTTGCAGTACCTACATCGAAAACAAGTGCGCTTTCGAATGTTAATTCAATGCCGGTTCGTCTGCGAGTTAGGTTGACTTGACCGCTCATATCACTCTTTTGAATGGCCTGACTTATGAGTTGATGCAAATCATCTAGTTCACTTTGCCCGGTGCCGATTCTTCCTGTAGCGTATGTTTTGGATTTTACATATTGTTCAATACCAGTAATAAAATCTGCTCTGGACTTAGACGAGCTATTGGACAGTACAAATAGCATTATGAAGAGTGCTAACAAATTCGTAACAAGATCAGCATAAGAGTAGATCCAAGTTTCGACCTCTCTCTTTTTGATCATATTTATACGATTTTGTGAATAGTACTTTTTCATAGTTTAAGCTGCTTTTTTAGCACCGTCTCCTTTCGTTCCTGATTGGGTCGAGCTGCTACTGTTTGATTTTAAAAGCTCGTTCTGCATCATTTTTTCCACGGCATCGTAATCCTCTCTTGGCATATAGGATTTTAATGCTTGGAGGAGATATACTGGATGGCGTCTTTCCTTAATCTGAGCTACAGCTTCAATAATCATGCTATCGAGAGTAACTTGGCGTTCTGCATTATATTGCAGATAGTCGGCGAGTGGAGAAAATAGGACGTTTGCGACACCAACTCCATAAAGGGTTGCTGTCAGAGCAATTCCCATCGAACTTGCAATTTTAGACATATCTCCAGAGCTCATGTGATAGTAAAGAAGGATGATTAGACCTATCAATGTTCCCAACAGACCGAAGGCTGGTCCCATTTTTGCCATACTAAAAAAGAATACTGAGCTTTCACCTAACGCCGTTTCATTTTGTTCTCTTTTGATTTCCATCAAACGTCTGATATCTTCTGATTTGTAACCCATCGACATCAATGTTAGCCCATCTTTCAACATCATATTTTTTATTTTAGATTCATTTTTTTCTAAATATTGAATGTCTCTATTTAGGCCGACACTGACGCTCATTGTCTCTCGAAGGGTATCCATGAAATTATTTCGAGGGAATCTAATGACATAGTATGTTCTCTGGAGAATGCGTTTCAATTCATGAATCGGCGTTGATATAAACGCTGTCGCGCAAATCCCACCAAACACAGCAATGAGTCCCACGGGATGTAGAAACACAGCTGCGCTCATGCCTTCGATCTCAAGGCTGATTGCTGTTGAAATCGCTAGAATCGCAGCGAAGAATCCAAATATGAGCGATTTATTGAGGCGTTTCATTTTGACACCTCACTTTTGTTGGACGAGGATGGTAAATTTTTTATACGCGTTCTAATCTCGTCAAGGCTTGAGTCGAGTTTTAGAGCCTTTTCCCATTGCTTTCTTGCCTCTACTTTGTCGTTCAACATGAGGTATATACTTCCTTTTATGACATTAATCTCTGCCAATGATGGTTCGGAATCTTCAAGTTTAGAAAGTGCAGCTAGTGCATCAACATATTTTTGCTTTGCTGTTAATTCTTGAACTGCAAAAACTTTCTTTAAGATATCTCGGATTCGTTTCGTCGCCGCATCACTTGGCCCCTCGTTGCTACTTTTAAGATTTGCGCTGACTGTAGTTTGACTATTGTCGGTAGGTGATACAGATATCTCCTTTGTTTCAAATCCAGGTTTTTCAAAAATAATCACAAATGGCGTATCACTTGGTAGAGCGGCCTTTGTATAATCGATAGGAGTCTGTCCTATCAATGTTTTCTCAGTACCGTTCATGTAGTAGACACTTGCTTCGTTTGGTTGGCTTTGGAATTTGTACATGCTAGAGGTGAAGCAGCCCGATATTCCAAATGTCAGTACCAGGTGAGAAATGGACACTAAAACAAATCTAGGTGACTGGACAGCTGCAATGCATGCCCAGAAATTTAAATTTAGTTTAGGTCTAGCAATAGACATTAAATATCCTTTCTTATTTGTTCGCATCTAGGGTTTCGTCTATGCGGCTCTAAACTTGAGAATTTTTTGCCTACTAGCACGTGAATTTTTGCCTAGTGTGTTTTGTAAAATTATAAAAAAGCAGAATTATGAGTGTGTTGTTGTGTACTTTTCTCTTGTTGTTCTTTTTGTGTGTTTTTTATTTAAAGGAAGAAATTATTTAGCGATTCTCGCCCTAGGGATTATGATAGGGATAAGGACGTTTGTCTTTTGAACAATTGGGGAGCGACGCTCAAAAAATGAATCAGAATCAGTCTAGCCACTTTGTTACAATAGAACTGGGCGATAGAAGTTTGCCAACGAAACGCAAGCTTTCTATGACGCGTAAGCAATTTGAGGTACTTCTTGTAGTCTTACCAGCAATTGTTGTTTGGGGCTTATTTTCGACATGCTTGCTTAGTTATGTGATCGTCATTAACCCAAGCCTGTTTGTTCGTAAAGCAGATTCGGCTAATGTCATGATTAAAGACGCCCCCGCTTTGATTCAGGCGCCTTCTGCGGGTGCAGCTAAAACTCGTACATTAAATGATGTTTCGGTTATCCCGCGAGAAACGCAAAGGGATGCGATTCCTTCACCAAAAACTGAGCGGAGTCCATTGCCAGAAGTTTCAGTCAGTAGTTCGATGCTCTCTACTCGGGAATTTGCGAAGACGGACCGAGACGTTCGGGTTCATGCTAGTAAAAATCGTGATGCAGGTGAAGTCTCTTTGCAAAGCTCTGCTAGACCGGCAGAGGTATCTGGCCTCCCTTCAAACGCAACAATGCTAGGACCTATCAATTTTCCTATTTCAGATAGAATGTACGTGAGTGGCAGACTGCTGAAAATTGGAGATGATAAGATTGTTGGTCAGATTACCCTTAAAAACCTGTCTTTTGAACATCAGTCTGGAGTGTTTTGGATAAAATTGGTAGGTCGCGATACGGATGGAAGGGATTTTGACCTAAAGTCCAATCCCGATCTGGTGCTGAATGAACTCGGTCAGGCGGCAGATAAGACAAGCGGCTTGAGATTTTCAGTTAGACATGAAGTTGTAAAGCAGGTTCAATTCCCATTGAATCAGGTGAAAATGGCCGTTCTCACCTCCATGTGGATTGGGATAACAGACAGAGCGGGAGAGCAATTCGTGGTAAAGCATGACTTTTAAATCTTGGAAAATGCGTCTTAACGCAATTTTAAACGCAGCATGTTTGCTATGCGGTGTACTGTTTTTTGTCTATTGCTCCAAGGCACCAGTGAACTTATCTCCATTGAGTTCGGCTCCAGCAATGGATTTGGAGCGAATTGCTGGAGATTGGTCAGTTGCTGCTCGAATTCCTACCTACTTTGATCCGGACGTTGCATTAATGAATGTCAAGATAGAGAAAGATGTTGAAGGAAAATTTCGGGGGCAGTGGATTTTTTCTGCGGAAAAAGATGGATCGATGAAGGAATACAATTTCTCGATTGCCCCAGGCTTAGGAAAGGATTCTACCAAATGGTCTGTAAAGGCTTTTTGGTTGCTGAAATTTGATTTGAGAGTGCTCGAGTTTTCTGGTGATTATAGTTGGATTGCCGTTGGTAGCGAAGATCGGCGATATTTTTGGTTACTTACCACTGGGAAATCGTCAGATGGTGCACTTGTTGAGGCAATCCTCAAAAGGCAGTATGAAAATGGATTCAGCAAGGAACACATTTTGTTCACTAATAAATTATAGCTTTCCGCGATGTGTTACTGGGAATTTTTTTCCTACCTTATATTTTTGATGATTTGGAAGTTGTCAAACAATCTTCCCCAAATGCGCATAGTTGCAGCCTCTATTATTCAAGTTCATTTAAGTTTGGTGTTGGTGCTTGTTTGCAATATTAATGGTTTAAGACCTAAAGAATAATTTGTCCGCTCCGAAACCAGATGTATCAGTAAGAATACTTAGATTGATTCAGCCAATGTGGTTGAGTTCAGTTTTGAGTGCTGATGCCGGAGGGCCAAGAAATGCCTGTATATGACGCTAAAAAAGATATTCTATTGGAGGACGATCTTCCCATTGGTGAAGATGCCCCAGATATGAATAAGCACGCAAGCCAGAGCAATGGACCTATCATGATAGAAGTGACACTGCCAGGCGGTATCGCTCGATATTTTAGAATCGGTTCAAGAATGTTGATTGGCGTAGCTGGATTGACTGCAATTTCTGCAGTTTGCGGAATCGGAACTGCAGGATGGCTTGCATATCAAAAAGTGGGTGGTGGAGAAGAAAGTTCACAGAAGAAACATGCAAAGTTAGTCGCCGCAGAGGTGACGAAGTCTATTTCCGAACATGGTGCGCTTGCAGAACAGGAGAAGACACTTCTTCAACAAATGAGCGACAACCTTGATCGGTTTTTTGCGTCTGCATCGTTAGGTGGAGGACGTGGCTCGCTTAGTCATGCCATTACAATGGTAGATGCGAAGCTAGAAGCTTCCATGGCTGTTGAAGCTGCGGTTAAAGCAAAAATAAAATCTGGTCCAACTAAAAATCTTATTGCAAGAGGTTTGCCAAGTACGCTTCCCATTAAAATTGAGAGTGTTTCTCATTTCTCGAACAGTGACCGAGATATTTTTAGAGTCGATCTTAGTAGTTTGAATCAATCGAAGATCCATTCTGGCGAGGTGGTTGTTGCAGTGAAATATTTGGGTAAAGATGGTGAGGAGGTCTTTGCTGGCTGTTGCGGAAAGATCTCTATTGATTCAAATGGAGAGATGTCACAAACATCAGGTGCCATGTTTAGAGTAAAGCACTCAGTGCGAAAATACCTAGAGGTGATGCGGCCTGAAAGTGTGAATAACACATCTATTAAATTTAAGATCGGTATTTTGACAGCAAATGATCGGACTCCTATTTATAGCGATTGGATGCACTCCTCCAAAGAACCGATCCAGGTATCTACCTCTGAACATAGTCAAATGCCATCCACTTTAAGTGATAATGATCAGGTGTCACAAGATGAGCAGAAGAGGGACTTCGAAGATCCATCGATAGCTGAAGTGCCAAAAACAAAATCTTCAAAAAAAGCAGAATTGAACGAATCAACGCCTGATAGAGGAACAACTATGAGATTGGGCGATAATCAAACTCTCGCCGAATCTGATGTAGATGCAGAAGTAGGTGGTGTTGATGCATCTGAATCAGAGACCGAGATAAAAGGTGGCACACCGCAAGACGCAGTATCAATTGCAATTAGGGCCATCACTGATTTTAACGGAAAGTCTGCTCGTGATTCTGATACTGCCAAGCGCGACGATGGTACTGTGGTTGGACAATATATTGACCCAACTGAAACAATGATTGAAAATTTCGTACCGAAAACGAAAAGTTTGGACGAATACAGATCAGCTACCTCTGATTGATATTTTTCGAAAGGTGGTAATTATGAAATGGTGGTCAATGACCTTTTTGGTGTTGTCATTTCCCGTAACTGTCTGGTTTTTTAACAGGCAAACAGCAGTGGATCCAGTTACTCGCGTCCACAATGAATCTGCAAGTATTGATCTAAAGCAAGCGGCAGAGGCAACTCTTAAAAAAATTGAAGAAGTGGACAACAGAATTGTTGCGGCGCGAGGAGAATTGATGAAGCATGAAGCTGACCGATATCGAATGACAATGGAATTGTCGAAGATTCATGCGAAAATTGAGGATGTGCTGAGGCGCAATTCTTCTTCCAAAAATTAGTCGCTAGCGCGAAACGATAAAAATGGCTGCGTTGACTTCAAAAAACCCTCCTCGCTGTACCAAATGTACTATCTTCGTCGGGTTTTTTATCGTCGCCTTGCCCTTTTCTCGTTTGGCGCTGCGAAGTAGTATTCGCTAGCGCGAAACGCTAAAAATTGAAGAATAACACACCTAGACTCTAGATAGAGACATTGGAATCTGAGTCTTGTTTGGGCCTCAGACTCGCAAATACCTCAGAAAATTCTTTGGCAACCGCCTGACTAGAATAGTGTTCATTTGCCAATTTCACTCCTGACATTTGAAGCTCTTTCCAAAGCGTCGGCTTTTCAATCAGTTTTTTAACGGCGCCAGCGAGTGCCTTTTCATCGCCTTCCGCGAAAATCAAACCGCATTTTCCAATCACGCGAGGAATTTCTCCAGAATTAGAACCAACGACGACGGTACCCGCTGTCATGGCTTCTGCTAGGATTCGTCCAAATTGTTCTTTCCAATTCGGTTTAGTTAGAGACGGCAAACAGAGCACATCCACTGCTTGCAAATATCGTGGGACTTCCGTTGAAGGAACCTCTCGGATAAATGAAACCCGATCTTCAATTGCCAGTGTTCTGCAGAGTTCCCTTAATTTGTTGGCTTCGGGGCCATCCCCAACGATGATACATTTAACTTCGGGATGTTCAGTTGTGATCAATGGGATTGCTTTCAATAGCAAATCTATGCCCTTTTCAGGGACCAATCGACCAAAATAGGACATCCAAAAACTCTCTCGACGCAATCCAAGTTGGGTGCGCAAATTCCTTTTGAAGGACTCTTCATATGAAGGGGGCGAAAATAGTACTGGATCGACTCCCATTTGCGGAATGACTGGGGTTGCTCCCTGAAAGCCCTTATCTCGAATGATTTTGGCGGCATCTTCGTTGCCGCAGACACCGATACTTGCATGCCGAAAGACAAATTTTTCAATCAACCGAAATGGTAACGGGTAATTTTTGTGGATATTTTGCCAAGTGTAAAAAATGGTCTTACAGTGATGCTTGTTCGCAAGCCGCGTGGCCTGAAGTGTTACAATCGAATAGTGTTCTTCTTCAATATTTACAATGTCAGGGCGAAACTCCCTAAAGACTCGTTCAAGGCCGAGATAGAAATAGAAGTGATTCCAGCCATTGAAAGAAATGGGCAGTTTCCAGATTGGGAAAGTGTCGTTGGCACTTTCTTCAAAACTTCTTTGATCCCATCTTAAAGGACAAATTAACGCAATCTCAAACCGGCCATCTTTGCTAAGGTCTGTGAGCTTTTGGCGATAGGCCGCCGAGACGTATGGCTTCGAAATTGTTAGGACACGTATTTTATTAGTCGCCATTTAACGTTCGTGTCCTCAAAAAACTCTTCCTTTGCCACTTTTAGAGCTTGTAGGGAGTTAACTGAATCAAGGCGCATGGAGCCGAAAAAGTGGAGTTTACTTCATGTAAATAAGCATTTTTCTGCAACATGCAACGTCGAGCCAGTTCATCCAGGAGCAAACTCTATCTAGCGACGAATCCAACTTTGATTGTCATATGTGTGCTTGAACGCAGTCACCGCGCGAACGGCACTAATTCTTCGCTCTGCAAAAATATTGCTCGCAGCATGTGTTGAGATTCCTTGCTTATCCGCATCTTCAAAAACTTGCAAAAGGGTATTGTAGATTGATGCTGCTTGCTTTCTAGCTACTTCTGCATTGTAACCGCGGAGTTCATTGTAAACATTTATAAGTCCTCCAGCGTTGATGACATAGTCAGGAGCGTATAGGATTTTTTTATCTTTTAAAATATTTCCGTGCTTATTCTCGTCAAGCAACTGATTGTTCGCACCACCTGCGATGATTGGGCATTTAAGCATTGGAAGGGTTTCATCGTTGATAATTGCACCTAACGCACATGGAGCAAATACATCCACATCTGCAGAAAAAATTTGCTGGCCATCTAAAATTTTGGCACCGAACTTATCAGCCATAGCCTTTGTTTTCACGGAGTCAATATCACTAATAAATATTTGCGCTCCTTCTTCGCTCAAGTATCCACAAAGGTACTTACCTACGGCACCAGCACCTTGAACTGCGACCTTCATGCCTTTTAAAGAATCTTTTCCTAAACGGTGCCTTGCAGCCGCTTTAATTCCATGAAAAACGCCCCATGCTGTTACAGGTGAAGGGTCGCCAGAGCCGCCTGGGCGGCTAGAAATACCGGTGACATAGTTTGTTTCAGAAGCACACCATTCCATGTCGTTAACGTTCACATTGACGTCTTCGGCAGTTATGTATCGACCGCCTAAACTATTTACAAATCGTCCAAAGGCCCTGAACAAAGCTTCAGACTTGATTTTTTTTGCATCGCCGATAATGACAGCTTTGCCGCCTCCTAAATTCAAGCCTGCACAGGCAGCTTTATATGTCATTCCTCGAGAAAGTCGAAGGACGTCAAACAACGCGTCTGACTCGTTTGCATAGTCCCACATTCTGGTACCGCCTAAAGCAGGGCCCAAAGTAGTGTCATGAATTGCAATCACGGCTTTAAGGCCCGTCGCTCGATCGTGACAAAAAACAACTTGCTCGTGCCCCATCTCAACTTGCTTTGCAAATGAATTCATTAATGTATTCCTTTCAATTTGTCGAAAATGACTATTCCTATTGAGAGCAAAAAGGCTCTATAATGAAATGAGTCAAAAAATCAGTTCTGAGGCCCTCGGGCATTACCACTCCACGATCTCAGTGGAGATAATGGAGCTTTGTATGCATTTAAATTTCTGTAATCGAGTGAGAACTGTATCCAAGGATTTTATCTTTGACAACTACGACCATTGGGGATTCAAGCTATACTTTACAGTTTTGCTCATTTTTAAAGCAAATCTGTCTATAAGTGCGCCAATTCCAGTGGAAATTTCTTGGAGGGAGGCCCCAGGTAAAGATCAAACTTATCTGATTGAAATTTCTGACGATTCAAAATTTGGCACATCAGTTTTTAAATCTGAGGTTAGAGGTCATAAGCTGAAGTGGGAATCTCCAAAAGAAGCAGTTTATCATTGGCGGGTCAATCCTATGAGTCGTATCAGTAAAGATGGGGCCGAGGTTTCAAGTTTTGCCAGTGGAAGCTTTGCAGCTATTGAACCAGTTTCTGCACCCAGCGCAGTGGGCGAAAATTCTTCAGATTCACCTGCAAAGACTGTGGAATTAAAGTGGAGCGAAGTAGATGGTGCAACGGCGTATTACCTCAATATTCAAGCGAACGGAATATTTAAATCGCGCCTAGTGAGTTTGAAACCTTCATCGTCAATCATGAGAACGTCAGATCCGCAAGCGATTCAAGTTCAAATTCGCGCTGTAAATAGTAACTCGCGGATTGCAAAAGATGCTATTTCACATTTTGACCCGGGGTTTGTGATCGTCAAGGAGCAACCTGTAACTCAATCACAGCAGCCCCGTGAAATGATAGTAGGTGATCAACCAATCCCTGCTCCTGAGCCCCCTAAAATAGAATTGGTGCCGTTGCCTTCAGCACCAGGACCCATTCAATTTGATCCATCAGGCAAGACTGTCCATTATATAGAGGACGATTCTATTCCTGAATTACGTTTGTCAGAAGTCGTATTGGGAATCTATGGCGGAACCGAGAATACATTCGCATCGCAAAAGCAAATTTCTCGCCACTCAAAGCAATCCGTTTCAGGAGGGTTTCTAACACTTCGTACCGTTCCACTTCAGCCACTTCATCTTTTTGCTGAGGCTACGGGCCATGGACGGCAAGCAAAATGGAAATCTGAACTGGGGGTGGAAAGTAGTGGGCAACCCATATCGTCCTATATTGGGCAAGTTGGTCTAGGTGTGGATTTGTTTTTTCGCAACCCGAATAGGCGGCATACTTTGGTTTTAGAAGTCCGGGGAGCCATGCTTCAAACGCCAATGATACCATTCGAATCGCCCTTTCAAGGGGAGAATTTAGACCAAATCCAATCGCAGTTGATCGGTGGAGGTGCGTGGTATCGTTGGACAGTCCGTAGATGGGGAATCGGGTTGAATGCAGCAAAACTGGTGCAATCAACTGAACGGTCAAAAACCAACGATACTGTTATCGACCAATGGGGAGGCTACCTCGCCGTTGATCCTACCAAGTACATGACATTACTGATTGGAGGGCAGTCTCGCGTTTTGTATATCGCTCGATGTCATAAAGTCGAATCAGATTGCCAAAATAATGGAACCTCTGTGACGAGGAGTTCATTAGTTAATGGATACCTAGGTTTGGGATATGTCTTTTATTAGTATATAATTTTGTAAGACACTTCGTTAATCCTGCTTGAGATGATGTTTGTTGAGTTGTGACAAAGCTCAAAAGATAAGGTTTTCGTGCATGGATGCGACAACAAATGATGGATTGGTGATCTAAAGAAAAAGGGACCTACAAATGAGAATAGTCTTTCTCCTGAGTTTTATTTTGGTTTTTGCAGAAAGTTGCAAATCTACCAAAGGTCAGAATCAACTAAAGGATTCAGTTTCAGCGGATTACCAAGATGGTGATTTTCGCGAGGTTTCCATCAATGAATGGCAGGAGATTTCTGGAGGCTGTTTTATTGTAAAAGATTACGGCTGCGCTTGCGAAGAGTTCAAAGGAAAATGGCGTCTCGCAAGTTTCGTAAAATGCCAGAGTTCATCGGTTAAAATTGTAGCTGACTCTCAAGACAACGTGAATGACTGTGTAGCGGCAAAGGTAAAGGAGTCAATGTGCGAGCTCAAATTTTAAAGGAGAAACTCATGTCTTCGATTTTCGCAAAAAAAACTTTTTTGATGCTTCCTTTGCTCGCTTCAAGTTCTGTATTTGCCTATGGAGATTTAGGCCACTTGACAGTTTGTCATGTTGCATATGGCTTGTTGACTCCCACTGCAAAAACAGTAGTGGACCAAATGACGAAGGGTGAACCATTTGCGTTGCAATGTACCTGGCCAGATCAAGTCAAACGGATTGCCCCTTGGAACTCAACAGCGGGCTATCATTTTATAAATTTTGAGGATGGTGGATATTGGGAGCCGACGAGTTTAGTAAAACCAAAAAACAAAGAGCCGTTTACCTCACCGACGACCGGTGATTTGCTTCAGATGGCTTTAAGAGCTCAGGACAAGTTGCAGTCTCTTCCGGCAGATAAAGAAGATCAGAGGCTTTGTTATTTGCGATTTTTAGGCCACATCGCAGGTGATTCACACCAACCTCTCCACAGTGGTCGCGGTTCTGATTCAGGCGGTAATGGGCAAACAATAACCTTTGATGGCCTGTCCTTATATCCAATAAGAAATATTGCACAACAAAACTGTGGCGAAAATATTTTTCGGCCGAGTCTAAATTGTATTGTATCTCAAACATTGCAAATTGATGGCAAGGATGCCAATGGGAATACCATCAAAACCTTTATCACAAACAATCTTCATGCTTTGTGGGATGATGTTCTTGTCGATAGAATCGCCAAAAGCGCATTGCAAATGCCATCGGACGAGGCGTTTCAAAATCGAAATCTTCTGGAAATATATCCGACCTTTACTGCTAAGTTGCAGGCCGAGGCAAAAGAGCGTCGAGACGAATTAAAGGCCTTAATGGAAGACGATGTGCTTCGCTGGGTGGAGTATGCTAATAAGCACCGAGACATGGCATACGAACCTGTTCCAGCATCAGACGCAACGAGTTATGCAAAAGTTCGGACTGATAAAATTTCGCAACTTATAGTCCGTGGCGGATATCATCTGGCAGGTGTCCTGAATAGACTGTTTGACCCTGCTACTGAAAAATATACCGATGCTAGAACCATAAAGGTTCGAGAAATTCGTCGTGCAGAAATGAATGCTCGGATTGCCTTGGGTCGCAATAAAATTGACTTTGAAACCCAGTGCGACAAGTTATAAAAAAGTCACTAGCATATTTAGTGCTAGTGACCTGTAAAACGCGATTCGATTATTTTTGAATTTGCTGATCAGCCAACTGACAAAGAGTTGTCATCAAGGTTGTTGATGGCAAAAATCGACAGTGCAGTCACCATGAACTCTCTGACAGCTTTGCAATGCTTGGCGCTGTGCCTGTCTGATATTTCGTCCATAGCCGGTATGACCACCGCGATGTTCTTCCCAGCCATTATCACTTGCGCTGCATACATAATTGCCGACTCCATTGTCGTCTCGAATGAGGGATTGTCTATAGCGACCAAGAGCAGAAAATGCAACGTTAGCAGTTGCATGATAACGATCAAAATGTTGATTCACAACAGGATCTCTCATCAGTCCAGATCGAGTTAATGCCACCCGCAAATCACGGCGTGCCGCTTGTGCGCCTTGCTGAACTCGCAAAAGAGTCGGTTTGTCCTCTGATGTTCGAACTGTGTAAATGACATGCTCAATGTGTTGCTCAAATGCCAACGCATATCTAGTCACATTCTGAGCGCCATACTCGGCTCTGTGAATTGCGATTCTAGCTCTGCTGACTTCCGCATTCAACTGGCGAAAATTGCGAATCACTTCCTGACGTGAATTCAAATTCATATTGAATTCAAAATGATTGTCAAAATTTAATGGCTCAACTTGCGCTGCTGCATTCACTCCAATAAACATGCCTGATAATAATCCAAAAACTTTTAAAGCTTTCATTCTGATGACTCCTTAAATCAATTGAAAGTGTTCACTGACACTTTAGGTGTAGAGGCATTGGAGTGTTTGATCAATCAAAAAAAAATGACCTTTAAATGATGATCGCGCAGGCATGGCAGCAATTATAGGAGACTTAAAAGAGAACAGGCGAGTATTGAGGTGAATCAGATCTGTTAAAATAAGATGTTAGATAAAATGTGGTACTTTAAAGTACTGATTTGCTGCATCGCATTTTTCATAGGCCGACTTTTCAGCAATTTTTTTCCTTCGTTCGGATTGGAGGTGACCTATCACCTTTAGGTGAATTTGATAAGTTTTGTGCTGAAAGTCTAGAGTCATGCAGTCTCTAGTTATGCCAATATGACGCACCACTTAATGTGTTTGGTTTGGTTGCTAATACGAGTATGAACAAGACACTTGGGTTTTAGTGGTGAGCGGGCAATATAGATCTGCTCAGGCTTTACAAGCAATACACCGAGTGATCTTGGTATGAGGCTTTAATTTTGAACCTCGATCTAAACGCGGTTGGTGCTAGTGGTAAGAACTGAATTGCGAACAGTCTATTTTCAATTTCCAATTCTAGACACAAGTTCCAAGACTCTCTTGCTGCCGCCATCTTCACGCTGGGATAGTCCTCGACGAATCCATTCACGAGCTGACTGACGTCTGTTATGTCGAAGCTTAAACTTCGGTTCAGGTCGATGTTTTTGAGAATTAAAGGTCGGTACCGTTACAGCCTACCCGCAAATTTAAGCAATTTTTGTAGTCGACAAGTCAAACATCGACCCGAATTTTGATAAGAACTCAAAATACTCTTCCTTCGCAACGTAAGATTTGTTAGCCCACGTTTTCTCGGCCTCGTAGTTGCTAAGCAGGTGGTCATGGAGAATCTTTAGCGGCCCACCCCTAGTATCAAGATCGAGAAGCTCTTCTTTGCAAACTGGGTGGATGTCCATTGGTGATACATAGCGGACATTGCATGGGCCTTGATCAAAAAGTTGACTGGTTAATTCTATCAGCCAATTGCGGTGAGCCATAAAGTCTGTCCAGTTGATGAGTCCACTTTCAAATTGAGTCCTTAAGTGATACCCCTTTGGCGCTTCGACGCCGTAGCAATAGAATCGCCCTGGACTATCGCAGTCTGTTTCATCAAAGTGAGATATTACTAGAAATGAAGTCGAGTCGTCTGGAGCAGGGAACTCAATAAGTCTTCCTAGAAACATTTGACGGTAAGGAAATGGAGTATAGCATCGGTCTGCAACCGCGGCCGGCCAAAATTTAATATTAGGATAACGATCACGAAAATCCATTCTAAACTCCCCGCTCAATCTGCATCGGCGAGATTTTCGACATCGTGACAATCAATTATTGGTATTTCCCAAAAATAACTTGAAATATTTAACAAAGTTTCGTTGTAGCAGTTCTGTCTAATTTGCAAGAAGGCCAAGCGGAAGCCGCAACACAATTTGAAAATTTGAGTCCCCACAAGTGATTTCAATAGCACATGACTGCTCTTGGAATTTGCCATTCAATCTCGCACCATATTGGACTCGACTTCGAATGATCGATTGTACATTTCCTACCGGAATCCAAAGACTTCGACGCGCAACTGGTATTGATTCAGTACGCATCAACTTTGCTGAAGCGATATATAAATGGATGCGATGAAAGATAACAACACGATCATGTGTCATTATAAAATCAGGAGGGTGGCTGATCTTTAGATTTGATATTTGCACCTTGTTAGCCTTCAAAAATTGATCATCAGACCATAGCCGACATTGTGTAGCTTTGAGAAGAGACATTGGCGCAGACATCTTAAAAAATATTCTGCAGAGATATTTACGCGATCGCCTTTAAGACAAATTGGATTTGCGGTTTTTGTTGCCTGCAACTAGTCTTCAAGAAGGGGAGCTATCTCCGGCGGTAACGCCCTGCTCATCACGCGTGAAGGTTCTAGAGATGCTTTCCACGATGGCCAGAAAAGTTGATAATTTTTTGAAAGCGATGGTGCAGGTGTGGTTGGTGCGGAGGATGCCGTTGAACTTACGCCAGAGCTTGGCTCATAGGGATCGTTTGCTAACTTTTTCTCGAACCTAACATTAGCTTGGCTGATCGATATTAATCCTTGATAACTGAGATCATCTTGAGCCTGGAATGCCCCCCCGCTTGCCAAATTAGCATTTCCAAACCCAATGAGCTCATTGTTAGCTAACTGTGAGCTGGTTGGAGAATTTCGCGCAAATTTTTCGATAAATCCAATCATTGGTTGCACATCGCAAACTTGAATCGTGTCACCGTTTGTTAATTGAACGCTGACGTCCATGTTTCTTGGACAGTGAGATAAACTAGTCCCGTCATTTCTTCCAATAAAATCTGAGCCGACTTTAGATCGAATCGGATTTGCCATAAAATTTGCGAAGTGAAGAGATGCTTCTAACTTTGTTTCGCCGTTCACGAGTGCTGTTGTTTTTTCTGGAACGATAAATGAAAGGCCTCCTTCCTTTAATTTAGCACCTAGCATCTTTTGCATGCCTGTTTGCCAACACATATGAGCACCTGTAGCGCAGAAGCTATGGGATTCACTGTTAGAAGGCGTTGGAGGTGCAACAACGACAACCGGATGTCCTTCCGCGTATTTTTGGTACTCCTCACAATCCATTTGGTCGACAAGAGTATCTACTCGGGCGTTATGCCAGTTGATTAGTTTGGGGTACGCACTCAAATTGGCTCCGGAAATTTCGGCGTGAGGCCATCGGTTTCTTGGACCGCTTCCATGAAACTTGAGTGATTCTCTTATCGTTGTTGGATTTGCGCTGTCTTTTGGTGATGCTGGGCAAAGCCAGTTAAGTTTTTGTATGTTTGGGTAGAATTTAAACTTCGCGCCGGAGCCATCCTCATTTTCAGTGCTTTCCATATACGGTCCACGAGAGTCTGTGCCCGAACAAGAGGTAGCACTGCCGGATGCACAATTAAGTAGTTGTGTAATCTTTTCCATGGCTCCTTCTCTTGGGTCGCCTCCGCGCCAGCCTGTCGGTGGTGTGGTAAGATCAGTAGAAGGTTTCAAACCATCCTTAATACTGTGCACAAATGGTTTGGCTCGAGACATATTCACATAACTTGGATATGTCGTCGTCCTAAGGGTGAAAGGAGTAACCCTTGAATTGATGTGCGGATATTTGAAAGCACTCTTTTCATACGGTTCATTGGCGATGAACGTAGGACAAATGTCGGCTGTAACATCGTCTGCAGCGACATTTGGGTGAGTCTCAACGGCAGGAATGGGCGGTACAACCTCAGGATGGATTGGGTCAATTCGATTGATATCACCAACTAAGCCAGAATAAACTTCCCACTTGAATAGGATTGTGCCAGGACAGGCGACATCGTAGTCAAAAAGTACTTCATGACTTTCATCGGGCGCGCCATTGAATGGATCTCCGTGATTCAATGAACTATTATTGATGTCGTAGACTCGCTTTGAAGTCCTAGGATAAATACACATTCCGGCCATAGGCTGAAAATTCGTGCGAAACTTAGTATTTCCCAAGGGAGTCGCAGCCCAAGTTCTGTCTCGAGTTCGATCACATTTCATGTCTCTCATGGAATTGACTTCTGATTCGAGCTGGCTGGCTGTCTTTGTGGGTTGAATCGTTGCGCGAACAGACCCCAACTTTAACTCAACAGGTCGCCCGCTGAGAGGTCCCATAAGAATGGTTTGCAAAATTGGAGCAATCAATGATTTCTCTGCATTTTCCATTCCGGGAGCGCTGTCACCAGCTTTAGCAAATCCACATCCGGCAAAGCCAACTTTTAGTTGAACAAGGTTCGCTAAAATTTTCAATCCGCCAAATAGGTCAAAGATAGTTTTAATTACGGTTCCGATTGGTTTCAAATCAAGTCCATTGCCAAGATCTGGAAGAAGGCCTGAATCGATCCATTCATTGATATTATGCCGGTTGCTTCCCAATGCTTGCTCCCCAGCGTGATAGGCCAGGCAAAAGGCTTCATCTGAGTTGATGCGTTTCAATCCATCATACCCCAAATTGAACGATGAAAATAAAGAGCCTAGAGTTTGCTTTACCTGCCCCCAAAATCCAACCGACTCGGTGTTACTTGCTGCATTGGGATTGACTGACGCGCTACTAGAGATTCTGAATGGAATAATGATAGATCCTGGCGCATTTGCACCGGCTACATTGATGGCGTCGACAACGCCAAGATAGGGAAATAGAGCCACGATCGTTGAGTTGAGTTTTGTAAGCCCTGATGCAGACCTGAAATATAGATTTGATACTGGACGAAAGAGGTCATAGAAAATTTCAAGTTTCGCGGCGAGCTGCTCTCGACTCAAGGCCCTTCCCCGACTTTTAAATACGGACTCTCCCAAAAATATTGTTTTATAAATAGCTCCCCAATCTGCGGCAAGATGCATGACACCTGTCATGTGGGAAGCGGCGGCAATAGCAAGGTTGTTGGCGGCGACAAAATTTAATCCTTGTGCCGATTTGCTGGAGAATGCAATTGCTGCCGCATCACTCGATTGATCCGTCTTGACTCGACGTTCAACAAGTTGACCGGTTTGAATCGAGAGGCTTATAGCACCAAATATTAGCGCTACAACCAAAAGAAAAAGAACTGCTATGACACCGGACTTATTACCGAATGCTGTTATAGATGGCTCGACGTTCTTATGGGGTTTCATCATGATTTGCTCCGTTTGTTCTGAGATACTCAGTGGTCGCTTCAGACGTTTTTTGATGAATGCTTGTTTTGATATTGTTAACCGCGGAATCAGTAATTGAGCCACCAGGCAATGCGTTTCGAGCAAAATCTTCCACTTTAGTTGTAGCCATCGTTGCAATTTTGCCAGCTTCAGATGTAATTTTATGGTCGATAGCATCTTTAATCGCATCTTCGACCTCTCCAACTATGATCTTTGTCGCCAAACATCCAGCGCTACCTAAACCCGCTGTCGCTGCTAAACATGAGGAGGTAAATAAATCAATCGCGGTTTTTCCTCCTGAAATGATCATGTAGACATCATGAAGGTAGTCAGCAAATTTATTCTTTTCGCCACAGATGGCATCATCAACGTCTAGTTTCATAAAGCATTTGTTATTGAAGTCACTAAAGTCTGAAGAACCCAAGACCATACCGAGCACCGCTTGATTTTTATAAGAGTTAGGGTGATAGGCGGGATCGCGTCTAAGATACACTGTATGATGTGCGAGAACTCTGTACTCTGAAGTATAAAAATGATTCATGTCAGTCGGCGCACTTCCATTGACTTGTTTTGAAAGAGCGTCAATAGCCTCAAGTGCCTTGTTGCTGCTACCTTGATTTGTTAACGACCATCCTATAGTGATCTCTTCCACGTCGTTGTTTGGAAAAATCGTCGGAAGAAACCGAGACCTTCCTCCAGTGATCTGATCGAAGAATTGAGAAGCTTGTGCAGATCCAGCGGCGAGATTTGAGCTGATCTGGTCTATGACTGAGGTGCCAATGGCTGTGCTAGCGCGGTTTGCAGCCGTAGCAGTTGCCGCTGAGTTTTGCCTTCTATTCACCATGATATGGTAGGCGTTTGAATTCATTTTCGAATCTGAATAACTCAAGATTGCTCCTGATGATATTGGCTGAGAACTTCCATTTAAAATCATTGACGATGTAGAACCACTTTTGATTCCTAAAATGTCGGCTTTAGTTACGGGTTCGATCGCACTTTGCTGACCAACATTTGTGAGATCGGCCTTAGCTAACCAGGCTGTATTGTTGGCTGCGATAGAACTATTGATTCTTTGTTCGACTCTTTCGTTTAACTCCATCGCAACGAACATGAACATAACAAGGAGCGGGGCGCAGAAAATGAATTCTAAAGTAGAGGATCCCTGTTTTGAAGATCCAATTTTTGTTGCCAATGAATTTTTACGATGTTCCATAGACGTTAGGGTCCTTGTTTCGTTCATCTGAGTCATAGTTTTCTTTGAACTAGATATTTGCAAAATGATATTCCTCATTAGGGACTGCCATTTGTGTAAGGCAATCCTCTTCCACTATTTGGTGGTGTTCCAATATCCATAACTTCCGACATTTTCTTCGCAAGTTTAGCAACGTTTGAGTCGCCGTGAAATTTGCCTAGAAGGACGGCTTGTCCATCCCAGCTTTGCCCGGCATTAACGTAAGAGTCACTGTATCTAGGCACGCGTACTGTAGCTTGAATTGGGATTGTTTTTACAAGATCAGGAGCCATAATCACGATCTCAACAGCGGCATGACCGATCCAGTCAACAAGCCTTTGGTTGAAAATAGGCCGTGCAGCGTTTTGCACTTCGTCAAAACCCTTTTCAGCCAGAGTCCCAAAAATACTTGAAAGTGGTGAGCTACTGCCAGAGGTAGAACCAGGTATAGCAAAGTCATGGTTGTTAATCTCTTCATCTATTTTATGACCTAAATCAGTGGCTACTCGAACGATTTCTTGCTTGATTTTGGCTTGGGCCGCGCTTATTGCAGCGGCAGATTTTTTACTGTCATATTCAAGTCCGAAGTCCAGTGCATTAATTTTAAAGACGCCTGAAGTTCCGTCATCTTCTTGGCCAAACACTTGTGCAATTTTTTGTAATTTGTGAAGCGACCACATCAATGTTCCCATGTACGGCATCTTGGCGGGTCGATTGTAGGTCAAAGTCATTTCTACGCCTTTGCTTTCAATTGAGTTAGCAGTGGCGGGAAAGACGACGTCGCTGCACTGCAACGACGTATATATCCACGCAGACGGCAGACCACTCAGCATTCGAATGATGGCATGTGTCATTGCATCGCCAGTTTTTTGTATGCCGGTTGACGTCACTAAAGGAGGTGCAGACGCTGATGGGGTTGATGTGCTTGAAGTGAATGTATCTGGCCGTCCATATTGAACGACAATATTGTCAGAAATTGATTTGATGATGGTTTCACCTGGGGACATTGTTGCCAAGGGGGACGTAACACCTAAAGCTGCCAAGAGTTGAGGAAGAGGCGGCGTGATAACAGCCATAACTTTTGATGCCGAGCGCCTGGCCCTTGCATGCAGTGCATCGTCAAATCCACCAACGGGTGCGCCAGATGATTGAACTCTCCAGCATAGATTCGCGGTTGGGTCCGCATCAAAACGCGCTTTGACCACAGTTTTGGCAGATCTATAGGCTGCTAGCTTCATGATGTGGCGATCATTCCAGATGAGTGCAATCTCGATAACAAAAAATACCAACACAAAAAATGCAGGTGCTGCAAACAGAAATTCGAGTGCTGCAATTCCTTGGCGATGATTGGTCGGTTCATTCTTCGAGGAATAGATTGGTTGATTTGCGTTTGAATTTGTATGTTTCTGTCTCATCGATCCCTGCTCTATGCCTCACAATGGCAATCAGTTTGAATATAAGCGGGCTACCTGGTGAGGTATGCCTTGCTTAGATTAAACATGATTGATCGCTAGAGATGTGTGCTGGGATTGCTCTAAGGGCTGAGAAAATGAATTGATTATATATGGGGTGTTGGGAATATAGGTCTAAGTGCCTGATTTAACCAGTCGATGGCGCGAAACAAAGAAAATTGCTGCGTTGACTTCAAAAAACCCTCCTCGCTGTACCAAATGTACTATCTTCGTCGGGTTTTTTATCGTCGCCTTGCCATTTTTTTGTTTGACACCACCGAAAAAATGGTTTTGTGCCAGAGACTAGCTATCTATTCAATACTTGCAGATGAAGTTTGCAGGCTCTTTAGTATCGGCCTATCTCAATATTGTCTTTGTCCAATAAAATGAAGGTCAAATCTCGCAATTCATCAGTGATGTCAGCCGATTGAAAGCTAAGTTTGGCCATGTTCGATAGCTTTACTATTGAGTTACTTTTGAAGGTTGTTGGAACGTTCAATGGGATCGTTGCTGAAAAATTAAATTCTGTAATCGGATTTCGATCCCAGTCGACGATATTAGGGTAGGCAAAAATTTGAAGCTCTTTTGAAGCTTTTGCTAATTCCACGGTTAAGGACGGTCTGCCTATAGTTCTTGTTTCTACCCAACCCCGATAAAGGACGTCTTTAGAATCGCTATCAATCAGTGCCAATGACATTTGAGAGAATTTTGCAAAGGATTGATCGATCTCCAAATGATTGAGTTCTATTTGCAATTCGCCTTCTGCAAATTCGCCCTGGATCACTCCAACGAATGCAAATTTTTTCTCGGTATCTGCTGTTTTAACCAGAGTTGATAAAACCCTTCTTTTCTTAGCCTCTACAACAACGGATTCAACTTTTGGAGTTTTTGCAATATCTAGAAGTAAGCTGGCAGACCCATCGGAAATCCTAAAATCCTTTATCGCACTGATTGCCTTGTCTTCGGTTGATATTGACAAGAAAACACCTACAGGTCCGCCGAAGCTAGAATTGCGACTAATGTTTCTAAAAAAGACGACCTCATAGCGACCAGGCAATAGAACCTCCGTTTTAAGGTCTACGACTGTTGGGCCATTTACAGACATTGGAGCTACCGAGTCAAAAACTCTTTCACCTGTTTTGCTCGTAACAAAAACCCCAAAACTATCGCCTGTAGATGGAAATTCCTTTTGAATGATGCCGTTAAATTTTATCATACCTTTTTGATCTAAGTCGATTACTGATCGTTTGATGCTGAAGGCAGAAAAACTAGGGATATTGATATGCTGTACCAACTTTGCAGGGCTAAGTTGGCTCGGGATCTCGATGACTACAGGAATCTGCTTTAGAAGGACTTCGCCACCAGAAGATCTAAGTTCTATGATATCTGTATAGATTCCCGGAGCCGCAAGAGCAGCTTCATTGAAGCGAACGCTTATCTTTGTAGGGCTGGCTTGAATGACCGCGGCGTCAGGAATTGAGATAAACTGTTCCGAGTGATGAATGCTAATGGCGTCAGCAAATGCAAATCGGTCCACGCGATTCAAGGATTCTTCGTTCAATGAAACCTCAATAGTCATCCCATTTCGATCTAGTTTACTGAGATGAATTCCTTCTCCGAATCCAGGTCTATCTGTTAAAGGTGTTTTAACATCCAATTTATATGCAAACTTTTGAGTTGCCTCAGTTTGATGTTTTTCGCGGTATAATTTTAGATAGGCATCATAAGCTTGGTCGACGTTTACTAGGCCAGCTCCTTGTCGAATGTTTTCGACAGAAGCAAGCCTGCGTGAAGTGGATTGAATCGCGACCTTAAGTAGATGAGTATCTACTTTGAGACCTGCTGTATTGCGAATGACAGAGATCAAAGAGGCTAGACTTCCTGCAAGTGCAGGAGTTGCACTGCTAGTTCCGCTAAAGCCATAGAAATTGCCGCCGTTTGCATTTCGTTCGCCACGCACTAAACTGATGATGGGGCTGATGATATCAGGCGATTGCCGATTGTCGGCGCTTGGTCCAACACTCGAATACCAAACGACGGTATCTTCCACAGGACCATTCCATCCATAAACGTTTAATGCTTGTAATGACGAAATCATAGCGCCTACGCTGAAGCCATTTTGCGGCATGTACGCAGTAGAATAGCCACTAGTGATTGCTGGCCCCTCGTTACCTGCTGCCGTAGCTATGACAATTCCAGCAGATGTAATCTCGCGGTCCAACCATCTCGAAAAGAAGAGCTGTGATTCTAAATCCGCACTCGTAAAGCCCCAACTGATGCTAATGACATCGACGTTTTGGGATTTTGCATGAGAAAACATATTCATAAACTCATCGATTGTGTAAACGTCCTGACCGGTAGTGTCTAGGGTATATGATAGGAGTTTTGAGTTTGGCGCGAGCCCTTGAAGTTGACCGTTCAAATATCCATCTCCAGAGATAATTGCAGCACAGCTAGTGCCGTGGCCGTTCAAGACTCTATGAAATTGCACGGTCGATTCTTGGATTGTTACAGAAAGAGGGAGTGCGCCGTCGCTTCCGATATCATTTTTAATGGTCAGGAAATCTTTGGTGGTGTTAAGATTTCGCTTTCTTCATCGGACACATTTCGATCTTGATTAAGATCAATAAATATTTTTTGATCGATTTTTAAAAAATGAAATTGATCATTATCTTTGCCATTTCCATCGATATCGACAGAAGGAGCTAGGTACTGCCTGGCAATGATTTTTTCATCCAGAATTCCAGCTTGCAATTCTTGAGGTAGGTTTACGGCATTTGGAACGGCTATCTCATAGGAATCAGCGAAAACAAAGGATCCTTTTTCAGATTTTGTCGCTTTAGTGAGAGTGACTTTTCCAAAGTTTGTTAAGTCGTAGAATCCCTCGAGTTTATTCATTCTAGTTTCAGAAAGTCCCTTAACGCCAAAGTCAATTCCCGTATCGAATACGGCCACTTTGACTCCAGAGCCATCGGCACTAGGAAAGCGTTTGCGAAGAGAGTCAACTCCCGTAATTTTACGAACTGAAAGAAGATCTTGTAACGATTGATCACTTGAGCTGGAAAATGCCAAGTTATTCAAATGGTCAGCTGGACGAGAAAGAGAAACTCTAATCTCGGCGTTTGAAGCCAAATCAGCCGTCAAAGGTACTTGCAAGGCGCTCAATTTATTTAAATCAATATTAACTCTCAGTGAGAGTGAGTTACCAATGGTACTTGTGGATCCGCCCAAGGACCTAACGTCAGATTGATGTCTCGCTAATTCTTGCTGAGTCTGAAAGGAAATGACGTAACCATGTTTTTGAACGGTATCAATCTGGTTTGAGACTCCAGCCTTTAGCTTTTGCTCTACTGAAACATGCTTGGATGGTTTCAAGACGCTGCAATGGCTTAAAGCGAGCAATGCAACTGTCACTGAAAATAGATTTGCTAAACGTCGGGAAATCATAAGAAAAAGCCTCCAAGTGGTCAATTTGGAGGCAAACTAACATAATTTATTTCAAATCCCTAATTAAAAATTCAATCTGCCAGAATGGCTTAACCAGCAGATAATGTTTAAGGAACAGAATATTCAGCAATACCATTTAAGCCATTTTGAATGTAAATAAACGTCAGTTTGTTCGTTGCAGCGTCGAATTGCATCTGGCGACCATAGCACAGCATTCGATTTGCACTAGTTAGGCCTAGGCTTAAGTCGGATTCAATACCTAAATGTCGTTTTTTCAACGCTCCGGAAGTGCTGCAATAGAAAACGGTGTCATCCGCCTCAGTTAATCCGCGTTTGATAGCAAAGGCCTTGGTTGGGAAATTGAGCTGTTGGTAAACTTTAAGTTTACCATCGGTATCTACTTTCAAAAGCTTATTGGAGCCCTGGTGAGCATAGATCCAAGCTGTACCAGAGGCGCTGCTGACTGGAGTTGCGCTCATGTAGTCTTGGGTGTAGGAGCTGACCAAAGGACAATCTAGAGCTGGTAGATCAAAACATGAAGTTCCTGCATCAAATTCAGCGGCAGTCCTTCTACTTGGTCCTGTCTTTCCTGCAATTCGATTAAAAATTGCAGGCGAGTTCGCTGAGTTCGTTGAGTTCAAAGAGAATGTCATTAAAAAGGCATCCTGCGAGGCAACGCTTGATCCAAGGTTAAAGTCGTAAAAGGTTGAGGCAAACAATAATTTTGGTGTTGCACCCGATGTATCCAAACCTAAAAGGTGTGGATAAGCTCCGATGGTTTTTAACTTCAAATTGAAGCCAGTTGTTCCGTCTCCAGCGTCTCTCCACGTCGTTGTCTTTGATGAATCTCCAGCAAATTTGATCCATTTATTTGTTTGCCTATTGAGTTCGACAAAATGGTCATCGGATCTAAAAATGATTGCGCCATTTGGTCTTAAAGCAAAGTTGTCAGTCGTTCTGCCGGCTCTATCAACTTTGATTCCTTGATCTTGCGCATTGGCCGCAGTTGCACCTGCTATTAGGTCGGTACTAGTACCATTGCCTGCGACATGGGATATATTTCCTCCGACGACGGACTCTCTGAAAACTTGTTCTAAACCGTCTAAAATAACAATTTTATCTTTATTTATTGTATTATCTTTCCAGCGAGCAAAGCTATTAACGATTCCAAATCGAGCCGACAAAGCATTTTCGCCATTTCCATAACCGTAGGATTGACCCATGATGGTCACCACTTTTGCAGCAGAGCCAGTACCTTGAATCGTTCTTAGGCGACCGCGGTCCATAAAGAAGAGGCGTCCATCTGGTGACACGAAGACATCAAGCGGATCAATTGCGCATGACAGAGGATGGGTATTGTCAGCGCAAACACCGGGAGCTCTAACCTGTGTGGATCCAACGATTTTTTCAAATTTTTTGATGGTTGGATTGTATTTATGGATTTCTCCAAAACTTCGGTCAAAGTGGTAAATTTGTCCATCCATTCCGACGGACGAGCTTCCCCACAGATATGCCTCGGTATTGAGATTTGTCGAACTATCGACAGTCATGTTTGATGGATTGACTGCCATAAATTTGACTTTATAGTTTCTATCGACATCGCAGTCCTGCCAGAATTGATTAACGTTGGTGCCTTCAATTTTGTTACCCATTAAATTTACAACGGCAGCATTATAGGCACCTGTGGATTTGTCAAAGCCGACTGCCATATTCCAAACACGGCAATTTTGTACATCAAAATTCTTATCAACTGTGTCGAAATCAAATGTTCCCGAAAATTTTATATTAGTGATTGCTTTTGTTGGTGAGTTTAAATCTAAAACTCGTAAGCGTTGCATTGGCGCTGGCTGGTTCGAAGTCGGGCTGGAAAAACTTGTATTGCTGACAAAAACAATTTTATTATTCGGCATGGCATATAGGACGCGAGAACTCCTATCGTCTGAGACGCGAATTTTAACGTTGTCTGCAGTCACACCGGTGTCACCATCAGTGAGGTTAGCGCCATGACCTGCTATGGACTCAATTGTTTCCTTTGCCAAATCGATGCGTCTAAGACGATCGTTTTCCAAAACCAATATTCTATCCTGATAGTCGAGAGCAATTGCAATTGGTGATTTAAGGAAAGAAGCGGCCAAAGGAGTTTCTGCATCGACTCTCGCTGCTGACACGTTATTTTTAATGATTAGTTCAAGACTGCCAGTATCAGCACTGACTTTAAAGATTCCGCGTCGATAGTCGCGGAAGATGATTTCACCCTTACTTGTAACCAAAAGGCTCCCTGGGTCTTGATCTCCTGCTGATCCTACGTCATTTTGAAAGATGGTAGATCTTGCCGATGCTCCAATTCCAGTTTCTGTATTTCCCGCCAAGAAGTTAAGCTGTGGTAAGTTTATGATAGGAGCAGTAGAATAAGTTACCTGATCATCAGAATCTTTAATAGCAACGCGAATTTTTGTGTATCCAGTGAGACCTTGGCTTAAGTTTGTCGCCCATACATAACAACCTGATTTTTCCCTTAATGGTGCAGATGGTATAGGGCTGATAGTCTTTGGAGTACATGATGCTGCGTTGTCAGCAGCTATGTTTTCTACAATAGGTGTCCAAGTGGTCTCATCGTGAGTGTAGTATAGTGAAATTGGATTCGTTGGTAGATTTTTGTCCGAATCCTTTGCAATCCATTTTATGAACAATTTATTGCCTGTAGCGACACTGCTGATTGTGCGGTCTGATACCGAAAGTGGATTTGAGGGAGTGTTCGTACTTGCAGCGATGACATCCGTCAATTCAGGTACTGCGCCTGGCTCATAACGTATTGTGTCGGATTTGATTCCAGAGACGTTTAGGGCCCCATCGCGAATCCAGGCTTGTCCTAGATATGATTCTGGCCCAATGAAGCCGACCACATAAGGAACTCTAGATGCTGCAGCAGATCTGCCAAGTGATGCTGCATTCAAGCTGATAGCTGAGACCCAACAGTTGTCAGTTTCATTGGGAGTCGTATTAGGTATTGTCACATTTGCGACAATGATTGTGCTTTTAAAGCAAATGTCTTTGATTCCTGAATGTGCTTCTGTCGCGATCAAGTCCGCTGATGCAAATGGTTTTGAGACAATAGGTTTTCCTATGAGTGATAAACTGGATAATACCGGTGCAACTTCATCCCATATAAATGGTTTTGAAACTGTAGTCACATTTCCGGATTTGTCTGTTGCTATTGCATTGATCGAGTAGGTGCCAGAGCGTCCTGCAAATAGCGCCTTTGGTAATACCAGACCAGCGGCCGTTACAGGATAGACAGTAGTGCTTAAATGTGTAATCACCACTTCGACTTTATCAAGTCCACTGCCAGTATCTGAGGATGCATAATTTGTGATTGGAATATTTGGTACAGAGACTCCACCACAAACATTAGGTCCACACACGGCAGGAACAGTAAATGCTAATGCTGGGCCAGCAGTATCTTTGCGCCATTGGTAAGATATGAATCCTCCTACAGCGGCTGGATTCATCCAATTGCCTGCTCTGTCTCCGCCAATTGCGCACACTTTGTGTAGTCCATCAGGACTTGTCAATGTCGCAACAGGTATCGATGAACCTGCAGCGATAGGCGCACTATAGTTGGACTCCAACGCGCAATTTAAGGACGCAGGTCCCATTGCATAACGAAATGCCGCAAAGTCTGTGCTTAAGCTAGTAACTTGAATTTGTGGAGTAACTGCTTGTGAGTTTGGTAGTGGCAGGTTCGCAAAACTGATCATTAGACCGGTAGTATCAACCGTAAATGCATAACCGTTGTTATCAGCTTTAGTTTCGTGTCCCATTTGATCAAAAGCCGATGCACAAACATAATAAGTGTGAGCGTCTTGAAGACTGATGCTCATTTGCATTTCAGGCGACGATAAGAGTCTTTTTGTCTCGACATTGGAAACACAACTTGCGTCATTTGAAACTATGACGGAGTAGCTAACTGCGTCAGTTGATGCCGACCACTTTATTTTCGGTAGAGTTGAATTAATAAGCGATAGTGGTTCATAGATGTGAAACTTTCCAGAAGGAGTTGCGTCAATTAATAATTTGAACGGAGAATTTGACGCCGTGGTTTGATTGCCAGCTAAATCTTTTGAGATTGCGCACACGTAGTATGACCCGTCTTTTACCGGATTGATGGCAGATGTTAAACTTGAGGTAGAGATGGTCTGCAAACTTGTAGACTTGCAATCCGGACTCGACCCTACAGTAATTTCATAGGTACTAGCTCCCAATGATTCGGACCACGCTAACTGGGAGATATTTGATTTCATTGCCGCTTGCAAGCCTGTCAAACTAAATGATTGCGGTGGAGTTTTATCGATGGTCCAGACAAATTCGGTGGCTTTGCTTTGAAATGTCGTGTCGTCGGCAGAGCCTTTCACGCAAAGTTTCTTAGTGCCTTCCGCCCCTACGTCTGTCGCGATGGAAGTAGCGATTGGCATAACTGCAGAATAGCTCGCTGCTTGACAGAGTTGGTCTGCTTCAACAATGCTATAAATGTATTTTGTCAATCCTTCGCCAAAGACTTTGACATCAATTGAAGATACGTTTGTAGGATTTGATGGGAGGTTGGCAAGTTGCGCTCCTCGGCCATAGACCGCATCCATGGCTTGCTTAGTCGCGGCGGATCCCTTGAAATCTGCTTTATAGGAGCAGGATGCGAGGAGGACCAAAGTCCCAGTTAGAGTCAGAATTGTGGTATTTTGAATCTTTTTCATATTGATCCCCCATCTTTTCGTCTCACAGGATGCGTTGACTAGGTTTCACATCGGGCGGATTTCATTAAATCTTTACGGTTTCTTTGCTTGTCTTTTAAATAGCTAATTTTATTAAGTTAATTCAGTTATAGTGTAGGGTTTTTAGACCCTTGGAGTGGAATGGGTCATTGAATAAAAAGTGGTGAGGAATCCGTATGTCCTTTCAACGAATTACAGCGCAAATTTGAGTCGTTTAATGCCAATGGAGGTTTGATCCAAGAATCAAATTGGTTAACATCCTAGAATGTATGATTAAATTCGAGTCCTTTTAAGTTTTATTTAAAATTCATTAGATTACTTGAATATTTTCCATGTTTTTAATACAAACCACTTGAAAAAGATGAGTTTAAAGCTTTGTGAGTTCATTGAGGCAAACCATGGAAAATTTTGAAACCTATGAAGTGATCGTCGTTGGCGGTGGGCATGCGGGGATTGAAGCATCATTGGCGTCAGCTAGAAGTGGTTCCAAAACCCTCTTAATCACACACAACGTCGAGCGAATTGGTGCCATGAGTTGCAACCCAGCGGTAGGCGGTACTGCAAAGGGACACTTGGTCAAAGAGGTTGATGCGTTGGGTGGAGAAATGGGACGCGCTATCGACGCAACCGGTATTCAGTTTCGAGTTTTGAATCGGAAAAAGGGTCCGGCAATATGGTCGTCCAGAGCTCAGGCAGATATGGATCTCTATCGCCGTTACATGAAACATGTTGTCGAGAATACCAAAAATCTAAACGTTAGGCAGGATAGCGTTGAAGGGTTGTTGGTGGATTGGGAAGATGATCGACCCACTCGCGTTTGTGGCGTTGAAACAAAATTGTTTGGAAAATTCAAAAGTAAAACTGTCGTTTTAACGACAGGTACCTTTCTCAATGGACTTGTTCATATTGGAGATAAAAGGTTCAGCGCAGGACGAATCGGCGATGCGCCTTCCATTGGATTGGCTGAGTTTATGAAGACGATTGGAATTCGAGTCGGTCGATTAAAGACTGGGACGACTCCTCGACTTGACGGAAGAACTATCAATTGGGATATATTGGAAGTTCAAGGAAGTGATGAGGACATAATCCCATTTAGCTTTGGAAATGATGCCATTCGGCAAAAACTTTTGCCTTGCTACATAACTCATACCAATGAGCAAACTCATCAGGTTATTCGTGATTATATGCATCAATCACCTCTTTACTCAGGAACAATAAAAGGTATTGGTCCGAGATATTGTCCTTCCATTGAAGATAAAGTCGTAAAGTTTGCAGACAGAAATAGCCACCAGATTTTTCTTGAGCCTCAAGGGTATGACACAGTAGAGGTTTACCCCAATGGTCTATCAACATCATTGCCTCTTGAAGCTCAGTTAAAGTTTGTGAGAACAGTTCGAGGTCTTGAAAATGCCGAAATTATCCGACCGGGATATGCGATTGAGTATGATTACGTTGACCCCACCGAGCTAAGCGCCTCCTTGGAAGTTAAAAAGGTATCCGGACTGTTTTTAGCCGGACAAATCAATGGCACGACTGGATATGAAGAGGCTGCGGCCCAAGGATTGATGGCCGGCATCAATGCATCGTTGAAAGTCCAGCAAAAGCCTTCCTTTATTTTAGGTCGAAGTGAGGCCTACATCGGAGTCTTGATTGATGATCTCGTGACAAAAGGTACGACTGAACCTTACCGAATGTTTACGTCCAGAGCTGAGCATCGACTGTACTTACGAGAGGATAATGCAGACTCTCGACTGACAGATCGTGGTCGATTGGCTGGTCTAGTTGGGGACAGCGATTATGAATCATTTTGTCAGAGGCAAAAGCTGGTTCGGGAAGTTACTCAATTTGTCAAAACTAAAAGCTTTGGCGAAGTAGGCATTCCACCAAGTCTTTATGTTGGAAATGATAATTCGGGAACAAAGCTTGAGATCATGTTGAAGCGATCTGATTTTGATGTCGATGCTTTTGACTCTTTAGTTCCAGAATTAAAGCAGTTTCCAAAATCTATATTGAGACGAGTTGCCATAGAGGTGAAATATGAAGGTTACATTGCAAGAGAAGATCGTGCGATGAAAGACAGCGTTTTTTTAGATAAGGTTTTGATTCCAAAAGATTTTGATTTTAAAAAGATATCTGGTCTGTCATTTGAAGTTTGCGAAAAACTGACAAAATTGCGTCCTGAAAATTTAGGTCAGGCGAGCAGAATGAGTGGAGTGACTCCCGCTGCGTTGCAGGTTCTTCAGGTCTACTTACGAACCCACGCATGATCGTTGAGCAAATCTAATTTTTAAATGTGATTGGTATAGTCACTGCCTCAACATTTCCAAATTTAAAGTATGTATTGACTTGAAGAGTTGTAAACGACTGACCTGCGCTGCTGCCTGTTGCTCCTCGCACTCTGAGGTTACTTAGATTGACCTCTACTTTTGCCTTTCTTTGTGCCGCGGAAAATGCGACCACGTTGTTGGACGCATAATGTCCATATCCTTCACCTGTTTTTCCAAACAGGTCACTGCCTGAGATTTGAGCCAAGTTGCCGGTGACAGGTTGAGAGGAATTTTCAATGAGAATTTTAAAGGGAATGGATGAGTTTCTTGTCGATAGAACTTGACCATTCGCATAATCAGCAACAACTGCATCAAGATCAAATTCGATTCTTTCTGCCTTAGCTGTGGGAACAGCACCCGGGCAGTCTTCAAGAGTCATATTGTAGACTATGATTTGTTGACTCGCTCGTTGATCAACAATCGGAGTAGCGGCAGATATTGAGATGACAGTTTTTCCAGGGATGCAATCGGACTCGGGTGATGCCGATGGCATTGGATCAGCAGACGGTGTAGGTGATGACTTCTGCGGCTTTTTCACCTCTGCCGATTTTTTTTCAGGCTTTGGTGAAGACCCAGCAAACTCGCTTTCTTTGCAGCTGCTGACCAATACTGATGCCCACACAGCTATTTGAACTACAATTTTGGTCTGATACCGAGTCATAAATATCTCCTATGAGATCTATTGGTTTAAAAAACCGTTGCGTTTGTTTCGGTATTTGGCACCAAATGATTTAGTAGAAAAGATAGTGTCGTTAAAACAAGTTGCAATATCAGTAAGTTATCCGCAAGGAAGGCTCCGTTTTAGCATGAATTGAAATTTTAAAGGATTGATTTATGATGAAAAACAGCAATCCCATTTCGAGAATCAGTGTCACAGACATTGCGCCATTTTCTATGAATTCGTTAATTTCTACCGATGAGTGCAAGCGGTGTTCATGTCAATTAGTGATACAATTAAGTTGGGTCCCAATAATCCGTCTTTGAGAGAAACATAAATAGAGACTATCCTTTAAATAAATAGTGATTTGGGGGCGTAAATTTGGAAATCGAAAAAAAACTTCGAGAACTTGGGTTGAAGCTGACTGAAGAAACCATGACCCGATGCCAGATATTTGAAGTTGAACCAAATCGCAAAAAAGAGTTTCGATTGGTTAACGCTGAGACGTTTCATTTTCTCTATCAAGTCAATAAGATTGATTTTGGGATCTACCTAGGTGTTGAATCGTTGATGATTTTTTTC
>JAPLFV010000045.1 GCA_026390495.1 Pseudomonadota bacterium | reverse complement strand
CCTACTATGGATCTACTACCCAGCGACTCACTCAACGCAAATCGGAACACAAATACGCCTACAAAAATGAGAGGCATTGGTATCGCTCAGAACTAGTTTTCGCAAAAGCCGACGAAATAAATAGCGAGGTCATGATTAACTTGGTTGAGGAAGTTGAGGGAACAGTTGAAGATTTATTAGCAAGAGAAAAATGGTTCATTGAAAACAATGTGTGTGTGAATAAGAAAGCGATGACTTTAGAAGAAAAGAATAAAAAACGCAGAGAGAAGTATTTAGTGAAAAAAATAAAATCTTCAGATACTATATAATCAAATGGGCATCTTTGGAAAAATACTCGGAGGCACTGCTGGAAAACTTATCGGAGGCACCGCTGGACGTCTTTTAGGAGGCAAGGCGGGTGCTCAAATCGGATCTCAGTTAGGAGGTCAGCTAGGAGGAACTGCGGGGGCTGTTTTAACCCCATACAAGAAGGGAGGCAAGGTTCCCAAAACTGGGCCTGCTCTCCTACACAAGGGCGAGTTTGTGCTTCCCGCTCACGTCAAACCCACTAAGGCTCAGGTAAGTGCCGTTGCTAAGGGCAAGCGTGGTCCTGGAGGCAAATCATCGTTGGTTGGACACGGTCACGCTGTTGTCTTCGCTTAATTAAAGAAGCATATTTTATCATACTATTATAAAATATGTTACTACTATATACAATGCCTTACTTCTTGAAAAAAGTTTATGGAGGATTCAAAGTATGCGATACCAATCGTTGCTTCTCAAAGAAACCCTTACCACTTAAGCAAGCAAAGAAACAAAGGGTCGCTATTGCTCTAAGCGAACATTCAAGGAACCCTACTCATCCAATTAATTACTTTTTTAAATAACTATTAGAAATTAATATCTTTAGGAAATATATAAATGGACGACGATCATCACAAAATCAGAATATGCGACAGCTGGAGTTTCGGATGTAACAAGTGCTTCATCTGCGACGGCGACTACAAACACTCAACTGTGATTACGAAATACGAAGACGGCATGGAAGAAGTAGAATTGCGATTTATTCATTCCAAATGTGCTAAGCTCCACAACCGAATCCGAAAACTCAAGGGCCGACTCCTAGTGCCGACATCCGAAGCACAGAAGCGAGCCACCAAGGCTTATTATTTAAAAAACAAGGAACATTGCTATGAACTCACCAAGAAATGGAGGGAGGAGCACATTGATTTATGGAGGGAAAAGACAAATGGCTACGCCAAGAAATCCTCCCAACGAAAACGCGATTTCGCAAAAGAAGTAAAACGACTTTTGGCGATTAACATTTAGGAATTTTAAAAACAAGGATCTAATTTTTGTTTTTAAATAAAATTGATTTGATTCTAAAACATTTAGCAAAATATAATAATATCAAAAAACAATATAGAATTATTATCTTTTAGTATAATATAGAATGATGAAATTCCTCAACAACTGGACTATCTGTTTAGACAAACTCCCCGCTTACTCCTGCTTCAATAGAAAGTTTAAAGTTACCCTTGACCAAGACCTAATGAAACGAATGTATAAGAGCACCACTGTTTCAGAATACAACAAGGGCAACCGAAAAGAATTATTAAAAAACATCCTTGATAAAATGAAGGACGATGTGCTAGAAGTTGCCTACAATCAACGCTACTCACTCGGACGCTTTTATCCCACAAATAGTATTTCCCCGATTTGTATTTCCCGACATATGAAACATACTCTATTCCATAGTCTCGCTTGGGTTGATTTGGATATGATTGCTGGGCACAGCACTATCCTCTATGAGATCGCAAAACAAAACAAGATTGAGTCACAGTTCCAAACCGTGAAGAAATACATTGAAAACAAACCCGCTGTCTTGAAAGAATTACATGGATATTATTACACCGAAGGCTCTACACTCACCGAGGACAACGTGAAGGATATTTTCAACATCGGCATTTATGGAGGCGGACACAACACGTGGTTGAAACAAATGGAAGATGATGAAATAGAACTAGGGACAAATGTGCCCCATCCTATGGTCGTTGAGTTCTTAAAAGAATGTAAGAGTTTTATGGAACTCATCTATTTGAATAACCCAGCAATTGTAGATAAGGTTAAGGGCTCTTATGATATTGAAAAAGACTTGTATGCTATCAAGTCCCGT
>JAPLFV010000140.1 GCA_026390495.1 Pseudomonadota bacterium | reverse complement strand
CCGTAGCGAATAGTTCTTCAGATTTTGCAGTTAGCTTAGTTGATGTTCGAAAATCTTACCGAATCAATTCAAATATGGTCGAAGCACTGCGAGGTGTCACGCTAGATATTCGTGAAGGTGAGATGGTCTCAGTAACTGGAAAAAGCGGTGCAGGTAAAAGTACTTTACTTCATATGATTGGCACATTGGATCGGCCGACATCTGGCAGTGTTATTTTGGGTCAAACAAATGTATCTGAACTATCAGATAGTCAAGTTTCAAGATTTCGAAATCGTTCAGTTGGATTTATTTTTCAAATGAATAATCTATTGCCAGAATTCTCAGCAATCGAGAACGTCATGATGCCTGGCATTATTGGTGGCTTCTCTAGGAAGGCGTTAATGGCAAGGGGCTTAGATCTTTTAGGGCAGGTGGGATTAGGTCAAAGATCCGCACATAGACCAAGCGAATTGTCGGGCGGCGAACAACAGAGAGTTGCAATTGCACGAGCGCTCATTATGTCTCCTCCACTTTTGGTTGCGGATGAACCTACAGGGAATTTAGACCGCAAAACTAGTTTAATGATTCAAGATCTTCTTATCAATATGGTTAAAGAGTTTAAATTGACCATGGTACTAGTGACACATGACTTAGAATTGGCGGCTAGACTGCCTCGTCAGATCATTATGGAAGACGGAAATTTGATATCTCCAGGGGTGGTCTCGTGATTCAGATAGTGAATTTATTTAGGTTTAGATTGGAATGCCTTAAGATGGTTCCAGTTTTATTTTTAATTATTTTCTCGTCAATGATTCCGCATGCAAACGCGGAAGTTATAGACGAAATTATAGTCAGGGGAAATGGTAGAGTTGAAAGTGACGCTATTTCTACGATTATAAAAATGAAAGTCGGAGATGAGCTGACAGAGTCCAATGTAAAAGATGATATGAAAACATTGTTTGACCTTGGTTACTTTAATGACTTAAGAATTTTTAAAAAATCGCAAGGCAAGGGCGTTGCCGTTATTATTCAAGTTTCAGAAAAGCCAGCAATCACTCAGATTAGCTATGAAGGCATGACGGTCGTCAAAGAAGATGACATTAAAGAAAAATTAGAGACTAAGCTTTATACTATTGTGAACGAAAGCAAAATTTCTTCAGACTTGAGGATTATAGAAAGACAGTATGCTGAAAAAGGTTTCTATCTGACGAAGGTCTCCTATGAGTTAGAGAAAACTGGCGCCAATGAAGTCCATCTAAAATACATTGTGGACGAAGGGAAAATGGTCCAGGTTGCAGATGTGGTTATCAATGGGAATAAGTATTTTTCCGACGAGGAATTGATTCAACGCATGGCGGGTCAGCCATTGACTAGGAGTTCCACTTATGGCTCTGAGGCGTTGTTTAAAGAAGACTTTGTTAAGAATGATCTAGGATATTTATCTTATATTTATAAAGATTCTGGTTTTGCAGAAGTACAAGTTGCAAAGCCAAATCAGATAATGGATCCAGATCGTCGATTTGTCCGGTTGACTTATAAGGTGGAAGAGGGGCTTCAGTATAATATTGGCACTTTGGATGTAAGTGGAGATTTGCTCTTTCCAAAAGAAGAACTAATAAATCTCATGAAATTGAAGCCAGGTGCCTTGTTTCGATATAGCCAGTTTACAAAAGATATTGAGATGCTCACAGATAAATATGGAGATTTGGGTTACGCGTATGCCGACGTCAATCCGATCGTGACCTATGATAAAGAGAAGAAGCTCGCAAATATTAACTATGAGATCGCCAAAGGTGAAAAAGTCTACTTTGGAGAGATGACTATCATTGGAAATACGAAAACTCGAGACAATGTCATGCGGCGTGAATTTGCAGTCGCTGATAGCGAGCGGTACGGTTCGACCAATTTATCAAAAACTAAACGCGAGATTAGTCGACTAGGTTACTTTGAAGACATTCAGATTATCAAAGAACGAAGTGCTGATGATGAAACAGTTTTAGAGATGGATGTTAAGGCAAAAGAAAAGCCTACAGGGCAGTTGCAAGCAAGTATTGGATACACCCCTCCGCAAGGCGGAAATTCTAGCGGTTTCTTTGGCCAAGGTGCCTACGAGGAACAGAATCAGAGTGGGTTTGGTTATCAAAATAGCTTGAGGGGTAAATTTACTGATGAGAACAATTATTCGCTAGAACTTGGATTTACCAATCCAAGAGTCAATGATTCACTTTGGTTAGCCGGAACTAGCTTAGAGTATAGTTCGAACAAAGAGCAACGATATACGGATGTCGATGTTCAAGAGTCGAGATATGGTGCGAGTGTTTTTGTTGGTCGCAAATTAATAGAAGAAATCACTGCAAGAATTACATATCAGCTTTTGAAGATAACCGAAAAATCTTCGTCGTATTTGGTTGATAAATTTCGAGGCCAAGGACTTCAAAGTAGTATGATTTTTTCTTTAGCTCGCTATGACACAGACAATAATATTTCACCAACGGAAGGGTCACAGGTCATTGTTAAACAAAAATTCACTGGAGGCCCAATTTTAAAAGGGGACTACAAATTTATGGAATCCTCTGCGGAGGCGTCTTATTTCTATCCTATTGATTTTGGTGACGCATATCGTACTCACTTTAGATTGTTCGGAAGCGTGTCCTAT
>JAPLFV010000221.1 GCA_026390495.1 Pseudomonadota bacterium | reverse complement strand
TTTACCAAAGAACAATCAGAACATTTTTTAGAGTCGAAGCATCGTCACATTATGCGAAGAGCCTCAGATGTTTCGCTTCGCTCAACATGACGTGGATAGCCTCAGATGTTTCGCTTCGCTCAACATGACGTGGATAGCCTCAGATGTTTCGCTTCGCTCAACATGACGCGGAAAGCCTCAGATGTTTCGCTTCGCTCAACATGACGGGAATTGCTGCGTCATTCTGAGCAAAGCGAAGAATCTTATCTTCTATGATTCCTCTCTCCTAAACTACGGCGCTTGAATCTGCCACTTTCTTGTCAAAACCCAACTAATATAGCTGATATCAAGAGGCTTCATCGCTATCTCTTGATGATCAGCTTTTATAAATTGTTTAAAGGCGGGAATTAAACTTGGGTTTGAGGTCGTGAAAATTAAATATGCTTTTGACTTCACAGCAACCGGGATGAGTTCGTGAATTTTTGCGTCCGAGAACCCATCCATATCAAACACCACAGCTTCTTGGGCTATGGTTTTGGATGTTAAATATTTATGAATATCGATAATCTCTCTGGCTTGAAAACCCATACCCTTAAAAATGTCGATATAGACATTGGTATTGCCGCGATTACTGCTAAAGATTCCTACCGTCAAAGGAGCTTTTTTTGTACTCCCAGTATCGCCAAGACTTTGCGGATGATCAGAGGAAAGGGCCTGCCTCGCAAGGTCCGTGATCGAAACAATACCGACAATATTTTCCTTTTTAGTAGTGTTGCCTTGGATCACTGGAAAATGACGAAATTTATGCTCCAAATGAAATCGCGTGATGTCTGCTCTTAAGGTTTTGACATGGGCAAATAAAACGGGCCTTGTCATAAGGGTCAAGACGTTACGAGTCAGCTTGTCCCCCATGTCCAGCAGCGTAAATTTTCTAACGATATCTCTTTCGGTCAATATGCCGACGACGTTCTCTTCGCCGTCTAGGACTAGTAAGCTAGAGATACCTTTGTCGATCATGATCTGAACGGCCTCTTGCATGGGCATTTCTTGAGGAACGAAAACCACATTGCTATTAATCATGCTGGTTTCATTTGATGCCTTAGCGTCCATGCCTAGCTCCTAAATTCAGATGTAGAGACGAAACTTCGAAAGTTCAATTTAGTTGTTTCAGCTTTATTGTCCTTTCTGCAACAACTTTGCCATTAGAATCATATGCAGTAAATCTGTGTAGTAGGCCGCTTGTAAGTGTCTGATCGGCTTCATCTTCAAAAAAAGTGCGTCCATCGCGGAGAAGCGGAGTCGAAAAGACTCTAACATTTTTAATGCAGCCTGCGGCAGTAGCAGATTCAACCGTGCAGCTAGCAATGGTAGCAACAGTTTCTGGACCTGACGCTATCAGCCTTTGTCCTGATGCTCCATTCTCAATGACGCCAATCTTAAGGTCATCACCTGCAGTGGAAAGGGCAGTCATGTTTTTAGTGAAGTCTGACACGGTTGCATTTGTGCCGGCTGCGTGAGCGACCCAAGCCAACCCAAGTTTTCCGAATGAGGCCGATTGGTTAAAATCTAAAATTGATGACGAATCCGCAGACGAGTGAATGGACTTGTTATAGGCACTAGGATTTTCAAAAGGAAACACAGCGTGAAAACCTGACTTGGTCCAAGATCTATGATCGCTGCTACCTGCGGTTAACACCATCTCTTGCCATTTTGAAATGGAGTACCCGGATATAAGTTCTTTCAGCTGCTTTCTCAAAACGGCACTCGTATCAGTCGTAACAAGAAAAATTGTCCCGCTACTTTCCGCGTTAGCGTAACCATTCATATCCATTTGCATTTGCCCGACAACTTTTTTGCCAGCAGTCGCGTATGCTTTTGCAAGAGTGCTACTGCCGACCAATCCGACCTCTTCGCCAGCATAGGCATGAAACTCCACGGTCCTTTGGAATGTGATTCCAAGGGTTTTAATGACACGTAGCATTTCTGTTAGTGTGGCAATTCCTGTGGCATCATCATCGGCTCCAGGAGCGTTACTATTGTCACTGCGATTAATAGAATCTAAGTGCGCGCCAACGATCACTGTCGATGCCGTGTCGACGGTACCAGGAATAGTTACAACAAGGTTATTTTGCGAACTACTTGATCCATTGGATGATTCCGCAATTGTAGCCCCGGACGGTAGCTGCGCTTGCCATAACGATTTTATGGTAGAAACAGCCAACGCAGCATTGCTTCCGGCATGGTAGCGAGAGCCAAGCCCTTCTAAGGTTGCGACTGTAGATTTGATATTTGTGGACGAAACAAGTGCAATAGTAGATTTGACCGAATCAATGGTCGCTGCAGTCGAATGAACAGGAGGTATCGCATCTGTCAGTTGGGATTCGTCTAGAAGGGCTAGGGGAACCATTCCTCCACAAGCGCCAATATCCTCATGTGAGGCCATTGCCAATTCGTCTCGAAAGGCATTTTTTCCACTGACATCAAACAAGACTTTTACAAAGTAATCACCTTGGTCCAAAATCAACTTCGCATCGGGATGGGTCTGAATTTGATGACCAAGTACAGTATATTTGTTCGCGCTTACCATAACCAGCTTTCTTTCCCTATTTTCTTTATAAGTATCATCAAATTTCAAAATGATATTTAGTTTTTCAGACACAACGAAAGAGGGGTTTCCGCCCAAAGGTGAATCAAAACTAAGCGTATTAATGAGATACGGAGCTATGTCTGGGGATACATGACTGATGCCATCAGGAATCCTCGAAAAATCGGCAGCACTCAAAAGGCTAACTGCGCCGAGACTTAACAGATTCATCAATATTCTAGATTTCATGGTTTTGTGATCTCCCAAAGCTTAGAAGACAAGTCTGTAAGGCCATTCCAAGAAGATGGAATAAATTTTCCTGATGTAGAGGCCACGTCATCGTCAGAGGATTTACGTCCACAGTACACAGCGAAAACTAGTATGGCAACAAGTGATATGCTAGAAAAACTTGTTCGAAGCAACTTTGCAAACTTTAAAGAAGTTAACTTTTTCACGTCTTAATTCCTTGTCTTGCATGAGGTCTGCCTCTATCATAATAGAAAATCAATCCAAGGTCCAAATTCCTATGTCCAAAATGAAATCATATATAGACTTAATGCTCTTTCCGTCCTCTCTTCAAATCGGTGCCGTACGACTGGTACCGATTCTTTCATTGGTCTTTGCCTCAGTTATCTCAAACTGCAAAGCCAGAGATCCAGTATCAAGCGTCAAGGAACTCAAAGACACCAATTATGATGTGTCCTATGATGAGATCACCCAAAAATACAAAGTCTCTTGCAAAATGGACCGAATCCATACCTACGATACTGGAGAGCAAACCTGTACTCCCAGATTTGCAAGCGAGCCTGAACTCCTTAAAGCCTGCGAAACCCAAGCACCGGGTAAGTGCGGGGTCGGCTATATGTGGACACTCGATCTTTGTGAGAATTTTCGATTTGCAAAACTTGAAGCTATGACCTTTGAAGTCATGGCCGATTGGGGCGAGGAACTCAAAGGAAAATCAAAACAAGAAGCCGCATTTAATTTTTGCAAAGTCTTTGCTTATGGATTCAATAAACTTCTTGTTGATAACAAAAGTCTTAGTGGTTATCTAAAAGACAAATTCATTCGAGTACAATCTAAAGAAAAGACTGCTAAGGTTGAAGATAAAATTGTTACAATTCATTGGCAGATGGCTAATGAAGATTTGCAGCCATTGTTTGAAGCTGCAAAGGCAACTCCAGCAAGTAGTCTGGGCATTTCAGGCGGGTATCCAAACTCGTTTACTTCAAGCCTTAATTATAGATCTCCAGCGGTTGTACCTGCAAATGCCTCTAAGGTTGTTGTTAAAGCTATGTTTGAAGCGGGAGGTGAAACATCAAAGGCAGCAATCCTTTCAGACGGAACTGTAGTGGTGGGTTCATGGGACAATAATGTCTACTGGCTTAAGGACGGCATTAAAATTGCAGAATATCAGACTGAAGGAAGAGTCACTTCTTGCCCTGCCGTTCTAAGTGATGGAACCGTTGTCGTGGGATCAAATGACAAAAAGGTATATTGGCTTAAGGATGGCAAGAAAGTTGCGGAATTTCAAACTGGAGGCAAAGTTGATTCTAGCCCTGCCATCTTAAATAATGAAACTGTGGTGGTGGGGTCAAACGACAATAAGGTCTATTGGCTTAAAGATGGCAAGAAAATAGGTGAGTTCGCAGCTGGAAATGATCTTGTTTCTAGCCCCGCAGTTTTAAGTGATGAAACTGTGGTGGTAGGATCTCTGGACAAAAAGGTCTATTGGCTTAAGGATGGCAACAATATTTCTGAATTTCAGACAAGTGGCATAGTTTATTCTAGCCCCGCAATTTTAAGAGACGGAATTGTGGTTGTAGGAACATGGGACAAAAAAGTCCTCTGGCTGAAAGATGGCAAGAAAATTGCGGAATTTCAAGTTGGTGGCTGGCTTGATTCAAGCGCTGCGATTTTAAGTGATGAAACTGTTGTGGTGGGATCTCGGGATAAAAAGGTCTATTGGCTAAAAGATGGCAAATACATTTCCGAATATCTGACGGAAGGCGATGTCAATTCTAGCCCCGCGGTTTTAAGTGATGGGACCTTGGTGATAGGATCATCAGACAAAAAAATCTACTGGCTAAAGGAAGGCAAAATGATTGCTGAATATAAAACTGGCGGTGCTGTTTCTGCTAGCCCAGCAATTTTAAATGACGGAACTGTGGTGATTGGATCAAATGACAATAAAATCTACTGGCTAAAACTGGAATGACTTTTTCAACCCACTAGACTCATATTCTGGCAAATCACTGCAGTGCGTCTTTTAACATTCTCAAACTCAAAGTTGCATGTTGCACGGCACCTGATTATTCCTTCGGCATATGTTGATTCATGTGACAAAAATAGAAGCATATGTCACTTTTCTTAATTACTGGTTAGACAGAGCCCCAGGATGACTATTCCAGTCAATTGTCATATCATACACAAACCTGATTTTTATGAATTATATTGGAAGGAAATATTATTATGGCTGATTGGATCGAGCCTCAATCTTCTAACGACAGTAATTTTTTCAAGCGCTGGACTAAGCGTCTGTGGAAATGGTTCAAAAACTTTTTCGCCGTCATTGGTTTTGTCTATACAGTCGTTCCCATTGTTTTAGTTTGGTTTATTTTGCACAACATGAACCCGCCTGCAAAAACCGCCGATGAATCCAAAAAATCTAGCAAGCCGGTAAGCCTTTGGTTGGAGCTAGATCGTCATATTTTAGCGGTAGAACCTCGAATGAGCGACCGTATCCTACGCAGCTTTTTTGGGGGCGACGACGGACTCTACTTGCCAACTCTTAGGACCACGCTCCGTAAAGCTAGTGAAGATGCTTCGGTCAGCGATTTACAGATTGTGATTGATGGCCTTTCCGGCAGCATGGCTGATATGGAAGAGCTGCGCCAAGTGATTACTGATTTTCAGGCGAAGAAACCGGTGACATCATGGCTTCGCCACTTAGATAATTCTGCGCTTTTGATTTCTAGTGCAACTGACCGCGTGATTCTGTCTCCCGTTGCTGAAGTTATGATACCAGGCCCAGCTTTCCCTCAGATTTATTTTGGCGAAGCTTTGAAAAAACTTGGAATCGACATGCAAGTCGTCCGTGCAGGCAAATATAAGAGTGCTTTCGAAGCATTTATAGCAAACGAGCCTTCACCCGAATCAAAGGAAATGATGTCGTCCTTAGAAAGTAGCCTTCGAAACCACATGATAAAGATCCTTGCCAAAGGTCGTAAAAAGCAGGAATCCGAAACCAACCTCTGGCTCAAAGAATCCATTTTCACAGCTGCAAAAGCTAAAGAACTCGGAATTGTGGACGAACTTGGGTACGTTGCAGTGTTAGAAAAAATGCCTGGTGATGCTATCTCATTTGACGACTATCATGCGGAAAACACCAGCTCTAAACCTTCAATTGGATATTCTCTGACTCCCGAAAAAGGGATTGCCCTCATTGAAGCTGCAGGTGAGATTGTTGGAACCGCATCAGGAGAAGGTCAAATCACTCCAAAAGCCCTTCAAGAAGAACTCGAATGGGCTAGGACCAACGAGCACGTCAATGCCGTAGTTCTAAGAATCGATAGCCCCGGTGGAAGCGCCTCAGCCTCGGACGAGATTTGGGAGTTCGTGCGAAGACTAAATGCAGAGAAGCCAGTTATTGCATCTTTTGGATCGGTCGCAGCCTCCGGCGGCTACTATATTGCAGCAAGTGCCAAGAAAATTATTGCAGATCCCACGACTATTACTGGATCGATTGGTGTCATCGGCATGATTCCTAATTTTGAAGGATTCAAAGACAAATATGGCGTGACGTTTCCCATAACAACGCAAAGTAATCGTGGAGCCATGCTTTCTGGCGGCAAAAAGATGACTCCTGAAGATCAAAAATATATTGGAGCATCGATTGACGAAACCTATCACACATTTAAATCTCGGGTTTCAGATGGTCGAAAGCTGACGATGGAACAGGTAGAGGCACTTGCTCAAGGGCGCGTGTACTCAGGCCTTCAAGCGAAGGAATTAGGCCTTGTTGATGAGCTTGGTACACTAAAGGACGCGTTTCAGGTCGCTAAGAAGGAAGCTGGACTCGATGAAAACAAACTCTATCCGATTTTGCGCTACGAGCCCGATGAGCTTTCGCTTTCTGAATGTCTTTCTTCCGGTGCAAAAATGAGAAAATGCCTTCGACGTCATGGTGCCAGCATCAAGACATCTTTGAAAAATGAGATTATCGGGGCCTCTGAGGCGAAGGAAATTGCATCACTGATACAAGCCAAGAATCGATTTAAGCAAGAAAAAATATTTACACTCTATTTTGGAGATGTCTCAAACTTTTAGTATGAGTCTGCATCGGAAACTGCGCGATTACACCCTTGCGTAAATGGTAAATTCTTCGACAAAGATTTCAGAATCTTTATTCCTTCAGGAGCGTTTATGAAATTTACTTCGACTAGTCTCTTTCTAGGTTTATTGATTTCTCTCGTTGGTAGCTGTGTGAATAAAGCCGCTCGAACATCTTCGAAATCAAAAGAGATCCAAGATGTAAGTGAAATCGCGCAAGATGGTCAAAAGTACTGTCATATGTCCTGCGGAGGTAAATCACAGGGGTCAGTGCCAATTAACAAAACCGAAGAATGCGTCTTGGAGAATGCACCAAGCCTTTTTTCCGCATTGCCACTTTGCTCCTTTGAAGTTCGAGTTGAATCATTTAGGTATGAGCCCCGATGTGTAGCCTTCTGCCCCACAACATCCCTAGGGCATTCCTTGCCTGTAAATGAAGATGGAATCTGCGATATCAGTATCAAAGATCAATTTGATTCAAGAATAAGCTCCTGCAACAACATAAAAGTTTCTGTGGTCCAGATACCAAACTATACTTCGAATCCTGTATTGTGTAGAATTTCCTGCCGCAGCCAAAGTTCACACTTTGTAGTTCCACATTCCTTATACTGCTCAGCTTCACGAATTCATGAGATTGCCAATGTTCCATCTGTGTGTGGAACCAGCGCTCCCATTTTTGAAGTGATAGTTCGGTAAAAGCATGTATTTTTAGAAATCAACCAAAGATTTCTTTTTCACTCAACTTTGGGTTTTGCCAATATTTTTTTATCACTATCCCGAAATGGGACCACCTTTTTGGTGAGTCAGTTTGGCATGGTATAATTCTATATTATAGCTCTTACAGACTGATCAATTCCAAAATTAATCTAATGATTTTAGTGATAAAAATAGGGGTACAAATGAAACTCAGATTTAACTTGACCCTTATGATTCTTGTCTTGGCTTCATTTGAAGGTTGCACAAAGCCTAAGTCTAGCGACGATGGTGATGCTTCAACACCACTCAATCAATCTCAGAACGACGAATTTTCCAGGCCGGTGCCATTAACTATGGACTCGGATACTAAGCGTTGGTGGATTAGCAAAGCAAATCGAACGATGCGTCTGTCAAAAAGCTTACAATCCATGAAAGATACTGCAGAACTCGAATCCTTGCCTGCAGAAGAAATCATTGATCGCATGCAAAACACAAAAGATTTTTACGACATGATTGCGGATTTTACATCCTATTGGCTGGGTAACAAGGGTTTGGACATCTGGGCTAACTACGGAGGAAACACTGTTCACATTAGCCGTAATTTTGTCCGAAATACGGCCGTAATCAATAGCGTAAAGAAATTTTATGATGGTGAGGACTATTTTGGATCACTTTTTTCTACTAATGGATTTCCGATTGATGCAGGATATTCTCCAGCTTATCTAAAAAACGGAACACAGCCTCAAATTCCTCATCCAGAGATCCGACAAAAAATTCGCGATGGATTTTGGAAAAACAAGCAAAAACTAACTGATTTTTTAAACGCAAACGACGCCTCAGGATTTTGTAATGCACTATTTGACAACGAAACTGAATTTTCTATCGCAGATCTATTCTTTGGCATTGGCGGCGCTGGCAATTTTAACAGTGATGTATTTTCCAAAAAAATCCTAGCATTTCAAATGTATTGTATTGACCCTACGAGCGCTTCTTCATCGGAAGTGTTACAAAAGTTAAATGATTTCGAAACGACTTCCGACCAATTGATTGCAGGTGCAAATGCAATGCAACCTCCAAATAATGATTATATGGCGGCCTTTCGCAAAGATCATGTGGTCGACTTAAATTTCCTCAAAAACAGCTCCTATGATCAACTCGCGGCAGACTATGCCCAATTTGACGATGATTTCTTTTCAAAAATTCCAAACTCTTCTACAAACCGAAATCGCAAACGGGCAGCGTGGGTGCTGAAACGATTTTTCTGCGACGACTTAACGCCGATCAACGTCGAGGCTCCTTCTGAGCATGGTGATGGAGTTCATGGTTCTCAAGCGTCTTGCTATTCCTGTCACTACAAACTTGATCCTATGGCGGGCTATTTTAGGCATCTGGGCAATGGCGGCCGGTCTTATGAGAAATTTTCAAAAATCATTTATGACGATTTTGCTATATCTGATCGATCTGAATATGAAAAGCCATGGCGTTCTTCGTCATCTGAGCGATCCTGGAATATTGGATATATCCGCGATCTAAAACGAACAGAGTCTAATACATACGGCGAAACATTCGGGGACCTTCTTCAACTTTTAAAAACAGCACCTGAGGTTAAGCAATGCTTTGTAAAGCGCGTGGCTCAATACATGCTCGGTGAATCTCAAACCATGGACAGTGGTTATTTAAATGCAATTGCAGATCGATTTGTAGCGTCTTCAAAAGTAAATGCAACTCAGGCATTTAAAAACGTCTTTAAAGAAATCGCCCTCAGCAATACGTTTGTCGAAAAAGACCCCATATCAAGCCAATGTTACGATTTTGCAGCAAGCTCCGCTCAAGGTTCTAGAGCACCCTGCAGAATTGCCTCGATCCTAGAAAGAAACTGCACATCATGCCATAGCTCAAATGGACCTAGTGGCGGTTTAGACCTAACAAAGTGGTCTAAAATTGGCGCTGACTCGGTGACAGGATCGTCCATATTTGGGTTTCCTCATGTCGAAGGCGAAACGCAACTCAGCAAAAGCGAATCCTTAAAAAGAATCAATGACCGATTGCAAACTCCTGATAGTAATCTTCGAATGCCATTAATGAAAACAATGCCGTCCGCAGAAAGAGAAGAGTTGTTTCTTTGGCTGCAAAAAAATCTTTAGTTTTTTGATCGTTCTTATTTTTTATTGTACAAAGGGATCTCCATTATGACGATTGAACATGTACTAAGACCAACTTCTTTGATTCTCTGCTTATCAACTTTTTTTTATTGCGGTCGCAAGGGCTCGGATGATGACCAAGGAAGTAATCCTCCTCCTCAAGAACTGGCTCCAAGTGCTGCACCCGCTGCACCAACCGAAATCGAAACTCCCCCCAACGAGTTTGGCCTAAGACTTAGAGGCAATACGGAACTGTCTCGCATCATTGATTCGTCATTAGGGGAGGGGAACCGTCGATTCAACTTAGGCGGGTATTTGTCTGATAATATGCAAAGTTCAGATCAAGGTTTACCAGCCTTCTTAGGCTACTTTGACGGCAATATGACCAATCCAACATGGAGAAATGTTGATCCTACAACAGTTGGTAGCCTTGCCTACATTATGGCGTTTGATAAGTTTGCCACTGATATCGGTCGCATGTGTTCACCTGAAAACTTCTTTAAAGACCCGTCATTACTGAAAGCTCCAGAAATGGCCTACCCGCTATATATCAAAATAAATTTGCAGGCTAAAAATCTATTCCTCAAAATCTGCTCAGACCGCACCGCTCAAACACCATTAGACGATTCTCTCAAGGCCCTCTGGACAATGCTGACACAGAATTACGTCTTTGCTAGCGACTACGATCTTTGGCTTAGCAATCTAAAGGCGGAGACTCTTAACGCTAGCAATAGCCAGTTCATCGGTCTGGCCGTTTCTACGGCATATATGCACCCCGAAATTATGTTCCAAAATTGATCCATGAAACATTGGACGCTGAAAGGAAAATCATGACACAGCATTCATATTTACTAGGTCGACGAACTTTCTTAGGTCAGGCAGTATCGACATCCTTTGTGCTTGGCATCACGACATCATGTTTTGCAGACCAACTAGGACTCATCAAAAGTTATAAAGATTCCAGTTTGGCAAATGATCCGCACTACTTCTTAACCGTTGCAATTCCCAATGGAGTCGACGCAACGTACCTGTTTGATGCAAGACCACTTGAAATGACGGTCGCCAATCTTCAAGTCAATTACCTTGGAGAAGATCCTACGCTTTGGCAGGATTCAAAGGGAGGATCTACACTCGTTACCTCACTCGTGAAGCCGCTCGAAAAATGGCGATCCAATTTTAGTATCATTAACGGCGTTGTAATGAGTACCTTAGACGGCCATGAACAGAACATGAACGCTTTCTTAACTGGCAACCCATTTGGCGGTGATATGATTTTGCCGATTCACTCTACAGAAAAATTCCCCATTGGATTCATCCAAACGGGGCCTATGTATGGAACAACAATTACAAACAGTGCCTTGGGTCTAACTATGAGCCCCGATCAATGCAAACAACTGTCAAAATCAGCTGCTAATTTTGCTTCTGCTGGTCACCCAATCACGAGAAGTCTACTGCGATTGACGCAGAGCAAAACAGGAGGCAACGGAAGACTCTCGCATTCAGCACGAAACCTCTCGCAAGCAATTGGAATGGCACCAGACATGGCGCAAAAATTTTCGAAACTAGATTTTGATATCCCAACTGGCAATCAACCTTCCGAAGATGAAAAATTTACAAACAATATTAAAGCAAACGTAAATATGATTGCTGCAACCTTTTTAAACGAACTCACGCGAAGTGCTCTCCTTGAAATGAATCCTGGGGACCTCGATACGCACGGCCCCCAAGATGCAAAAGATCTTCCAATAGTCATGAAAAGACTGGCGTTGGGACTTTCGGCTATCTTTGAAGCACTTGCGAACATTGAACATTCAGAAGGCCGTTCCATGCTAGACTGCACAACCATAGTTATCTCCAGTGAGTTTTCTCGCACAATGAGGCAACCAGGTCTAGCCATCGACAAGTCAGGAACAGACCACAATGGGCTCAGTAACACGATATTGGTTGGCGGAAAAGGAATTCAGGGCGGACTCATTTTGGGTGAAACTGACTATCGAACTCCCGACGAGGAGCTCTCTCAGGCTCACTTAAGTCTTGATGGACAAAAAGTCCGACGCATGGGTAAGCCATTCGATTTTGCCAAAGAGGAGCATACAAACAGTCACCTGACTGAATACTCACCCTATTCCTATCTTAGCCCAAACAATATTACCAACACGCTTCAAGAGATCCTTAAAATTGATCGCAAACATCGTTTCAAATTTGGTCGAGAAACCCCCAACGCATCGGTCCTCAAGAAACTGATAAAGGCGTGAGTTTTTGAATCGGGGTATTCGCTTGCGACTGGTGATCGATTTCCTACTACCGACGTGAGGGTGGGGCGCTTTTAAATAGGTTACAGTTTATCACCTCCGAGATTCGCGTTACTCTATTTGCGAATCTTGGAGGTATTTATGTTTAAAAGTGATCGGACGATTGAAAAGCAACTATTCGCCTATACTCCG
>JAPLFV010000103.1 GCA_026390495.1 Pseudomonadota bacterium | reverse complement strand
GCTTGTGAAGAAGGCATCTTTAAGGTTAATGTCGTCATCAACGCAAGTCCCATGGTGGCAGTTAGCCCAGGAAGCGCGCCAATAATTAGACCCACCAGCGTTGATGCAAATACGTAGAACAAAGAAACTGGCGTTAAGAAATTGCCAATAGATTCACCAAAGGCAACCAATCCGCTAAACATAATTCACCATTAAGGTAGACGAACTAAAAAAAGTTCTTGAAAAACATAACTAACTACAAAAGATGTGCCAACACCCATAGAAATAGCGAGCACGAGCACTTTCTTAACAAAACCTTCACTAGAAATAGCCTGCCAATTAAATAAAATAATAAAAGTAGTTACAAATAAAAATGTTGCCACCCAAAATGGGATTCCACTACGTCCTATCAAACCAACGCAATAGATTAGGGCAAATGCAAGAAAAACTCCAACACGCAAAAAAGAGGCGAGCTGATTCTTCGATACATGTAAATCCAATTGCACAAACCTATGCCCGCCCGCTTTAAAAGAGCGAGCGGCAAGCAGCACTCCCAAAATCAACAGAATGCCACCGAGTAGACCAGGATAAGAACCCGGCGCAGTGTACAGAGAAGATCCTTGCCCCTCTAAGCGATCCATCTGCCAACTCGCCAACATGATCAAACTGCCGAGGGCTATCCAAAAAAGTGAAAAGACAAAATCAGATAGCGGTGATACCGATGAAATATCGCTCAATTCCTCTTTATTCTCGTCAGAAACATCGCTGGTATTCATAAGAACTACTTAAGGCCTAGGTATGCCTACAGTAGCGGGAGAAATTTTTGCCTGACCAGCATCAAATTTTTGCCAAGCAGCATCAGCGACAGCCGGCATGGAAATTTTTTGGGCTTCAGCACCAGCAGAAACAACCATTAAGGCACCACGACTGGTGGCATATTTCTTAATTACTTCAGATTTTGCGATTTTGTCAGCCCAAATCTTGTCAAGTGTTGTTATGACCTCGGGAGGAACGCCCTTGGGAATGAAAATTCCAAAATAACTCACAGGGACTTTAAAGCCAGGAATAAAGTCAGAAAGAGGAGGGATTTTTCCGTAACCTTCAATCTCGATAGGTTTATCGCCTACAACAGCCAAGGGACGTAAACGTTTACCTTTGATCATTTCGGATTGTTCAGTTGATAACTGGGTGGTCACATCCGTTTCGCCAGCAACAGTTGCTATGACTGCAGGATTTCCACCATCGTAAGTTACATGTTTATATTTGATACCAGATGAGGCGGCCATTTGCTCAGCAGCCGTATGTCCGCTCGAATTGACGCCCGCAGTTGCAATGGATATTTGACTTGGACGCGCTTTGATAGCGTCCAGCAAAGCTTTCATATCTTTGTATGGGGAGCTAGCAGGGACACTAATAATGCTTGGAACAGCAAGATGCAAATAAAGATGCCAGTCCTGCAATGTTGTGTCCAGCATGCCCATGATTTTGTAAGAGCCAACATCTTTGGGAGCACCAGAGGTCCAGGTATAACCATCTTTTGGTGCTTCTAAAGCGTTTTTAGTTCCAATAGATCCTGATGCCCCTGGCTGATTCAGAACAATAATCTTTTGGCCCAGCTCAGCTTCAAGATCACCTGCAGTGATTCGAATCATCTGATCTGTCACACCACCAGCAGCCCAAGGAACTATGATGTTTATAGGCTTGTTTGGCTTCCACTGACTAAATGCAGAGGCAGACAAAAAAATTGTTGTGATGAAAGTTAAACAGATTTTGATCATTTTGAAACCATATGGGGCTAAAAATTCATTCTAGGATCACGAACCATGGGCAACATTAGAGAAAACCCGTGTTTTAAATTGATACACATGTCACAGATAAACCAGCTGTTTCTTTCAACTTTATGAAAATATCTTTGTGTAATGAGGTGCTTGAACCTCTGCCTTTTGATGCGCAATGTAAGTTAGCGCGATCTTTGGGCTACAAAGGTCTAGAAATTGCCCCATTTACCGTTTCAGACAACCCAGAGAAATTAACCGTTCGAGAAGCGGAGAATTTTCGAAAAATTGCCCAAGAAGAGGGACTTGTTATTACGGGGCTCCATTGGCTACTAGTTAAACCAGTTGGACTTTCGATTACTACACCCGATAAAGAAATATTTGAAAAAACAAAGCGCTTTGCATCTAAATTATGCGAACTCTGCCATGCATTTGGCGGAAATTATTTAGTACATGGCTCACCAAAGCAACGTCTTGTTTCAGTTGGCCAAACGCATGCAGATGCACTAGCGCGGGCCATTGAATTTTTTGAATACGCTTCCAGTAGCGCACAAGAATTTAAAGTAACTTATTGCATCGAACCACTTTCAATCGACCAGACGCCGATCATCAATAAGAT
>JAPLFV010000018.1 GCA_026390495.1 Pseudomonadota bacterium | reverse complement strand
TTTTTAAAAGCATTGAAATCCTACTTCATGTTGCAATGTAAAGTTTAGCAGATATAGTCTTAAGTTAGTATATGGATTGAGCATTGGAGAGTGCTCTTAAGTTTTCTTCAGCAATCGTTTTTATTATTTTGGAGTCCGATGAAAGCCCACATTGATTGTATTTTTTGCGATAGGCTCAAATTACTAAATAAAGATCCATTTTTTATTTTTGAGAACGAGCATATAGCAGTTTTTTTAGGTGACCACCAATTTTACCGAGGTTACTGCATTGTGGTAACCAAAAGTCATGTTCGTGAATTGTTTGAGCTGAAAGGGAATGAGTCGCAAACCTTGATGAATTGTTTGAAGAAGGTAGTTGAAATTATTGTTGAATGGTATTCTCCTTGGAAACTAAACTACTCATCTTTTGGGAATGTCATTGAGCATTTGCATTGGCATGTTATTCCGAGATATGACGGTGATGTAAATAAGTTATTGAATCCTTGGGCAAATGCCGAACGATTCTCTGAGAGTCCATCAATGCCTGTTCATGCCAATGCACTGCAAGAGGCTTTTAAACGATTCAATGATCCAATCATTGATTAAACAAACCTTCCTGATTTGATTTTTTCAATGATAATTTTCTCCGCCATAATTGGATCTCTTGGGGCAACTGCATAATACGCTTGCTGCTCACAACGGCGTTTATTTTTTTGCAGCCATTCGAGAATTTCTGACAGGCCTCTATTTTTTTTGTCTCTAAAGAAAGGGTCATTTGCAAGTGCATCTTTGGCTTTTTTCAATGCCCGAGCCTCTTGCGGGTCTTTTTCATTGACGGAGTAGTCGTGTAGGTCATATTTTTTAATGTCTTCAGGTAAAACCCCTAAAAATTTAACGTCTGGAGCAGAAAAATCGCTGTTTCGAATAAGAGATGACGCGGAGCCAGCCTTTAATGTGCGGAAAATATTCTGCAAAGTATAAGCGTCCAAATCCCCAAAGAAGAACAATGGAATGTCTAGTTGATCCTGAATTCGCTTAGCCCATCCTCTAACAGCATTCGAGGGAACTCCTCCCGCACCGATAACAATTGAGTTGTTCCGTTTTGTAAAGCCATTTGCCACAAGTGTATTGGCGGTGCCTTCTGATTCAACAATGAGACAGAAATCGATTTTCTTTTTTGCTTTTAGCGAAAGGTTTTGCGGTCTATTTTTGGGCTGAAATGGTGATGTTCCTAGTTGGCTCAAGTCAATAACGACTTCTTCTCCATCGGGCAGCCGTTCAGTGACAACTAGTTGCTGAGAAAAAGTTTGCCCGCCCTTGTCATTAGCATAGCAATTCATCTCTTCACGGTATGTCTCCAGCATTTCGCAAATGAAGTCGATGACTTCGTCAGACTCATTTTGATCTCCGAAATCCAACGCTCGCAAAATGGGATTACTTTTAATTTCACCCTTACTAATATAGTAGAGCTCACGCTTTGTATTGACGCTTCCTGTTTCCAAGTTTCTAAGGAGTATCTCGAGCATAAAAACTGCCCGGCTCATTTTTTTTACGGAACTCACATTTAGCTCTGTTGAAACCATTTTATCGCCAGGAGTCAAAAATCCAAGCTTATGGTCGTAGTTACAGTTATCTAAGCTGCACTTAGTTGCGCGCAGAGTTGGCCGCTTCGCCTTTTCAAGGTCACTAAGCATCCCCTCGCATACTTTCAGACATTGCTGAACTATATCAGCATTGATTCTTGCTTTTCTTTTTGTGTGAGTCGCGATTGCCATGAAGAATCCTTTCTTAGATTCAGTGTGAACCTAAAACCTACTTCTTGTTGGTAGGTTTCTTAACAGGTTTGGTGTTTGTTTTTGGTTTTTTCTTGGATTTCTCTGTTTTATCAATATTGAATTTGCCCTCTTTTTCTAAAGACTTTTTATTATTATCGGATTTTTTAGGCTTTTTTTGAGCCTTATTCGCATTGGGTAGTTCCTTTTTAGAATCTTTTTTTGAAGATTTCTTTTCTTTCGGGGAGGCAAACACAGCCTGGATGTCATCAGATTCTTGCGGAGGCTTTTTTGAT
>JAPLFV010000211.1:7923-8683 GCA_026390495.1 Pseudomonadota bacterium | reverse complement strand
TTTATGACGATTTTGATCTCGATATTACCGCAGATTTTGGTTTGGGCTTCTTTTTCCCTCATCGGCTCGATGAATTGAAGCAATATTGTAAAAGCCATCCACAATTCCACATCATGTCTCTTTTGCCGTCAGCTGTTAAGGTAAATATGCCAATTCCCGATGCTAAGTACTATCAGCTTGCGGAGGGCGATTCAGATCCCAATCTTTGGTATGTTGACTCTGCTTGCAAAGAAATTCTCCTTTATTCAGAAATTAACAAATTCGATCGCGGCTAAAGACTTACCAAGATCACGCAAGTCAAAGGCGGAACTTATATTGGCTCGAACTTTTACTCGTTCAAGCTCAAGTGGTTCAATGAAATTTTGAATTGTTTCTGCATATCGATCAAATATTTCATTTATTTCAGCGCGTCTAACGCACCTTAGCGCCAAAAAATTAAAGAGGGCCAAGGCGTCTAACATATCATCAGATGTAAAAGTGCTTTTCAGAAAATGAGTTATAATACCAAGAGTATCTTCGCAACTTGAATAGGGAATTATTTTTCCTGATCTTGTTGTTCCAACCCGAATATAGACTGTTTCAAGTTCCATTGGATTACCTCGAGAGTGAAAATGACTCGAGCATACATATTATGAGTCAATTCGGCCAATTTTAAAATCTTTGGGTTTATGGATGTCTCTGACAGACAGAGAAATATCAAAATCCTCCTGAGGTTCTCAGAGTTACGAAAGCAAACTGACGCAGTTTATTCCCTGATCAA
>JAPLFV010000211.1:0-7864 GCA_026390495.1 Pseudomonadota bacterium | reverse complement strand
TTGCTTAAGCAATTCTTTCAGTCAGGTCTCGACCAGATAAATGCAAGCACTAGAGCCAAAATCATCGCCACAGCAACTCGAATACTGAATTGGATCGATTGAATGATAAAAATGGGGAAAGAGCCATTTAGGACGATGAGAATCGTCGCAAGAATCTTCGACTTTTTGTTGATAGCTCCTCGCGCTTTCCATTCCTGAATGGGCGGACCAAGTTTGGGATGGTGATATAGCCATCGATGAAATTTTTCAGAGCTTCTGGCAAAACAGGCGGCTGATAAGATCAAAAAAGGAGTCGTTGGCAACAGTGGTACCGCAATACCAATAATTCCTAGTATCAAGAAAAAGAAACCAGCTGTAATCAATAATGGCTTCACTGAATTTATGTTATGACCTTAATTCTAGATCTAATAGTTTCTTCTTAAGGGGAATGCCTCCAGCGTAACCGGTGAGATCTCCATTTCTGCCGATGACTCTGTGGCATGGAATCATAATCGGTATTGGATTTTTGTTGTTCGCCATACCAACGGCTCTTGTGGCTGTTGGTTTTCCAATGGCAGCGGCAATATCGCTATATGACGGAAAAACTCCGTAGGGAATTTTCTTCAGGGCATCCCAGACTTTCTTTTGGAAGTCGGTACCTCGAGGGGCCATTTTTACAGAAAATTGAGTTCTTTCGCCGGCCATATACTCCACAATCTCTTGTGAGGCTTGATCTGCAATGGGGCAGAGACCTATTTCGATTCCTGTTTTTCCAAATGAGATTTTTGTGACCGCTTCGTTAGTAGTTTCAATGGTCATCCACCCTAATTTAGTTTCAATATGCTTTCTTGCAAACATGTCCGTCACTCCATTTGATTATAAATGAACCTACATACTACGGCGATATTTGCCACCAACTCGATAGAGAAGGTCTGAAATCTCTCCAAGACTTGCATGCTTCACGGTATTCATAAGCTCTGCAAATACGTTTCTGCCCTCTAGAACGGAGTTGGCTAAGGCCTTCAACGCCATTTCCTTTTTTGTATTATTTTTCTCTTTGAAAGCTTGAAGGCGTTTGAGTTGGTCATCTTTTTCATCGTAGCTCGCACGCGCTAATTCAATTTCTGGTCTTTCGTAATCACCGGACAGCACTGTAGAGTTCAGATAGGTGTTCACTCCGATGATAGGAAGCTTTCCAGTATGCTTTAACTCTTCATAGTATAGGCTTTCCTCTTGGATTTTACTTCTTTGGTATTGTGTTTCCATAGCACCGAGGACTCCTCCTCTTGCAGTGAGTCGATCGAACTCAGTGAGTACGGCCTCTTCAACAGCATCTGTCAGTAGATCCAAAAAGTAACTGCCTTGATTTATGTTTTCGCATTTATTAGGCCCAAACTCTTTATTGATAATGATCTGAATTGCCATTGCTCGGCGAACACTTTCTTCTGTAGGTGTTGTGATTGCTTCATCGTAGGCGTTTGTGTGCAGGGAATTACAGTTGTCGTACAAAGCAAGAAGAGCTTGTAATGACGTGCGAATGTCATTGAAGTCGATCTCCATGGCATGAAGGGATCTACCCGAAGTCTGAATATGATATTTCAGCATCTGACTGCGTTCACTAGCAGAATATATATCTCTCATAGCGATGGCCCAGATTCGTCGAGCAACTCTTCCGATCACGCTATATTCAGCATCAAGTCCATTGGAAAAAAAGAAGCTTAAATTCGGCGCAAAATCATCAATCTTCATGCCGCGTGAAAGGTAATATTCCACGTATGTAAATCCATTGGCGAGTGTGAAAGCCAATTGACTAATAGGATTGGCTCCAGCTTCAGCGATGTGGTAGCCAGAAATCGAGACGGAGTAGTAGTTGCGAACACTCTTTTCAATGAAATATTGCTGCATGTCTCCCATGAGTTTCAATGCAAACTCTGTGGAAAATATGCAGGTATTTTGGGCCTGATCTTCCTTAAGGATGTCGGCTTGGACGGTTCCTCGAACAGTCTGAAGTGTCTTGTCGTAAATTTCTTGGTGCTCAATTGGCGTTGGTGGTCTTTTGTTTTTTGCAACAAAAGCATCAATTTGTTGATCAACCGCAGTATTCAAAAACATAGCCAAAATAATCGGTGCTGGTCCATTGATCGTCATTGAAACCGATGTGGCAGCCGCGCATAAATCGAATCCACTATAGAGAACTTTCATGTCGTCTAGAGTTGCAATTGAAACTCCAGATTCACCAATTTTTCCGTAAATGTCTGGACGCTTGTCAGGCTCAGCGCCGTATAGAGTGACCGAATCAAAGGCTGTTGAGAGGCGTTTTGCAGTATCATTTTTTGAAAGGTAGTGAAAACGAGCGTTCGTGCGCGACGGGCCTCCTTCTCCTGCAAACTGTCTCTTAGGATCTTCTTCAGTTCTGCGGAAAGGGTAAACGCCACCTGTAAACGGAAATGATCCGGGTGTGTTTTCTCGAAGAATATAGTCTAAAATTTCTGCCTTTGATCGAAAACGAGGTAAGGCAATTTTTGGCAATTGCAATTGAGATAGGGTTGTAAACGATGCTGCAACTTTGACCTCTTTACCTCGAACCTGATAGGAATATGACTCGCTATTGTACTGGGCAAACTCTTTTGACCAATGTTCAAGCGATTGCAAATGTGTACCTGGCAGTTGTTTCCAACATGTTGCTGCTGCGTCTTTTAATTCTTGGGCTATCTTTGGATTGCCCTCTGATTGCATGTATTGAGCACTGCGTTCAAGGCTTTCTGCTTTGCGCGCGATGTCCACATATTCTGCTCGTTTGTCATGGTATTGCCGAACAGACCTGGAAATATCGGAAAGATAATTTGTTCGGTCTCCTGGAATCAAAGAGTTTCGATTGCTAGATTCGATTTTGTATTCCCTGTTTGTAGCAGGGATAAATCTTTCTTCACCAAGTTTTTGATTAATTTTTTTACAAAGAGCCTGATAAAGGCCATTTGTTCCATCATCATTGAATCGACTGGCAATGGTTCCAAAAACCGGATATTGGCTCTCGTTAACTCGCTCACCTTTAAAACGTGTGCGTCTAAGTTGAGTGCGAACATCTCTCAGTGCATCAAGTGCCTGGCGTCTCTCGAATTTATTGACCGCGACTAAGTCTGCAAAATCAAGCATGTCGATTTTTTCAAGTTGAGTTTGCGCACCGAATTCGCATGTCATGACATATATGGAAATTTCCGACACATCAAGAATGCCAGTATCGCCTTGACCAATGCCACTTGTTTCCACGACGATAAAATCAAAATCACGTTCTTTCATTAAAGCGATGGCATCTTTGGTCGCGTCAGCTAACTCTTTACCACTGCCTCTCGTGGCAAAAGACCTAAGAAAGACGCGGTCATTCGAGGCAGAATTAACTCTGATTCGATCTCCCAGTAAAGCGCCGCCAGTTGATTTTTTACTTGGATCGATACAAAGAAGTCCAATTTTAGCTTCTGGATTGTCCCAAAGAAATCTTGAAATCAATTCGTCGGTGATTGAACTTTTCCCAGCTCCTCCGGTACCAGTAATGCCGATAACGGGGGTGCGTTCAAATCTCTTGGATACAGATCCAAGAGACTTCTTGACGGATTCAGTTGAAAGCTTCTTTGATTCCAAAAGCGTAATTGCACGACTCAGTTTGACCCATTCCGAATTTGAGCTATCGCGATTTGACCAAGTGCTAAACTCAAAATCAGATTCGCGAATCATGTGCCCAATGATTCCGTCTAAACCAAGGTGCGTTCCATCTTCTGGAGAATAAATGCGAGTAATCCCTGATTTGTGCAGCTCTTCGGTCTCTTTAACGGTTATGACGCCGCCGCCACCGCCAAAGATTTTGACATCAGGTGCATTTGCTTCATTTAATAGTTTTCGTATGTATTTAAAGAATTCCATATGCCCGCCCTGATAGCTGGAAATTGCTATTCCTTGGGCGTCTTCTTGAAGTGCTGCATCAACGATTTCTTTTGCAGAGCGGTTGTGACCAAGATGAATGACCTCGACTCCCCTTGCCTGGAGGAGACGTCGCATAATATTTATCGATGCATCATGCCCATCAAATAGTGCCGTCGCAGTTACAAATCGGATCTTATTTTTGGGTTTATAATTTTGGAGCAGCTTTGACTCCTCTGATGGAAGTACGCTACCCTTGCTTTCTGATTCAGCCATTTTAGATCTCCAGATTTCCTGAGCCATGCCAAAATCTTTGTACGTACGTGAAGACAACGCAGCACATTTATTTTTCAGACCCTTTGGTTCAAGACTGAAATATAGCAGACTTTACTGGTGACTTGCGATTTGTTGTTTACGTAGGCACTGTTTTTTATTGATGGAATGACTGATCAAGAAACTTGTCGTTTTTAAAGGGCTTTGATCGGATTCTGTGATTGAATTTTTATTGCCTAATTATAGGGCGACCGATGCCATGGATTTTTTTTGGCTGTATCTTTGAGGGTTTACGGGCAACTATTTTTTTTCGAGATACTCCTGAGGTTCTGGACTCATTCAAATTTGCGACACTTCTTAGGTGCACCCAGGGCACAACGAGAATCTACGGCCTTCGTCTCAACATAGCCAAGGCCTCTTTTGGAGACTTTTTAAGTTTAAGCAAGCCTATACTTATAAAAATGGCACTGATGAATAGCAGGTCAATAACCAGCCTCGCAGCAGAATCAATTTTTACACTTAAAGTGTGAGGTAATGCAAAATTGGCCGAAACTTCAAACGTCGATAGGAGAGGCTCATAAAGAATTCTTCCACTGACACATATGGCAGTGGCTAGCAACAATGGCAATATTCCACTAGACACAAACTTGCTTTCAAATCGAAAGCCATCGCGGCGAGTCCCAAGGAGCATCAAGACAGCACTAAAGGACGTCAGTATGCTAGCAGTCATCGCAATTCCTTGATGCTGATAGATGTCAATAAAATACGAGTTAAGCCCATAGTTGACGCCAATCGAAATAAGGCCAATGATCATGGGCCATTTTGTTCTGCCAATTGCGTAGTAATAGCTGTTGAGCACCTTTCCTATTCCATATCCAATAAGACCTAGACTGTATGATCTGAGTGTTAATCCTGTTTGAAATGCGTCATTGGCGGAATATTTGCCAGCTTGAAAAAGAAGCCTAGAGATATCTATGGAACTAAAATACAGCACAAGACTGCACGGTACCATCAGCCATAAAACTAACTCGATTGCTCCCTTCAGTTGGGCATTGGCTTCTGTGTTAAACTCGCCTTGAGTTTTGGCAAGAGTCTTAGAAAGCGCGGGCAACACTGCTGCTCCAATGGCTACACCAAACATTCCTATGGGAAACTGGAGCATTCTAAATCCATTGCTAAGCCAAGTCGTCGCACCCGTTTGGAGGCTAGTGGAAAAATTGATATTGACGACAAAATTGATTTGCCCAGCACTGGCGGCGATGACCATCGGTGCCATCAATAACGCGACCTTCTTTGTGTCTATCGACCAGGGAAATTTACGAGGCCAAAATTTCAATTCGGACAAGGCTGGACTCCAAATGGCAGCTAGCTGACTACCAGCCTGAATCATTCCACCAAGAGTTGTGCCAACAGCAAGACCCATGATCGAGGCATTTCCAAAGTGACTCTGCCACTCTGGTGGAAGCAGATGTTGAATTCCCTTGCCAAAATAAAGTGCGCCCAAAATATTTGATAAATTGAACAATATGGGAGAGACGGCCACCAAGAAAAACCGATTTCGTTGGTATAGAACGCTTTGAAAGATAGCACCCAAAGATATAAATCCGATAAATGGAAAGATGACCTGCGTCAATCCAGTAGCTGTGATTCTCAGCAATTCCAAGTCTTCAGGTCTTTTGCTCGAAGTTGTTAGGAATACGAGTGGCTTTGCAAAAATAATCCCCAATGAAACGATGGCAATGGAAATGATAGTGACCAGGCGAATGGTGTCTATCAGCAGTTTTTTAGCCCTTTCTTCATCAGTCACTGACAATTGAGAATACACCTTTGTAAAGCTTGCACCCAGGGCACCTTCTGCAAGAAGCTCTCTCAAAAGATTTGGAATTCGATTAGCCACATTATAGGCATCTAAAAACACGGAAGCACCAAAAACAGCGCTGACAACAGAATCGCGAATCAAGCCACTGATGCGACTTAAAAACGTTCCTGCAGAAAAAAATAGACTAGATCGTGCGATTGACATGCTGGAAGTTTATCATAAGTGGACGTTTTTAAAAATCCGTAAAGTGAGCAAAACTTGGTTGATATGCTTTAATGCATCAGAAGATGTCATTATTTTTTAAGTCTCGTTAACGGCGCTTGATTTCTTAGAAAATACTGTCCAAAATTGTAGATCAAGTCATGAGAAAAATTCTAGGTTTAAAAATAGTCTTGAGTCTATGGACTAGAAATTTTTTGCTGAAATTTGGATGCATCGCTTTTTCATTAAAATATTTTATTTTGTGAGGTAACCATGTCGAAATATAAAGTTTCAGAAGAAGAAATGGCAGCTCTTGGGCCTCTAAGAGTGCTTTTAGGAGAGTGGACCGGCGACAAAGGCGCAGATCGAGCTCCATCATCGAGTGATCGCAAGGCGGTCGCGAATAGCTCATACAAAGAACATATGCGATTTGAGCCCACTGGTCGTGTTGATAACCATGAACAAATTTTGTACGGCCTAAGGTACGCGACCACAGCTTGGAGACTTGGTGAACCAAATCCCTTTCACGAAGAGTTAGGTTACTGGATGTGGGATGCTAAGGAAAGTCAGGTCATCAGATGTTTTCTAGTACCAAGAGGAGTTTCCGTGATAGCTGGAGGCACGGTAAAAGCAGATGCGAATACGATCAAGTTAGCAGCCAAGCTTGGCTCTCAAACTTATGGCATCTGCTCTAATTTATTTTTGGACCGGGAGTTTCAAACAGTGGCTTATGATGTCGAATTGAAAATTTTAAATCAAAATTCAATTCAATACGAAGAAACAACGGAGTTGAAAATCATTGGTCAGAATACAACGTTTAAGCACATAGATAAGAATATTTTGACACGGTTAGTTTAGTCGAGGATAGGTCAATTGCTTAAAATTATATGAAGGTAGCCGCTTCTTTGGCGTCATCCTGAGCAAAGCGAAGGATCTTACTTGCTGTTTGAAGAAAAATTTTTTTCGGTTTGTTATAGTTAATGAAACTTCTCTTAACTTCAAACTTGGTAAAATCTGTTGCGTTATGTTAACTGGAGTGTCATGGAAGTAAGACCCCTAAAAATATCAGAATTGAACGATGTACTCGAGTTAATCGATAGTTTCGACCGCCCGTCAGCACCAAGACCAAATGATCAACAGTTATCTCAGATATTTTATTTTCTGAAACAAGCCGGTGGAGAAGTCATTGGTGCGTTCATCGAAGGTAGCCTCGTAGGGACTTGTACACTCAACATGTGTCTGAATTTAAGTTGGAGTGGCCGCCCATTTGCGATTATTGAAAATGTCATTGTCGAGCGTTCTCATCGAAAAAAGGGAATTGGCAAGGCCATCTTAATCTTCGCGAGAGAATTGGCAAAATCTAAGAACTGTTACAAAGTTGCTCTTATGACCGGGTCCAAGCGCGAATCAACATTGAAATTCTATGAATCAGCGGGGTTTCTGGGAAATAAGACCGGTTTTGAAGTGCGTTTCGACGCTTGAGATTAGTCAGTATAACGTCAAAAAAGCGTGAATATTTTATCTGCGCACTTTTATACCACCGACGTGAGGGTGGGGCGCTTTTAAATAGGTTACAGTTTATCACCTCCGAGATTCGCGTTACTCTATTTGCGAATCTTGGAGGTATTTATGTTTAAAAGTGATCGGACGATTGAAAAGCAACTATTCGCCTATACTCCG
>JAPLFV010000231.1 GCA_026390495.1 Pseudomonadota bacterium | reverse complement strand
TATTTAGCAGGGCTGTCTTTTCATGAGGAAACTGCAAGCTGAACTATCACAATTATAGATTTGGAATTTCGCACTTAATGCCTTACACTATCGTCAAAAGCACAGAATTCATTTTAGAACAAATTCAGTTAAAGCCAGCTGAGAGCTTATAGCGCAGAGGCCGAATGAAATCTTCATTAAATACCTCGAATATAAAAAAGAAATAAAAGAATAATATTGTGCAAATCTATGTCAAAGTGAGACCTTTTATGATTCAAAACTCTAGTTTCTGTCAGTCTTTGAGACCGCTTAGTTTGTACCCCCAATCAATAGCCTCAGATCTGTTCTGCAGAGTCTACGGAGAACCTCCGAGCAAAAAAAATGCCAGATTAAAAGGCAGAAAACCAGGTTTACCCTTCGTGCTTTCAATTCTAATCATTGCGAGCCATAGCACCTTTTCTTGCCGAAGCCTCAGTACACAAGTGGAAAATATTCCTGCGCAATTTTCAAATGTAGAATCCGGATCTTCCGAAACAGTCCCAGAATCGTCCGATTCAATTTCACCACCATTTGCTTTTGGCCGTCATTCTGATATTGACTGGGAAGTGCGCTTTAACAATCCAGTTTGCACGCATTCTGGCAAACCGACAACTTGGTGCGATGACAGCGACCGAGAGAAGGCGGCAAAAGATAGTGGCATCGAAGATAAACTCATAGAACAGCTACAATCTCCATTAACCGCTAAGATTCGTCTTTCCTACATGACTCTTTCAAGTAAAAGAATCATTCAAGAATTATGTGAACAGGCAAAAAGTCGCCAGCTAGCCATCGATATTTTTATTCAAAAAGACCTGATTTTTCCACCTGAAGCAGCCACAGGTGGCTATAAAGACTTAATCCAATGCTCCGTGTCAAATCCATCCTTACGGCGTGGTGTAAGTCTACATTTTGATAACTGGCTATTCTTCAAGGCTCCCAAAGCAGCACCAATAGCACATGCTAATATTTGCTTTTTTGACGCATTAGAAAAAATGACGAATCCATCAGGCAATATTGATAAAGCAGTCTTCACTAAACTCTTTGATGCTTGCATCATAACAAATCCTCAATCTCAAAGTAATGAGCTTCAATTCGTCGCGACGCCAACTCCAGCATCCATGGATAGTCCCTACTCGCTTTTGTTAAAGGAAATCTCAAATGCAAAAACAAACATTAAAATCGCTGCCCATAAAATCACGGCGACTAATAGTGGTTCTTTTAAAATCGTCGACGCCTTGATAGAAAAACTTAAATCTGGAACTGAATTCCAAATTTCAATTATTTTTGATGACGACACCATTCTAAAGCACAAAAAAGTTGCTGGATCGGAATCCTTAAATGTCAGTAAAGAGGAGCTTGAAGGCTATACACGCCTAATAGAAGCTGGCGCAAAGATAAAATTTGTAGATACAAATGAATCGGCCGGGCTGCTGATGCACAGTAAATATATGATTTTTGATGAGCAAAGAATCTTTACTGGTGCTGGCAATTTTTCATCAGCATCCTTACTTGGAAAGAACACCGAAAACTTTTATGTCAGTTCTATTCCTAGCCTGGTCAATGCCTATGTAAAGCAATGGCATAATTTGAATTCTAGAGGGCTCGAGGAAAGCGAGTTTAAGTAGAGATTAAATATTTCAGGCCTGCAATTTTACTTAAAACAAGAATCATTTAGGAATCGCAAAGAATGCTGACCATCTTAGGTTTACTTAGAAAGCTCACAATATATTTAGAGTTGTTACAACCAATGCAAAAAAATCGTCTCTGGACCCAAAATTCTTGTTACCTAAGATCAGCAATAGCAAGAGATCCCTCTTGGCTCACCATTTCAATGATTGGAATTCTGTTTGGGTCTGTAGCCTCAGCTACAGATATAACTCTTGACCAAGCATATAATGCAGCTCTGGCAAAGTCTGTTGATACGAAGCTAAGCGACGTTCGGACGAATGAAATCGATACGCGGATAGACCAAATAAAGTCAAGGTTTCTGCCGAGACTTACCGGCGATTTGTCACATACAAGATCCCAAGAAGAATCACGCAATTCAGACGTTAATGACGATCGACTTATCAGAGGTGGACTTACACAAGCAAAAGTATCATTGCTTCAATCAATTTATAAAGGCGGCGCTGACGAGTCTGAACTCACCCTTGCCCAGTTTGACAAAGATATCGAACAATTGAAACGTACCGACCTTCAAGCTCAGGTATATGCTCAGATAGCAAGATTTTATTTTAATTGTCTTGCATCGGCTCAGGATGTGGAGGATTTGAACCGCACCATAAAACTTGCAAAGGACAGGATGAAAGAGATTCAATCCAGAGCACGCATTGGAAAATCCAGAGAGATAGAATTCACTGCAACAAAAGCGCAGCTAGCAACTCTTGAAGCACAACTTATTGGTGCAATAGGAAGTAAAAATTTAGCCTATGAAACCTTTTTTTACGAAACAGGTTTGAATCGAAACTCCAATTTAGCTAAGACACTTGAAACTCCCCCTCACCCTGGATCATTGGAGCAACATTTGATTGCTGTTAAATCTGGACTGGATTTTAGAATTTTACAGCTGCAAATTGAGCGCGCAAAAGCCAGAATCGAGAGCGTTAAGATGGGACATAATCCAACCGTTGATTTAGCCGGTAATTTATATCTCAAGCGTGAGGGCAGTCAAAAGGACAATAAATGGGATTTAACGTTATCGCTGGGAGTTCCAATTTACTCAGGTGGATTGATCGCCTCGTCAGTAGAACTTGAGGCAAAAAAATATGCTGAGGCGCAACTCGAACTGGATAAATACAAGGAACGGTCCGAGATTGCTGTTCGCAACGCCTATACAAAATTAATATCAATTCTGGATCAGGTCAAAGCCTACGATTCAGCACTTAAGTCATCGGATCAAAACTACAAAGAACAAGAGAAGAACTACCGTTTCGGACAGGCATCCAATTTGGATGTCATACAAGCCCTCAACTCTCTCCAAGACAATCGCCGAACCCTCGAGCGCACAAAATACGCGGCATTCTCCGCATGGGCGGATCTCATTGCTGAGACTGGCAAAGCTCCAGAACCATCCTCAATATCAAATAGAAATGGAGCCAAACCGTGAGAATATCAGAAATCGCAATCAAGAATCATGTGTTCGCTTGGATGTTAATGGCAGGCCTCATTATTTTTGGCGGCATGTCTTTTTTAAGAATGGGTGTTAGTCAACTTCCTGATGTGGATTTCCCCACTGTCACAGTTGGAGTTAGTCTCGATGGCGCGTCTCCTGAAGTTATGGAGCTCGATGTTGTCGATGTCATAGAGAGTGGTTTAACGTCTGTTCCAGGTATTAAGGCCATGTCGTCCACATCGAGAACTGGAAGTGCCAGCATCACGATTGAGTTTGGTCTTGATAAAGATATTGACGTCGTCGTCCAAGAAGTCCAAACCGCCATTAGCCGCGTTCAAAGGCGACTACCCGCAGATATCGATGCTCCGACTGTTCGAAAATCTAACCCGGAGGATCAACCAATTTTATGGCTCGGTGTTTCGGCCGACTCAATGGACCGCAAACAGCTCATGGCATTGGTTCGAGATCAGGTTCAGGACCGGTTTTCAACGCTGGATGGCGTTGGCGAGATAACCCTGGGCGGATACTTTGAACCTAATTTGAGGGTTTGGCTTAATCAGGAAAAGTTAAACTACTATCAACTGACAGCCGCAGATGTTCTTAGTGCGATCAAGAGAGAACATTCAGAATTGCCAGGGGGTCGAATCGAAACAACTGACCAAGAGATTAATGTCAGGACTATGGGAGAGGCGCCCACCGTTGCTGATTTTGAAAATATCGCAATCACACGCAGAGGCGGCGCGGTAAATTTTGCAAAGATCGCACTGAAGGACATAGCAAAGGTAGAAGAGGGAACAGCCGACGTTCGCAGCTTAAGTCGAGCACAAGGAAAAGTCACAGTTGGAATGGGAATCCGAAAGCAGCCTGGATCAAACGCAGTTGAAGTCGCAAAATCAATCAAGTCGAAGATTTCGGAGATTGCAACTCAGCTGCCTAAAGGCGTCGAAATTGGGGTGAGATTTGACAACACAATCTTTATTGAAGAGGCTGTTGGAGAGTTAAATTTTACTCTGATATTTTCGGCCATCTTAACCGCAATTGTATGCTGGATGTTTTTGGGTTCCTGGTCTGCAACGATCAATGTTATTCTTGCCATTCCTACCTCGGTCGTCGGATGTTTTATCGTCCTAAATATGCTTGGATTCACATTGAATACGTTCACACTGCTTGGCCTCTCTCTGGCGATCGGAATCGTCGTGGACGATGCCATCATGGTTTTAGAAAATATTGTCCGTCATAAAGAAATGGGAAAGTCACGCCTAAACGCGGCACTACATGGCTCCGTTGAGATAACAACCGCTGCGATCGCGGCCACCATTGCAATTATTGCGATTTTTTTACCGGTGGCATTCATGGATGGTGTTATTGGAAAGTATTTCCTTCAGTTCGGTATTACATTATCGGTGGCCGTCGCCATCTCCCTTTTAGAAGCATTGACTTTGACACCAATGCGCTGCTCTAAATTTCTTTCCGTAGAACCAAGACGCTCATTGTTTGGTCGATTTGTAGAAGGGTGTTTTTTAAAATCTGCGCAAGCATATCGGTTCTTGATTCCATTCACCCTCAGACATCCCTGGCTCACAATTTTCGCTGCATCTCTATTTTTTGCAGGGACCTGGCAAATCGGCTCCAAAATAAAGCGAGAGTTTGTTCCAGCACAGGATCAATCAAGATTGATGGTTCGGCTGCAAACTCCTGTGGGCTCGTCGTTGGGTCTAACTGATGCCAAGGTAAAAGAAGTCGAGGACTATTTTGCCACAAGAACAGAGATCATTAGTTATTTTGGCAGCGTTGGGGGATTTGGAGGTTCCGGAGTCAATTCGGGTATGATATTCCTGACTCTAAAATCACCAAAAGAACGTAAACAAAGTGCGCAAGAACTTGCTAATGCTTATCGACAAGACCTCAAGAAAATTAAGGGTGTTCGTTCAACAATTCAGGACCCATCCCTGGCTGGGTTAGGTGGAGGTGGTCGAAGCTTTCCAATCGACTATTCCATTCGCGGCAATGACTGGGATACGCTGGTCGCAACAACAAAGAAAATCGCCGCTGAAATGGAAAAAACGGGTCAGATGACCGACGTCGATACGAATTATCTAGAAGGTATGCCTGAGATTCAAATTATTCCAGACCGTATCAAAGCCCGTCAATATGGGGTGGATGTCGCCGATATCTCACAAACGATCAATGTCATGATTGCCGGAACTGTTGCCGCAAAATTTTCTAAGGGGGGTCGACGATTTGACGTGAGGATGAGTCTTCCTCCAGAAGATAAGTCCACTAGTGAGGTTATCAAGCAATTAAAAATACGTAACAATACCGGAGAACTCATACCATTAAAAAATTTAGTCACAATTGAAAACCGCAAAGGGCTTCAATCTATTAGCCGTGAAGATCGACAACGGGCCATTAATGTCAGAGCTAATGTTGGACCAAAAAGCTCTCAGGCCGAAGCTATGAATATCACGAAAGATATCATCGAGAAGAATTTGCCCAGCGGATACACATATGTGGTCGGCGGCAGTGCCAAAACATTTAAAGAATCGTTCTCTAGTTTAATCATCGCTTTGCTTCTAGGTATTTTAGTTTCCTATATGGTCCTTGCGTCACAGTTCAATAGTTTTGTTGATCCAATCACAATTCTGATTGCTTTGCCATTTAGTGTATCAGGTGCATTTATTGCTTTATATTTGGGAGGTCAGACTCTCAATATCTACAGTATGATTGGGTTGATTCTATTGATGGGTATCGTTAAGAAGAATTCTATTCTGCTTGTAGAGTTTACCAATCAAGTGCGCGAGACAGGAAAATCAGTGCAGGAATCACTCACGGAAGCTTGCCCAGTTCGGTTACGCCCCATTTTAATGACGTCATTTGCGACAGTTGCCGGAGCTATTCCACCAGCGCTTGCCATTGGACCAGGTGCAGAGAGTCGTATCCCTATGGCGTTGGCGGTCATTGGAGGAGTCTTAGTTTCAACAGTCCTGACTCTATTTGTTGTTCCTAGTGTCTACCTGATACTAAGTAAATTGCAAAAAGATCGACAAGATCATGCGGTCGAGGCAAAGTAGAGCTAATGTAGTTTCATCTATTTTTTATAGTTATTCAAACTTTTCAACAAGGAATCACGTATGTCAGAGCCTGACAATCAACTAAGAAATCAGGATCTAGATCTTCAATTTGACCTGGATAGAAATTTTATAAAAATAGACGCCAATCGACTTTCTAACGAAACATTGCTGAATTTAGCGCGAGAATTTGTTCTCAGGGAAACTGGTCAAGAGCATGCTCAGATAACAGATATCGAGCATTCTTCTACAATGGCCGTTTCAAGAATGAAATCGGGATCCATCGTCATCACTTATGACTCACGCACGGAAACTGTCGGAGCGATTCCTCTCGAGACTTGGAAATCACTAGAAAGTCGTGGCAATCAATTTTCAAACACACAAGATAGGAATTGAGAAAAGTTTTCCTGATAAAAAACAATCTCAATTTCATTCGACATTGCGCATTCTTTAAAACCTACGGCCTCTTCTTACCACCTTGCGGTCTATTATTCTGAGGCCTTGAATTGCGATCATCTCTAGATCCACCTTGCTGATTGCGAGGTCCACCTGATGATGTTTGACTAGAATTATTACCTTGCCCAGACTTCTTTTGATCCGAAACAAGATTTGCTAAATCCAAATCCTCTCCCCAAGATTCCGCCTCGGTTGTATCCATATCATCTGATTTAATTTCGGACCTTTCAACGATTTCGACATCCTTCGCCTTATACGTCACTTGCCTTCCATCACCAGTTTCAATCACGATCAATTGATTTAAGACGTCTGTCTTTATGATCACTCCTGAAATACCTTCCTCAATAGATCTAACGCGAGATTTCAGTGGAGGCAACTTGCTGCGAAGGTCAATGTAGGCATCGTTTTCGTAAGTGAGGCAGCAAAGAAGACGACCGCACCCGCCCGACACCTTGTTGGGATTCAATGCTAAATTTTGGTTCTTAGCCATCTTTATAGAAACAGGAACAAAATCTCTCAAGAAACTACTACAGCAATATTCGCGGCCACAAATTCCCAGGCCCCCAACTAATTTTGCCTCATCTCGCGATCCCACCTGTTTAAGTTCAACTCGTGCCCGTAAAGCCGATGCAAGGTCCTTGACCAAGTCACGAAAATCCACGCGACCAGGAGCAGAAAAATAGACCGTAAATTTATTTCCGCCAAACTGACCTTCTGCTTTTAGGATCCTCATATTCAGGCCGAAATGGTCGACACGAGAACGCGCCACTTTCAAGGCTTCGTCAATAGCACTGTCACTCGTTTCACGTAAATCTCCATCAGATGCCTTCCTCATGACAGGCTTTAATGGCGTTGCTGCAAAGGCGACATCATCTGCAAAGTTGACTCTAACCACTCGAGCTAAACTCGCTCCCCGCTCTGTATCTACGACGACATGATCACCCACGACCAGATTTAACTCGCCGGGTAAAAAATCAAAAATTTTGCCCGCACGACGAAATTGAACGCCCACAATATTACGATATGTCATACTTATTACTCCCGATCCCAATCAATAAATGGAGCTAATCCGATAGATTCGGCTGCTAGCTGGTGGTTTAATACGATTTTTTCACGGACGGCCAATCGACGCACTTCCGATAGTTTTTGCCTTCGAAGTGATGCCTGAACAAACTGCTGACTTTCAAATGAATTTCGATAATTTTGATTTAGCACAAACTCTGAATAAGCTAACAAATCCTGAGTCATCACATTTAGAGATTTACTAAGATTTTCGGAATGCTTCAGCACATCCTTGGAGTTATTAGTCTCGAACAATTGTTGTATTTTTTCTATCACTTCAACGAAAGCTATTTCCGTTTTTCCAAAGATATCCAACAATTTCCCTGGCGAATACCCGGAAAATCTCATAGCCGTCTCCACCATTTCAGGCGTGAAACTTTCTGGAGTCCGAGGCGAAAATTGCTTCGAAATCCATTGTCTCAATTCGCTTTGATCCAATGGTTTAAGTTTTAACTGCAAACATCTTCCAAGCAATGTGGGAAGCAAAGATTTAACGCGGCTTGTCGTCAAAATAATTCTTGCCTGTTCAGGTGGCTCCTCAAGCGTTTTTAACATTCGATTCGCCGCTTCAGGGGTCAAACGATCGCAATCGCAAATGACGACCACACGAAAACGTTCGCGACTCTGCACTGATAGAAATTCTTGCACCTTCAGCATATCAGAGGTTTTTAAGCTTTTTTGTTCTCTATCAGACATAAATAAAATTTCTGGATGAATGCCCGCTAAAACTTCCAAACACGATGAGCAAGTTCCACAAGCTCGCTCCTGTTCACAAAAAAAATGTGCTGCCGCAAAAGATGCTAAATGTCTTTTTCCAACTCCTGCAGGGCCGATAAGCAATAAAACAGGAGGCGCAAAAGCAGATGTTAGGACTTTATGGAGCTGCTGCAAATTAGGACCCAAGCCTGTCGTTTGCATCCAATCTGGCAATTGAAAGTTTATTTCTGACTCTCTACTGACCAATGTTTTTTTAGCCATGACTGGATATATCCTTAAAGAACCTAGACTCCAACTCCGCAACGGCAGCAGCAAAGATAGCGTCTTTCGGTTCAGAAGCGTCAAGTATATAGAAGCGCGAAGGATAGAATCCTGCTAACTGGCGAAAACCCTTTCGCAATCTTTCATGAACTGTTTGGTGAGCTTGATCATAGCGCGAAGCATCGTCGCGATTTCCTGATGATTTTGCAATTCGAGACCTGGAAACGTCCACATCACAGTCTAAAAGAAACGTTAAACTAGGTTCAATACCCGCGGTGGAAAACTTAATCAACCACTCCAAATCATTCAAAGGAACCCCACCCAACAAGCCCTGGTAAACGCGGGTAGAATCCGCGAATCGATCACAAATTACCCAAGAATCCGCTTTGAGTGCCGGCGAAATCAAATGGGTTACGTGCTGCATCCGCGCTGCTGATACCAGCAAAGCCTCTGTTTCCGATTTTAACTCCTCACCTTCTGGCGGACTTTTAAAAAGTGCTCTAATTTGATCACTAATAAGAGTGCCTCCGGGTTCCCTCGTCTCAACGACGTTGATCCCTTTAGAGCGCAACCAAGACGCTAGCTTTTTTGCAAGCGAACTTTTGCCCACTCCCTCTCCACCTTCCAATGTAATCAAACGACCAGCCAATGAATTCCCCCTAAAATCTAAATCATGCCCTACCTATGCTGGATGCACATTGACGTTCTGATCTCTCGCTCGGTAGCAAAAAATTACCGACACTTTTGAAAAAAGTATTAAAAACTTTACTTATTATCAATCTTATCATTCGTTTAGCGTATAAGCTACGCACCATTTCTGACTAAATTTTAAGCCAAAATGAGCCCTCTTGTTGAGTCGAAGGTAATAGATCCGATACCCCTTTCAAGGGAAGTCCTTATTTTTGTTAGCGCCTTTGAGGAATCATGGCTGAATCGAATTACATTTTAGGCCAAGTCATCGCACGCGGTGGCATGGCGGAAGTTTATCGTGGTCTACATGTAGGCCAAGATGGATTCAAGCGCCTCGTGGCCATAAAACGCATTCTGCCTCAGTTCTCAGCCCACAGAGAATTCGTCGAAATGTTTCGTGATGAAGCCCATATCGGTCAACGACTTCAACATGTCAACGTCGTCAAAGTTGAGTGTTACGATGTTGTCGAAGGGCTTCCTTCTATAGTTATGGAGTTTGTCGACGGTTCAGATCTAAGATCAATACTAGCAGAAATAGAAAAATCAAAAGATGTTCGTAGAATGCCCATTCCCATGGTTTTACATATCATAGCGGAAGCAGCAAGAGGACTTCATTACGCTCATACAAGAATTGATGACATTACCGGCCGACCACTAGAAATAGTTCATCGTGACATATCACCCCAAAATCTCCTTGTTTCATTCAACGGTGAGGTAAAAGTTACAGATTTTGGAATTGCTACTGCCGATCGTGATTTCAAAAATACAGAGACACGAGCAGGCATTGTTAAAGGCAAGTACTCTTACATGAGCCCTGAGCAAATCAGCGCAAAAAAAGTTGATTCAAGGACAGATATTTTTGCGCTGGCGATCGTTATGTGGGAAATGATTGCCATGCGTCGTTTGTTTAGCTCTGACAATGAAGTTGAAGTCATTGAGATGGTCAAAAACTGCAAAATTCCAGGCCGCCTAAGCGAATACAACAAAAGCATTACCTCTGATTTAGAGCTCATAGTCATGCGCGGCCTCGCGAAAGACCCACAGAAACGATTCACGTCAATGGATGAATTCGAAAGGTCCATCAGGTCTCATTTGAGCAAAGAATACCCCACGTTCAATGTAAGCGACCTTGGAAACTTGATAAAGCAAGTTCATGCAAACAGACACGAAGCATCTCAAGCTGAAATCAAAAAAATGCTGACCTCGACAAACCTGCGCCCCAGCGCAAAGTCATCCCCAATAGCTCTTGATCTTAGGTCTATTGACGAAAATTCTGAGCGTCAAAAAGAACTAATCGTGTCAAGAAAATCTCAATCCGGACCCAGAACCAGCCCTACAAAGGCCCCCCTATCACAATCAGGACGACTCTCAGGTCCTGCTAACTTAGGCTATGGAAACTCATCAACGGCAAAACGCAATTCAACACAAGGCTCAAAACTCAATCAAGTCATTGCTGCATCGATTGCTGCTGCCATAGTCCTTTTGATCTTAGTGAAAAACCAGTCTGCTAATTCTGCTAAAGACATCCTTGTGGCGACGCTTCGAACGTCACCGACTCCTGTGAAAATAAAGGTCAATGGACAAGCTGCACTAAACAACAAATACCTTTTATCCCCTGCACGAGTTAAGCTCGAAAAAGGCGCAAATATTATCGAAGTGTCTCGGTTGGGCTATATAACTGAGGATATCACAATTGACACATCAAAGGATGAACACAAAAAGCAAATTCCAGTCATCAGACTGAAGCCAAATGCCAACTTTGTTCCGACAAAATTTGTATCTTCTGGTACCAAGACTCTGCAAATTAATGTCAAAGATGGATTTGCTATTGGCACCTTAACCGCAGCAAAAAACTCGTTTGAGGTAAAGGATCTTAACGAGGGGCCATTTGAAGTCATAGCATCAGAAAAAGGCAAAATTCTACTTCGGTGCAAACTCATCCACAGTCGATCAGGAGAACGTCGAAGTTCCATCGTCACAATAGATACAGACCGTGGTCAATGCACACATAAAAATGCGCCTGTCAAAGAGCGGGGTGCAAAATGAAATCATTACAAAAAAAGCATCTCATATTGATAACATTAAACGCGATGGCCTGGACTATCGTAGGACTCATGAAAAATGGCACAATAGAATTTTCTGCAAAAGCGCGAATTGGCTTTGAACTAATTTCAACTCCAAATCGTGTGAGGGTGACTGTGAATGGCACTCCATTCAACACTGGCCACTATGTCACGACCCCTATTATTATTCCAACGACGCTGGGGTCCAATAAAGTGATGGTTCAAAGGGCCGGCTATATTTCCAATAGCTCAACGGTCGTCGTAGAATCACCTCAAGAAGTGAAACAAAAAATAGAAATGCTCTTAGAAGCTTCAACTCCAAACCTAAAACGCATTAGCATTGAAAGCTCAGACCCTGAAGCACTTTCACACTTGGACCTATCGATTTCCGGCGGCCTGGAAACCGGCAAAATTCCATTTGAGATGGATGATCTCATAGCAGGAACCCATACATTGGAAATTACTTCCGGACTTTGGTCGAAACCTGTCATTAAATGTCAATTTGAAATTCCTGTGGAACAGCCCGAGGAAGAACCCGTCATCATAAAAATTGAGCCTCAGGGCAAGAAAATACGAATTCAAGGGTGCAAAAAAATCTAGTTCGCAAAAACTAAAACATGCCACCCCATCAATTCGGTCTCGCTCTCTAACCGCATACCTTTATCGCAAGCTAATTGTTTTAAAGGCCCAGCCTCCTTCTCTATAAATCCAGCCAACATCAGGCGACCATTTGCGGCAACCAAACTTTGCAAATCAGCAAACAAATCATGTAAAACCGGTACAAGAATGTTAGCAATAACAAGATCAAAGCTGCGAGTAAACTTTGGAACTGTCATATTGAAAACATTTAGCTGAACGTGATTTGCCTCGCCATTTCGTTGAGCCAAAGAAACTAAATCATCGTCTATTTCTGTTCCAAAACAAATCTTTGCTCCCAATTTTTGACAAGCAATCAAAAGAATACCTGTGCCTGTTCCGACGTCTAATACTGATTTTGCATTCCAGTTTTGCAAGTTAGTCTCAATAACAGACATCAAACAACGCGTCGTTTGATGCTGGCCTGTTCCAAATGCTCCGTTCGAGCCATCTATATAGATTGGTGTCAGTTTTCTTTCCGAATCCGTATACGCCTTCGACATCATTGCTATGGGCGAAATTCTAAAACGGTCTGTCGACCATTCCTGAAAGTCTCCAGTCCAAGCATTTTGCCATGCGGTGTCTTGCAATGAATGGATATGACATTTGACGTCTTGATCAAACTTTCTGGCAATTGTGCTTTTGATCGCCTCCAAGGCATCTCGGTCAGAATCATAGAGTATCATTGGAGTTTCGCTAAATGCGCTCTCGGTCAAACTCAATCCAGGATCGCCGGCACCCTTTTCAATTGTCTTATGATCAATCTGGTCATTAACTCCATCTATATAGCCATCAACAAAATCCGACCTTCCTGAACGGACAAGCCAAGCAGCAATATTTTGCTTGTTTCGTTGATTAATTA
>JAPLFV010000047.1 GCA_026390495.1 Pseudomonadota bacterium | reverse complement strand
TTACATATTGGGCCGAGTTTACTCTGACCACCGGGTGGTTGATCATGCTTGGAATGAGTTTCGAGGTATTCAATTCGATTTGACAAGAGAGATATTTGCTTTGGAAACGCTCGATACCTATCAATGGCAAGAATTTTCCAGGATTGGGTCCAATCAGCTAAAGATGCTGCTGAATCAGGAGCACTGGGCTCCATCCCTATATGATTTGATGGCTTCAAAGGACGTCAATATAGAGATTTGATTTATTTTTTTGTCTAGTACCAGATTTGTATAAAGAACTCAATTATGATAAAATTCTCCCTAAGTTCTGTGGGGTTTGAAACATTTGAAAACGTCATTGGCATATAGGGGATATATATGGTGAGGCTTGATACTTTTATCGGTTTTAAATTGACCCTTCTTAGTTTTACATTGTCTTTATTCTTGTCGACTTGCAAAACTGCTTCTGGCGTCAAGGACTCCTCGGCTGATTTGAAATATTTTGGCAAGGACAACAAATTAGCTGAAATGACATATGAATCTGAGATGTGGTATTTTCTGCCAAAAGATTGGAAAGGGCCTATTGAAAACCTGTTAACAGATCCGACAACTTCTGGAGAGATTAGAGAGCAGTTGGATCTTCAAGTGGCGCATATTTTTGCCGCTTTGACGACTCATCCTGGCTATGATGTTAAGCCCGGAGTGATCGCGAATAATTACAAATTGGATCAACTGGTGGTGAAGCCAACAGACGATAAAAAAATTGTATCAGTCAGTTATCGGTTTAGAGACAGAATAGCCTTGCACGAAGATTTATTGAAGGGTGATAAGCCAGAAATCACTTTTGTACTGCCAAAAGAGGTGACAAAGATATATGAGAAGGGTTTTACGTCGAGCAGTGACTTAAATCTCTGTACTGATGATCACTACCATGAAGAACGCGCTTTTTGGTATTTTTGGAATCCTAAGCAAAAGGGATGTCCACTTAAGAAGGATGATCTTGTCACGGTGATTGGCAAACTGAAATTGTTGCCGTCGACTGCGAATACCTTTCCTGAATACGATATGTTGCACGGTGATAATGGAAATGGGAAGGAGTTAAAGGTTGTCGCTCTTTTTGGTATTGATGAGTCGTTTAGAAGCGGGGATCTTGGTCGAAGCGCATATCAGAATTTTATGAACATTTTGCGCGACAATAACTACGTAAAAATTGTCGATGAAAATAAACATAAAGTGTTCACTTTGCCTAATGAAAAGCGTTTCAAGTTACAGCTGCATGTCCATTTGGTAGATCCCGATGATGAAGAATTCGATGAGCTTGTAGTTGATGCACTGAATGGGAACGGTAAAGTCGAAAATGCAGCGGATATCTTTTTATATGATGGGCATTCAGGCTTAGGAGGGCATCTTGCGCCTGGTCGATTTTCGGATTTCATTGGCAAAAAATTGAAGTTGCACAAAAATAAGTATCAAGTATTTGCGTTCCAAGGTTGTACGACTTACGCCTATTACAACAAAAATTATTTTGACCTAAAGAAGACATCTGAAGATCGATTCGGATCGAAGTTTTTGGACATCATTACGGCTGGAATTGGGTTGCAGTTTAGTTCTGGTCCAATGCAGGACTTTGTGATTGTGAATGGGCTTTTAAAGGGCGGTAAGCCAACATGGCAAAAGATAATTACCGACATTTATAATGTAGATCCAGAGGCTACTGCCCTTCATCAAATTAATGGTGATGAAGATAATCCTACAACTCGTTGATGGTCTCTAACATAGGACCTTGTTTTTTGAGATTCTCTGGTGCTGATGTATGTATGTTGAATGATCGAGTCTATTGTAATGTATATGGTCTTTGATGCCAGAAATTGATTTTTTCAAGGAACCGTTTGAACTCCTTAGAGGCGAGAGCTACCTTGTCATTAAGCCTTGCAATGGGTTAATCGTTGGACAAATCGTTAAGTACATTGGAGTGCGTCAATCGCCAGTCGAAAGAGGGTATGAAACATATCATTTGTTTCAACAAGCTTCTGATAGAGTGATTACGGTATCTATCGAGGATGTGCCAGAAACTGTCGGCGAATCATTTTCCTATTTTCAGGATGTTGTCACCCCATTGACCTCGATGTCAGAACCTTTTCGTCGAGTCGTTAGTGGGCTGAAGCACCGCTGTCATGTTGTTCGTGAAGTTACCGCAGAGAGTTTATCACTCGATATAGGTGATTTGACACAGGTGATCCCAATTCTTGTTTCATTAGCATTGCATTCTAAAAATGCCCGAAATGTTTTTGTGGACGCACTTTGTCGATTGAATCCGGAGTCTTTAATTTATGTGGAAGTCAATGAATCAAATCTCAACAATGTTAGCAGTTATGAAATGTTGGTCGCCAAATTAGGTGGCAAAAAATTTAAAGATCAATACCAGGCCGATATCAAATCAAGTCAGATCGTCAAAGTGCGAAAAGCGATTACTTATTTGAGCGTCATAGCAGATTCCCAAGCAGTAGACGCCTTAAAATCACTACTAAAGCATCCCAATTTCAACATTAGAACTGATGCGAGAGATGCATTGGAAGAAATAGGCAAAAGAGATAATTAGACTGAATAAAGGTCTTCTTTAGGAGTTAGTTCGTTGGCAAATTGGGCTAAATGAACCAATCAACACCTAAACTGATATTGTCACCTGATAGTCCTGCGTTGTGCAGATAGTGGCCATAGCTGAGAGATAGTTCATTGGAGCGGTATGTCCAACTTTTATTAAATCGATATCGCAATGACGTATAAATGAGATCGCTACCAACCTCTTTGATCGGTGCATCTACGCTTCTTGGATTTTCATGTTCGACGTAGAAACGATAGCCGCCCATTAAAATATACTGATTTTTTAGTTTTTGGTGCCATTCGGCATAAGTTGAATTGGCAACAACCGATCCGTAAGTGGTAGTGGGCTGGATAGATCCAACGTTCTCGTAGTGAGTCAGGCCCATGTGTAAGGAGCCATTTGCACGCTCAATGTATTGCCTGACTTGTGCGGAGAGATTCCAGGTTGCAGGGCGATCGTTGCGGGTACTATACAAGTAATCAAATATACCAATAGTTGTGTTTGAGATATATACCATCAGGTTTGCTGCCGCTTGGCGACCATCAATTCGATCAGGAGTGATGACTCGTTTGCCATCAACGTCCGCATAGTCTTTTATTCCTTGCTCCGTATCATTTTGTTTTATCGTGATGCCGAGTCGGACTCTGTCCATTATCAGCCATCGTTGGACACCGCCACCAATTGATTTAGTCGTATATTTGCCAATTTTTCCTATGGAATATAAAAATTGAATGGACTGCGGCAGCCCCAATGATTGAGACAATGCTAAGTTGTAGTTCTTGGAAACGATTTTTTCTCCGCCTTGAAGGTCGATATCTTTTGCTTCTTCACTATCTGTCTTAGTAACTTCTTGGACGGTTGCGCCAACTTGAACACTACTCAAATACTCATTGCCTTCACCTGCAAGAGAGAATTCACTCCCAGCAGAAAAGCTTCCTGATTTGGACACAAGACTTTTATCTCTATAGGATCCGGCTGCTGTCTGGCCAGAAAATTTGGTTTGACCAAATGTAACCTGAGGAGAGATAAAAATCGTTGTGATCAAAATCAGGTTAACAAAATTTTGCATTAGCCACATGTTGGGCATGAACTTCCGACTCCCGAACTAGATCCTGTCTGCGCCTTTTCCCAAAGTCCATTTGGAGATCCTGCAAGTGACTGACTTGCAGGAGATGACTTACTTGGGTCCATGGTTGCATCGAGGATTCGTGATTTTGAAAACTTAAAACCGGACGACGATTGACATCCGTTAAGAGTAATTGCCAATGCGACTATTGTCATCATGTTTGTCAAATTCGTTCTCATTTTTGTACTCCTCTATTCTAGTGCGTAACTTTCGGTTAATAGATTTAGATGGTGTTTGTCTGGTGATTTTGATTTTAGTTTCGATTTAGAACTGGACTTTAGTTTAGGCTCAGATATCGATGCTGTGGATACTTGCTTCAGTTTGAGTATTGATTCTATTTTCTTGATATCGGATTTCTCTAAGACTCCGTTGTGCTTCATGACAATTTTGCCGTTGGGGTCTACGACAACAAGGTATGGTACTCCTTCGAACTTAAGTTGATTGCTTAAAAGCTGATTGGTGTCTAACCAGGCATTTTTTTTGATTGACTTGAGTTTAGATCCTGGTGCATCGACATCGAAGAAACTCTTTGCATCATCTGTGGATTCATCGACGCTGACGGCGTAAACTTGGTGCGATGATTGCTTATGATTGAGTTTCTTTTGCAAAGGTTCTAGGCGTTCAAGATTTGTCTTGCATGATTGACACCAGCTGGCCCAAAAATCAATAACTCTGTATCCGTCTTCCTGAGAAAGGTTTGTTTTTGTCTCCTTTGAAAAGATTGATTTGAGTTTGAATTTTTTTGGCATCATATCATTCGCAGGCGCACTGAACCCATTTTCCGCGATAATGATCATTGCCGTAAAAAATGAGCATTTAAGAATAAATTTTTTCTGACTTTGAAATAAACTCGGTATCATATTTATTTCCTCTAAAATTAATTGATTCTATTAGTTGCAAAGAGAGGTTGCTTGACTTGGCATTCCCCCGACCTGTTGCCCTACGACCTTTCCTTGCCGGTCAATCATGAAAACTGTAGGGGTTCCGCCAAAGTTGATTCCAAATGCAGATGCGACATTTCTAATCGAAGATACACCTTTTGTTGTTTTTCCGATGAAAGTGCCTGAGCTATATTTGCGACCCCAAGAGGTCATATCCGATGATGGAATGGTTGTAAGAGTCTTACATTTTCCAGACTGCATTTTGGTTTGGAAGGCAGTGTCGGATTGGTGCTTGTTAGCCAATTGAATACAGTAGGTGCAATTGTATTGAGAGATATCGATGACGAGGTAGTCATTGTTTTCAAAGTATTGGCTCAAAGTGGTCTGGGCTCCCGATGAATCCGTCATTGAAAAGTTTTGGCTACCGGCTAGGTTAATCTGTTTTCCACTAGGTGTTGGTGCTACTGACGGTGTTGGTATCGGATTGTTTGGATCTGGAGCGATAGTTGGTATAGGCTCTACATCGCCCTCATTTGGTCGATCTGGAGCATCAATGTCAGCTTGCACTACGTTGTCAACTTTTGATTTGTCAAACAAGGCAACGGCAGCATCATATGCTGTCATCGGATCAGTCCCTTCAACATTTACCAAGTAAGACCATCCTCTACGATCAAAAGCAAGTACCGTTGGTCGAGTTGGCGCCAATGGGTCTAGAGAAAAATATTTCCAGAGCTTGGAATCTCCATCATGTGCCTGAATTGATTGAGGCGCATATTTTTTCATAAAATCTTTGAATTCAGTAGCCGTAAAATCTTCCCATAGATCTGTCAAAGCAACCATGTGTCCGATGTTGTTTCCATGTGGTCCGGGATTCTTAAGCTTTTCTGTAAAGTGTTTGCCTTCATCTTGACAGCTGAGGCAAAGCACGCCAGAAAACTGCACGATCGCAACCTCGTTGTCATAGTCGCGCAAATATTGACATAGGGATTTTGACTCTTTGTCCGGTGTGGAGAGTTTGATACTGTTGATGTCTATCTTTTTAAATCCTTTGGCGGCAAAGCTGGCATCTACCTCTTGAAGCTTGCAACCTTTACCTTCTGCATCACCGTCTCCATTGCCTTTGGAAGGCGTGGTGCCAGGTATCAAACGATTTGAAGCACTATTGTCTCCTTTGATTTTGCTGCCGCAGGAATTGAGACCTGCAAGGCAAGCAGTGGTGAGTGCAACCATTAGTGAGTTCTTGTTTATCAGTCGTTTCATGTGCATCTCCTCTAAAATGTTCCTGGGGGGGAGTCGGAGTTATTTGGCAAAATCTTAAATAAATATTAATAAATTAATTATTTCAGCAGGTTAAATTACAGTCCTTGATAGAATGCTTGGCCTAGGCAATCAGTCTCCACTGTATTTAAGTGATTTTTTGAGCATGTATTGGTCATGCGCCTTTTACTTGAAACATGGCTTGAAACATGTCCTGAAAACTTAGAGAATTGGGTCATTCAGCAAAAGGATGTGAAAATGACACAACAAGTTCAAAGATCAAAATCAAAGTTAGCATTTGAAGAAGCATCAAAAGTTATTCCTGGAGGTGTTAATTCTCCGGTTCGTGCGTTTAGATCCGTCGATGGTGATCCCGTGTTTATCAGTCGGGCAAAAGGTAGCCGAGTTTGGGATATTGATGGGAATGAATATATAGATTATGTGGGGAGTTGGGGGCCAGCTATTGTTGGCCACGCTCATGACGAAGTATTGTCAGCAGTGTTTGCTGTTGCTCGCAATGGAATTACTTTTGGAGCACCCACTGAGTTAGAAACTAAACTTGCATATTCAGTGTTAAATTATGTTCCGAGCATGGATATGGTTCGATTTGTATCATCTGGCACGGAAGCTTGCATGTCTGTTTTGAGAGTGGCACGTGCATTTACTCAAAGAAGTAAGATTATCAAATTTGAAGGTTGCTATCACGGACACGGAGATATGCTGCTAGTCAAAGCGGGAAGTGGAGCGGCAACCATGGGTGTTCCTGATAGCCCTGGAGTGCCTTCAGGAACGGCTTCGGATACCTTGACGGTTGCATACAATGATTTGGGAGCCGTTGCTGCAATGTTTGAAATGTATCCGAACGAGATTGCGGCATTAATTATTGAGCCGATTGTTGGAAACAGTGGATTTATTAGACCGGTACCTGGATTCCTCGAAGGCTTGCGAGCTCTTTGCGATCAATTTGGTGCCCTCTTAATTTTTGACGAAGTAATGACAGGCTTTCGTGTGGGATTGGGCGGAGTTCAGAAACTTCACGGTATCAAACCAGATTTGACTTGTCTTGGAAAGGTGATTGGCGGCGGGATGCCACTTGCTGCCTATGGTGGTCGGCGCGATGTGATGTCAAAGGTTGCTCCAAGCGGACCTGTATATCAAGCAGGAACTTTGAGTGGAAATCCTGTGGCGGTAACTTGTGGTCTAAAGACTTTAGAAATTGTCAGCCAACCTCAATTCTTTTCCATCTTAACGACTCGAACAAAAATGCTGATTGATGGTCTTAAGGATTCAGCTCAAAAAAATGGTATTCCTTTCTGCGCGGATTCTGAAGGAGGTATGTTTGGATTTTTCTTTCAGAATGGCCCGGTGAAAAATTTTGCTGATGCGAAAAAATCCGACGTCACTCAATTCAAGAAGTTTTTTTGGGGTATGCTGAATCGCGGTGTCTATTTGGCACCTTCCGCGTTTGAAGCAGGATTTGTTTCTGCAGCGCATACCGAGCAGGATATCGCAAAGACGATCTCATTGGCCTTTGATGTTATGAAAGGTCTATAGATTTGACTGCTAACCAAAACTATCAAATGGGTTGGATTCAGTATCTAAACCTTTTGCCATTAAGGTGCGAGCTTCAAAAACTCATTTCAGATGATTCTTTTATTCGTGAAGGTCATCCAAAGCAGGTGAATGAGTGGCTTGCTGGTGGCGAAATTCAGATTGCGCCTTCATCATCGATCAATCTCATCGACAATCCACACCTGACCATGGCTTTCCCTGTAGGCGTAGCATCGGAAGGCCCTGTTCAAAGTGTTTATCTGGGATTAAGGGCCTCGCCAACTCGTGTGCCTGAGCAGCACGTTTTGAATTTCATTCTTGATAGACAAGAACAATTATCATCGGGCGTCCGTTCAATTTTATCAATGTTAAAGAATGGAGATATTGATTGTGCTCGTGCGGCCTCTCAGATCATGTCTGTAGCATGCACTAAATCTTCTGAAGTAGACTTTTTGTTTCCAGAGGTGCAATACACAGCTGCTAGTGCCGCGTCTGTTCAGTTGACAAAGATCATGATGTATTTGTGGTTTGGTCAACAATTCAATAATACTTCCAAAGTTGATCATTTACCCAATGACGCCCAGAAACCTGTTTCGTTGGAGCTTCTTATTGGAGATGAGGCGTTGAAGCGACGTCCTGAATTTTCACACATTATTGATTTGGGCGAGGTTTGGTTTCAGTTAACGGGGCTTCCCTTCGTGTTTGCGGTTTGGCAGACCAGTTTAAAAAACATACCTCCGTCTTTACATAAGACGATTTTGTCTGCAGCCCATCAGTCGCAGATTTCTATGAAATCGAAACCTGAAATGTATTCTGCAAAAATGTCAAATCAGCCCGTTGACACATTGGGAAACAAGATTGATCTTTCAAGTTATTGGGGATCTATTCAGTATGAGCTAACTCCTAGACACATGCTTGGCCTCAACCTCTTTTTTGAGTTGGCGCGGGAAGTCAGAAAACTGGATCGGCTATAGGATTTTTTCAGAAGACTTAAAAGCATTTGATTAATAATATTGCGCAATCTTCCTAAATATTTAGATGTCCTAATTGATACCCAATAGGTCTAGCAAAAAATCCATGTTCTAACCATATAACCCAATTAGGAGAATCAATGAATAAAATCATATTTACTATGACTATTTTGAGTCTATTCGCATGCAGCAATAAGAAGAACGATGCGTCGGATTTGCTTTCGAAATCGCGCAAGTCAGATAAAGAATCACCTCTTTATGTTGCTTCGATTGAATCAGTTAAGGCAGGAATAGACTACCCAACGGATTCTCCGAGACCAGAAGGACTAGTTGGAAAAAAGGTTCTCCTAATAAAGAGTACTCTCGCGAACAACTCGGCAAGAAGAATTATTGTTAAGGATACCTCATCCATCTCTGACTCGATTGCGGGTGTTGATTATCCTACTGATTCACCTGTACCGGCAGGGCTCACAGGAAAGAAAATTTTAGTTCTTGGCAAAGGTAGTCCAGACCAGGAGCATCGTATGGTCATTAACCTTGAAAAGGCTCGCTCTGGAGTTGACTTTCCCACAGATGGCCCTGGAGATCTGAATAGAGATTTCATGGTTTGGGTTTTTGGAGAACATAAGCGAATTGCATTGGATTCAATATTTACAATTGAGAAAGCAGTTGCGGGAGTAGATTTTCCAACAGATGGGCCCGCAGATCTTGATAGAGATTTCTATGTTGTAACCACTTTTGGATCTGATGGGATTCTTAGAAACAGAATTCCTTAAATTGAGGAAATTTGTTTGAGTTAGAAGATATAGATTGCAATTGAAAAAGGGGAGGAGTCAATTTTTGACTCCTCCCCTTTTTGTGAATCATAGGGTTTTGATCATTGTAAAACGATTTGTTAATCGCTCTCTTTGATCTTGCCTTTCGGCAGGATTACGCTATAGGGCCTAAAAATTCATGTTTTTGGCCTTAAATTTATTTGATAACGCCTAGTTCTCTAAATATCCGAGTTTGTAGATTCCAGACATCCGATAGGGATGGGTCTTGGATGTGAGCGACCATTCTATCACCAGCGGCTGCAATTTCATCGTCGTTCGCTCGCACCGAACCATGCAGCCAGAATGGGGAAAGATATTTCATTCTGCATAAAAATGCCGTCTGTTGGAATGGTCGCAAAAGCTCAGTGACGCTAAAACCGTTGTATGCTCCTGGCATATACGCCGCTTGTGCGCCTCCCACCGATACACACAGCAATAATTCTTTGTCTTTGAGCTTGAGGCCGTTATCTGGCCCGTAGGCAAACCCAAATGTTAAGACGTCATCTAACCACTTCTTCATGAGAGGAGGGCAGTTGTACCAATAAAACGGAAATTGCATGACGATGCGGTCATAGTTAACAAGAAATTTTTGTTCTTCCGCGATATCAATCTTGAAGTCGGGATACAACTGGTACATATCGCGAACATGCAAACCTGCAGCTTTTGCTTTGGCTGCCCATGCTTTATTGACTCGCGATGTCTCGATATTAGGATGAAATACTAGGTGCAACGTTTTCATCTTGCCAACTCCTTATGATGATTGCACGTGATTCTAAAATAGAAGAAACCCAATGGCAAAAATGCAAAGATCGTTCATTGTATTGAACGATCTTTGCGTCTCAATTCAATATTTCGGCTATAGCTTCAACGAATGGTATTAGATCATCTGGGTTGCGGCTGGTGATAAGCTGGTCATCCACAACAACAGGCTTATCTAGATAGGTCGCCCCGGCATTGATTAAGTCAACTTTTACGGAATGTGTTCCAGTTAGATTGCGATCTTTCGCAATCCCTGAATCGATGAGAATTTGAGCCCCCGAACAAATTGCCGCCAAAGCTTTCCCTTTTGCAAAATGATTCCGAATTAAAATTAACGCATCTGTATCGCTACGAACCACTGTGCTATTCCAGGCTCCGCCCGTTAGCACCATTAAGTCATAGTTTCTAAGAGCCGCCGACTGAAAGGATTCTGTCGAATTCACCCATTGGATTGGCTTCAAGTATTGAACCATGACCACTCGTCCATCAGTCCAGGCTGGTGAGACAATATCAATCGTTGCACCTCTTGCCTTTAAAAACTCATATGGAAAAACCAATTCGCTTTCCTGAACTCCATGAGCAGCGAGAATAGCGATTCTTTTTCCTTTGAATTGTTGCGGGTCACCAACTGGTGGCTGATTCGCATGATATTCGAGTCCTGCGGGAATGTCTTTTGGGTCGAGTTTTGAGAACACGGACTCCTGGGCCATAGTTCCAAAGCTATAGAGTGCAAGCGCAATACTAAATAAATTTTTCATGATTCCCTCCAAGGGTGTAAACGTTGTTAATGGAGGGTTTATAAAGTATGTTGATTATAATGTTAAATTATTAAAAATTATCGTTTGGATAAATTCAATTTATAATCACACTCAAACGCAAAACTTTCGTGGCAAAACTATTTCTATCTTAAAAGTCCTTTAAAAAAACTTACTCCACGAGAAGTACTGGGATCAAGAACATTGTCACGAATGGGCTCGTGGTGTGAGTAGTAAAAAGTGAGTCTATTCGCTAATATCGCGCCGAACCAAGGCTGATAGGGATTGTGAGTAACGACTCACGACGAATGGCTCTTTCAATTAAAGTCCTACGACGCTCAAACTCATCTTCGTTTATGTCACCACTGGCAAGACGCCGATAAAGAATATCCTTTGGCGCTTCGCGAAGACTACGCCACTGTTTTCGGGACACCGGAGTCAATACAGAAAAAAAGCTAGCCCATAGTAAAATCCAAAAACCCCACCATAAAAGATGCATTCCCATAAAGCCGGTATCTGATGTAACCATGTTGGTTCTCCTTTAAGTTTTAGCAATGCGAGATCGACTACTTTAAAACGACTTAGTGACTGAACTTTGCAACCACGATGGCACTCTTAGGAACCCCTTGTCCGCGCAGTATAGAACTAAGGTTTTGTAAAATATTTTCATTTTCTGTGAGTCATGCCCTAACCATTTGTTTCACCTGGGTTGCGCCCAACCCAGGCAAAAACATTGCCTATGTTGCGATTCCGTGAGCCTTCCATTTCATGTCATCCACCTTTCTTTTGTATTGGATATTGTTAACTTCGAATTGATAAACTTGTTTGCAAAATCTGGGCCGTCTATGCGAATGCACTGTTTCCAATTGCAATGTTTCCCAAAAGATATCTCTAACATCGAGGAACTGACGACTCATGATTTGCGACTTGCCAGAATCGAACCTGCAAATCTGATTGCAATGCAAGTAATTGTAGAGAAAAATAATTGTCTCAAATTTCATACAATAGGTCGCTTTTTTGCGTTTAATATCAAATTTGATTCTAATCCGGCTATATAACGCCTAAGTATTAAACCGGGAGTTGCTAGTAGATAGGTAAATGAACAAGTGCGTTCGAAGAAAGTTAATTTGTACTTTGGACTACCTTTTGCAATAGATCGAGAACGCATCTGTAAAACAGCAATTCAGCTGATTGCATTGCGAAGAGGAAATTTTATGAAATTAGTCTCAACTTCCGTATTTCTGGCTTCCCTGTTTTCCAACCAAGGAATGGCGCAAAGTGAACGACCACAAGGACAATTCACGGTTGATTCCGTCCATAAAGATATTGTCAGTTTGGGAGATCAAACAAAGACCTGTCTCGATATAAATGGTACTTGGCGAGGTTTTTGTGATGATTCTCAAATTGGCGAGAACTCTCGTAGCGGTGCAGTAAGAAAAGAGACGCAGATGTCATTCTCACAGAAAGGGTGTGCACTGATTCAAGCGGAACAGTTTGGAGCAAGTCATCTGGGCGCTGTTAAATCTGAAAGTGTTTCGAGTCCTAGAGGGGTGTTGAATCAAACGGCTTCATCCTATTGGCTCTCAAACGGCAAAAAGCTAGGAATGAATCAATCCTATAGTTTAGTGATGTTCGGTGATAAAGGATCTATATCCATAGGTGAAGTACAAGGTGACTTTCAAATGAACGGCTCTGCATTGACAGGCAAAATAACACAACATGTAAATCGGATGAATATGGCTGGAAAAAAAATCGGTGATGTCACAACTGTTTCTGATTGCAGCCTTGAACGACTTTAGTGGTTTAGAATTCCAAAGTGCTACAAAAGTGGATATTCGCCCTCAGTTCACTCCTGGAAGTCACTTCAGGCCGGATCATTGATATTTC
>JAPLFV010000280.1:7393-36646 GCA_026390495.1 Pseudomonadota bacterium | reverse complement strand
GTTCTAATCCTTTTTTATAACTAACGGAGTATTCTCTTGAAAAACTGGCTTATTGTAATTCCCGCGCGTCTTGCCTCGACGCGTCTTCCAAGAAAACCATTACAAATGCTTATGGGTAAGCCCCTTCTGCAACGGGTTTACGAAAATCTGTCCCCATTGAAAGGTGAAGGCGCAACTATCGTTGCGGCAATAGATTCATTGGACGTTCAAAACCTTTGCGAAGACGCGCGAATTCCTTATGTAATGACAGACCCAAGCCTCGCAAGTGGCACAGACCGCTGCAACCAAGCTGCAATGAATTACGAACATTCATTCGTTATGAACGTCCAGGGTGACGAGCCTTTTGTCAATTGTGATGACTTGAAGTCGTTGTCTATTCGATTTGAAAAATCAGGATGCCTTATGGGCACCATGGGCTTTAAGGACTCTGATCCAAAAGCCTTTCACAACCCCAATGATGTAAAGATCATTGTTGACCGGGAAGAGACGAGAGCGCTTTATTTTAGTCGAGCCGGAATCCCTTATGACAGAGAAGCCGCAAAAACAGGTTCTCCGTTGAAACCATATTGGCGTCATTTGGGAATATATACATTTACCAAGAAGTCATTGGACCAATTTTGCAAACTGCCTCTTTCGCATCTTGAAGATCTCGAAAAGCTTGAGCAATTGAGAGCTATCTCGAGTGGCTGGAATATTCAATTGTCTCATGCGAAAAAACCGGCATTTGGTATTGATACTCCAGAAGATCTAATAGCGGCGGAAAAGTTTATGAGTCAGAACCAATAGATTGCCTAGTATTGTTTGATATTCGTCTTTTAGCGTAGGAATTCAAAATATGGGAAGTCAAATCGGAAAAATTCTATCAGTTACAACTTTCGGTGAAAGTCATGGACAAGGAGTTGGGGTCGTCATTGAAGGAGTTCCGGCGGGCTTGCGGTTAGATGCCTCAAAAATTCAGTCGTTTCTTGATCGACGACGTCCTGGTCAATCACCAATTACATCTCCAAGAAATGAGTTAGATCGATTTGAGTACCTCAGTGGAATCGAAGATAATGTGACTCTGGGCTCACCGCTAACAATTTATGTTAGGAATCATGACCAGAAACCCTCTGAATATTCAGACCTGAATCAAGTGTATCGTCCTTCACATGCTGATTTCACAACCTTACAAAAGTTCGGAGTTAAAGCTAAATCTGGAGGTGGGAGAGCCAGCGCAAGAGAGACCATCGGACGAGTCGCTGCAGGGGCAATTGCAGAACAAATTCTAGCGCACTACCTTCCCGAAGCAAGAATTGTAGCATGGGTGCATTCCGTTGCTACGATCACATGCAACGTCACTGACATCGAAAAAATAGAACGTTACGCAGTCGAATCGTCTATGATTAGGACCGCAGATCCTAACGCAGAAAAGGACATGCTACAGGTTATCAACTCCGCAATGCAAGATCATGACAGCGTTGGTGGAATCATTCGATGTGTCATTTCAGGTATTCCACCGGGTCTCGGTGAACCTGTTTTCGACAAACTTGAAGCAGAATTGGCAAAGGCCATGCTAAGCCTTCCTGCAACTAAGGGTTTTGAAATTGGTAGTGGCTTTTTGGGAACGACCCTGAGTGGAAGCCAACACAATGATATTTTTATCAACAAGGGTCAAAAAATCGGAACTTTATCCAATAATTCTGGCGGGATACAAGGTGGGATCAGTAACGGTGAATGTATTGATTTTAAAGTCGCATTTAAACCCGTGGCCACTATTGCCAAATCGCAGCCCAGTCTTACGGTAGATGGGATTCCAGTTGTGCTTGAACCAAAAACCGGACGACATGACCCATGTGTCCTGCCACGTGCCGTGCCCATGGTTGAAGCCATGGCTGCAATTATTATTGCCGATCACTACATGCGAAATATGTTTTCAAAAATCTGATTGAATTCATGTGTTCTTAATCTGTGCTTTGTTATCCTTGGCTATACACTTTTTTAGGAGACCTAATCTATGAAACTTAGAAACCGGTACAAATTCTTTGGATCTCTTTTGTTGGCAAGCACGTTGCTAATTGCGACAACCAACGCCAGTTCCTACAATTTACCAAGCGCAAATGAAAAAGCGATTTTAGATGACAACGTTCTTGCCCTGCAGAAAATTTCCAAAGGTGTTTCAGCAATCGCAAAAAATGCTGAAAAAGCAGTGGTTTTTGTAAGCGTCTATAAAACAAGCAGAGGTCTTCCACCGGGAATGATAGATCCATTTGAATTCTTCTTTGGACCTCAACAAGGCGGCCCTCGTGGACGTGGAAACCAACGAGAGCAAAAACGAGAAGAGGGTCTTGGGTCTGGATTTTTCATTGATCTGAATCAAGGATTTATCATGACCAACAACCACGTCATTCAAGATGCCGACGAGATTCAATTGAAGCTCGCAAACGGAGACACACACGAAGGGAAAATTATAGGTCGCGATCCAAATACTGACGTTGCGATTGTGCAGGTCAAGGAAAAGAATTTCAATAAAACAGGCTTGTCACAACTTGTACTATCAAATAGTGACGATTCAGAGGTCGGCGATTTTGTGGTGGCAGTGGGCGCTCCATATGGACTAGAGGCAAGTGTTAGCTTTGGAATTATTTCAGCTCTCGGTCGAGGCAGTCTAGATATCACCGCAATGGGCAATTTTATTCAAACAGATGCTGCGATCAATCCCGGCAATTCCGGTGGACCATTGTTGGATACAAGTGGCCAAGTCCTGGGAATGAACACAGCCATTTATTCAAAAACTGGTGGATACAACGGGATTGGATTTGCAGTTCCTAGCAACCTTGCAAAGCGTATTGCCGAGCAACTTATTAACAAAGGCAAAGTTTCGAGAGGTTATATCGGAGTTGGCTTGCAGCCAATTGATGGCGAACTTCATAAAAGTTTGGGATTGCCAAAAGATACAAACGGAATATTGATTAGTAAAATTGTTGAGGGTGGTCCCGCGGACAAGGGCGGACTAGAGCCAGGTGATGTCATTGTGTCCATCAATAAGACAGCAATGAAAAAAGACAGCGATGCTACGAATGTTATTGGTCTCATGAGTCCTGGTGCTAATGCGGACATAGGCGTATATCGGAATGGCAAACTGCGCACACAGACTGTCAAAATTGGAGAGTTTCCCAACGAGAACCAACTCGCGAGCGCATCTGAAAAATCGGGAGGCGAGCTCGCTTTTGGTTTGACCTTGCAAAAGTTGAATCCAAGTCTTCGAGAGCAATATAATTTAGACAGCAAAAATGGAGTTGTGATTGTCGGAGTTGCAAAAGGAAGTGAAGGCGAACGCGTTGACCTTCAAGCTGGCGATCTAATATTGCAAGTCAATGGTAAACCAGTTAACGATGCAGATACGTTTCAAAAACTTGCTAAGAGCTCGGGACAAAGAGCCCTCCTACGAATAGAGAGACGAGGGCAGTATTTTTTTGTACCGTTGAGAAATAAATAAGAATGTGACAGAGCCTGTTCCAAACTGAACAGGCTTTTTTATCCTGAAGTGGTTTATACTTTTATCGCGATAGTGAAAGTTTTCAAATTTTAGAATTGGAGCTCTCAACCTTGAGTTCTATCATCCAAGACATCGACCTGATTCGCTGGAACAGCAATGAGTCTACAAGCCACATTCTCACTGCCTTAGGTATTCAGCATCAATTTTCGGGAGTTCACAAATCAAAACAGACCGATTTGTATTGGGCAAACCAAGTGCACAAGACGACAATCATTGATTTGAAAGATTTCACGGCATCTGAACCAGATCAACTTTTATCGCATGGAAAATTACCCGTTGATGCCGATGGCATCTACACAAGGCATCAATCTAAGATTGCAGTTCGTACCGCCGATTGCATTCCATTAATTTTCGTCAACAGATCGAAAGATGAATTAGCAGTCGCTCACGCAGGTTGGCGAGGTTTAACAGCGGGAATCATTCCTCAGGTTATTAAAAAATTCCAGTCTTCATGCAAAGACCTCTACGCCGTAATCGGTCCATGCATCAGCATGGCAAGATTCGAGATAGGTCCAGATGTTGCAAGCCAATTTCTTGAAGGATCCTATAATTTATCAGAGTTGTCCGCTCGCCTTGTCTTGGGAAAAGGAAACGGAGACCGTTGGCATGCAAACTTATCTATGGCTGCCGCCTTGAATATTCGGGAATTAGGAATTCCTCCCCAACAAATTGAGGTTTTACAACAGTGCACTTTTGACAATAGCTCAAAGTTTCATAGCTATCGGCGTGAAGGACGAGGCTGTGGTTCAAATTGGACTTGGGCTACACTGTAATCGCAATTGGTATGTTTCTACTTTAATTTCTCCCATGTTCATTTTGACACAAAAAAATTTAACCAGTAGGCTATCATTTCATCTACCCTAACTTTCTAATTGAGGATTTTATAAAAATGATAAAAAAAATTGCCGCTTTCAGTGTTGCCCTTGGACTTTACACCACTGCTTTCGCGGATGAGATTCCACCTGCCAGCACAACTGAAACTACTTCACCAAAAGACGCCAAACATTCCGGTCGAGTCACGCCTTCCTGTGATCCTATTGAAGCCGCATGTAAAAGTGCTGGCTTTGTGGCAGGTGATTGGAAAGTAAAAAATGGGCTTTGGGCCAATTGCGTTAGCCCAATCATACGAGGTAAGCCTGTTGCTAAAGTAGCCGTTGATCCTTCATGGAACCTCACTGGTTGTAAAACAGAATTAGATGCTGCGAAGGCAAAAAAAGAAGCCAAAAAGATGGCGAAATAGCTTCGTTGCCTTTCTGAGCGTTTAAAGCAGGCTTCAACGGATGCATTTAAAAACAGTTACCCTAAAAGTTACGAAGGATATAATAATTTTCGTCTTCAACTTGATTCCTCTGCACTGAACTTGGTTCCGCGCACCGGAATAAAGTTAAAAAATTCATTAGCTGAGCCATTAAATCTGGGCTCTAATTGTTACGATACCGGTCACTACCAATTGAAGCATCTTGAATAACCACTGCACTCATTGCCCGCCCTTCTTTTTGCGTTCAATCATTAGTTTTTTTTTTGCAAAATCAGATGATCTATGATTGCTCGTATTCCTAAAAAATAGCTGTTTTTGCCAAACCCAGAAATGACACCGATGGCCCCATTCGACAAAAAACTCTTATGCCGAAATTCCTCTCGAGAATAGATGTTAGAGATATGCACTTCGACGAAAGGGATTGCCAGAGCAGTCAAACGGTCAGCAATTGCTAAACTAGTATGGGTCCACGCTCCTGCATTAATCACAATGCCGGACCAATCTTTCGACAACTCTTCTAAAAATTTCGCCTCATCATTCGATTGAAAAAAATGTATGCGCAAATTCATTGATGGATGAGACTTTGAGATTTGTTTGAAATATTCTTCAACCTCGGTTTCAATTTGAGCCAAAGTAGAATTGCCATATATATTTGGCTCACGTCGGCCCAATAGGTCTAAATTCACGCCATTTGCGACTAATATTTTCACAGGAGGTTCAACCTTCATGATAGTTTCAACAGCAAATGGTTAAAATACCGAATCTGTCGATCTATAATTTCGACCACTTCCAACTTGTCAAACAAGACAGGATCTTCTTCTACATCCAGATTCCTCTGCTCTCGCTCCAACTTAGCCACCTCTGATACTTTCATTCGAACCAAGTCATTGTGAGGAGCTAATTTAAGCAATCGCCGATAAATACCCAATGCTTTAGAATAGTATCCTTGCTTAACATATATATCCGCCAGAGTCGTTGAATCCAGTTCAATCGTATTAAGACTTTGACCTCTTTCCAAATTAGAATGTCCAACATTTTCGCCTGAAAAGACTTCATCTAAAGGAACCACGTGGAACTGTTGGATATGGGCCTTAGTTGCACTATCAAGTTCCAGTTCTAAATTAAAGGTAGTAGCTGAAGTGGCCGCATTTGATCTTGCCTTAACTTTTTTTGGCTCTACAAGAGGCGCCTGGTCCAATTCAATGGGCAAGTGACCAACTTTAATACCCTTTGAACTAAGTTCGTTCCTCCAGATTTCCCTGGCTGACGACATTCCTTGCAATACTATCAAATCAAAAAGCTTGATAATCTCGCCGTCCAATCCCTGATTTTGTTTGAGCACCTCATAAGTTTGAGTCGCAACACTTTCGTCTCCGAATGCGACCGCCGTCTTAAACAATAACTTTTGAGCCAGGACATTGTCATAAAGCGGAACTGGTGAATCGTTCAAAAGTCGCCAGGCGTCTAGAAGCAAACCTCTATTGTAAAGCTCTCGAGCTAAAACGACTCTCGCAACGGCAAAATTAGGATGACTCTGTACACCTTCCAAAAGGATCTCTACTGATTCCTCGTTCAATTTATGAGCGCGAAAAATATCGGCGACTGGCAAAAATCCTCTTCCATCTGTATCAGATGCAAAACGAGCAACAATTTCTTGTTCAGTCCGCGACAGGGGCAGATGACCGAGAAGATTGACCCATTTATTGTCTGTTTCGAATGACTTCTTCATCTTTGCAATCCTAAATCAATCTAAGAGGTAACTACTAATCATCTTTACTAACACTTATGCTAACCGGGAGTATGGATGATCCACTTACGCCGCCTGCCTCGCCGGTATCCCCTTGTACAATGATACCAACTGAGACGACCCCCGATTCGCAAAGCGGAGTCACTTTTACAGTCGCATAGCCGCATGAATCGGTACACCACTCACTACTCGGAGTAGTGGTATGAGGTGGCTCTGGAACGCTAGTACGACCAAGAATAGCTGGCCTAAATGCGATTCCGGCTTTAGGAATCCGCTTGGGTGTCTGTGCGTCTACTTTAGATGCTGTATCATCTGCAGTGAGCATTAACGGATCTGCAATAGACAGGGCCGAACCACTGGAAGCTGTTGAAGCTGCAACTTCATAAACTAAAAAATTAAATTCGAAAGTACCAGGATTAGTGCCCGCCTTACAAACAAGACTAACATTTGAATTAACTGGATGTCCTGCTAGCCTTCCTCCACCAATGACTCGTTTTGAACAGGATCTTTCACATAGACCATTTTCTGGCGCATTTGCCGAGCACGACGCAATCTGGAAAGCCAAAGTGCAAGCTCCAATCAAACATTTCAGATAGACTAAGAAATTCGTAAATATAGATCTATTCATAGCTTATCCCTCATACACTATTCAATATTGCTTTGACTATTGACGTCGATGACTGTTTCACTATCTTCAACTTGAATTTGATCCTCGGATTCGCTGACATTTGATTGATTGCCACTGGTCTGCTGCTGCGAAATTTCACTTTCATTGCCCTGTTGTTGCTGTTGTTTCTGTTGTTGCTGCTGAGGAGAAGCCTCTTGAGAATTTTTTGATTTTGCACCGGCACTATCAATATTAGAAATGTCGGATTTTGCAACCATTGGTGCTCCAGATTCCAAAGTGGAATCACCATAATCCACAATGTCTGTGACTCCACTTTGAATTGTGGGAGTTATCATGATTAGGAGGTCACGCTTCGTATCCTGTTTATTTGTACTACGAAACAAGGCTCCGATAATTGGAAGCTTTGACAAAAATGGAACGGCACTTTCAGATTTGCTTTTATCGTTTGCATACAATCCGCCGATCACTGCAGTGTCTCCACTTTTACGAATCAAAGTCGTTTTGATTCTACGGGTTGTCTTTCCGGCAAGGCTATTCTCCGCTAACTTTTGCACAGGAGTGTCACCTTCAATTTCCAATTTCATTTGTACGGCGCCATCCGCAGTAATATGAGGTCGAACCCTCAATGTGGTATCGTAATTGACCTTGAATGGGGTTGCTGCCACAGTACCCTGTGCCGGGATACTAAAGTAGTCCTCTAATCCTGCAACAATCGTCGCTTCCTCGTTGTCTTCAACCAAAACATCCTGATTCTGGATACTTTCAGCCAAATTTTTTGTCTCCAATGCCTTCAAATTAATGTCTAAAGCAACTGAGTTATTGATTGACCCAAGTTTCATCGATACCGCACCAGCAGGCTGCCCTCTAAAAACCGGATCAACTGCAAATGTACTACTAATACTATTTGGAAATGGAAGGCTTCCAAACCCTGTGCCGCGACCACCATCAAAATTGAACGGAGATCCCCAGCTAATTCCAAACGACTCTTCCAAAGTTGAAATCACTTCAACAATTCGACTTGAAATTTTTACTTGAGGGGTTTGGGTGTCAATTCTATCTAATAATGATTTTATTTTTACCAGTTCGGACGCAGTTGCCTCGACAATGACTGCGTTGCTTCGCTTATCATAATTCACTTTGAATCGTTCAAAATTTCTCTTTTGCACGAGGTCAGATGAATCTCCTGGCTTAGGCATAAGCTCTGAGACCAATTTGGCTGCGGTTTCAGCCAATGCGTAGGATAATTTGACAACTAAAGTTTTTGTTGGCGAAAGAGCTGCCGTCGACTGCTTTGCTCTAGTTTGTGCCTCTCGGTCCTCAACAAAAGACTTCATAGTGTCAACCCTAATGATACCAGGCGAAATCTCTTCCATTCCTAATTTACTTGTCTCTAAAACAGCCTTCAAGGCAATATCCCAAGGAACATTTGTCAGGGACACAGTGACCTTCTTTGCACTGATGTCAGGTTCCATTAAAAAATTGAGACCACTTTCTGCAGCAATAGCCCTAAGAACTGACCCTATCGTGGCATTCCGAAAATCAAATTTCATAATCTTCTTCCTAGAACTCACGCCTGATGAATTCTGGGAGACTGTCAAACTTGGATCCACCCCAGTTACCTCTTGAGTCAAAACAGGCTCAGAAGATGGAGGCAAATCTGTCGATCCATTAGCTTGTGCAACACCTACGATCGAAAACGAAGTGTATTTTATGGAATTATTGTTAACTGAAGGAGATCGTCCCGATTTTCGGTCTCCTGACTGAATGGTATTTTCCAAGGGTACTAACTCTTTAGAGTTCTCCTTTGGAACAAGTTTCCTAACATGCCGAGTTCGATTTTTTGGAAATGCTGCCTTCGCGTAATCTGGTTCATTCATCATTGGCTCAATAATCGATCTTTCAGTCGAAGATTGGTCCGTAGCACTTGCATCCATTCCTACCGAGGCACTTAAGTTGCTGTCCTCATGCAACGATAGTTTAGCAATAGGTGCGGATCCCTGAACTGCTGGATTCAACCAACGATCGGGAATAATGAAGGACAATATAATGTGACCTTTATAATCTTCAATTTCTGGCACTATCTCATCGCGCAATGTCAAAACAAGGTCGACGTTTCTATTGGCTTTGTCATTTCTAACTCGGATAAAAGACACAGGTGAATAAAATTCCGATGCATCAATATCGCGTCTGATTCTAGGTCGCAATTTTGTATTCGAGAACCTAACGACAATCTCCGTTTGACCCAAACGATTTACCTCATGAAAAATTCCATAACGAGGTTGACCTCGAGTCACCAATTGAACATCCACCTTTTTTGCCAATCTTTGATAGACGTACCCGACCCAAGTCAATTCACACTTTTCACAGGTTGAGGTCTGATTGGTCACTGCCTGTTGAACTTTGGATGTCGAGGATTGAGCACTAGAAGTAGATGCATTATCGGCTGGTGACGATTCATTGTTGGATGTCACTGCTACGTCTTCCGGTTCTACGACGTTGTTAATTGCCGACGCCGCATTCTCGTTATATGAAGCAACTTCATTTTGACTTTCATTTTGGCCTGTTAAAGAGACGTTTGACGAGTCTGAATCACCAGTAATATTTTTAACTTCCTCGTTCTCATTTTGAATTGCAGAAATCCCCTGAATCTGCGATTCCTGCGAAGCATTACTCTGATCATTCAGTTGCTGGCTGACACAACTTCCAAAAATCAACGCAGCAAATGCCAGTGAATAGTGGATGAGTTGAGATCTCAATGAAAAAAACCTTAACCAAATCATTTGGAGTCTCCTTTTCCAGCGTCTACATTTACTGGAGTAAGTGCTGGGTCCATACCCTCTCGTTTTTCATTACCAACATTAGCTTTCTGACTTTCGGATGATTTCAAAACCTCTGATTGAGGTCGCAATTTTTCGCTATCTACAGAACGATCGGTATTCATTTCGCTATAGTCGTGAGACTTTCGAATTTCAGGTGCAACGGCGCCCGGCTTTAATAGAATGACTCCACCTTTGGGAACAGAAATATCATCTCTGGCCATCCCGATCACAACATCAGAAAAGTCTTGGGACCCATCTTTTCGCAATTTGTACTGTCTAACATGCACTCCACCTGGATCAATGGCCGTTACCCGTCCGCCGCTATTTCCAATAGGATCGTTCACTTTGACTACAATTCCTTGCTGGTCCGGAGTTTCAATCAGGGCCTTCCAACGCATATCTTCAGATACCCAGACACCAGTTGCAAAAAGCTGCCTCACATCAAAATATTGCAACGGACTAATAATTGGGATTTCCTCAGAGTCAATGGTCTGAACTGCGTCAGATGTAGACGACGTTTTTGTGAAACCATCATTACTATTTGATCCAGTAATGGGGCCAAGGGGCGGCAGGAACGGATCATCTTTCGATGCGCCGGAATATTGAAATTCTTGCTCGCGATCAATCAATGAATCTACAGAATCCTGAGCGCGTCCCGCGTCAATAGAACCTGAATGCTTTTCTTCACCTTTTGCCTTTGCATCTTCTTTGGATGAATTTTTGGGTGTACTTTTTGATACATCTTTCAGTTCTGCCTTTGCCAAACTACTTCCGATTTTTTTCACGACGGATTTTTCATTGATCATGTTCTTTGTTATCATTGTGGAAGCAAACTTTTGATTTGACTGAATCAAGGGAAGCGCTGAAATCCCATTCCTTGAGATTTTCGGTAAACTCTTTGGGCTTGCCCCTATTCTATTTTTATTTTGCGACAATTTCGGAGCAATCGCCCCCACGCTTCCTGAGTTGGCCTTATTGGCCGGAGAAAATGTAGACATTCCACTTTTTGTTGGCTGACTTACCGGGATTTGTTTCTCAGGTGATTTTAGTGTAACTATTTTTTTAACAGACGATTTTGCAGCTAAGCCGGAAGGGCTTAAATTCGCGGATTTGCCTGGCTCAACTTTTACTTTGTGTTTTACTTCCTTGTGCCCTTCGTCCAACTCCTTGATTCCAGAATGATTGGCTTCGATCAATGAAATCTCTTCGACTGAATTTGAATCTTCTAAAACAACTCCCGCCGGCTTGAGAATCCTAGATTTACCTAAAGTCTCGGCAATCAGAGTTTCTGTTGAAATACACGCAAGAATATATAAATATTTTAAGAAACTCCTAAATTTGAAAGCGTTATTCATACACCCTCCTTTGAGGGTTGGCCATCACCGTCCGGAATCGGGTTCGTCGAAGCTCCTTCAGGCGATGGACTCTCCGCTTTGGCGGGAGAATTATCTTTATCTTCTCTTTTGCTCGTTTTCTTCTGTAACTCTGAAGAGGTCGAAATATCAGCTAAGACTGTTCCAGATGAAACTCGAAAGAACGAAAGTCCTACCAGTAATTCTAACTTGAACTCCGCACGTGCGGCCTCCATCGCTGCCTTTTCCACCTCGGGACCCCGCACTGTAGACTCTAGAGCTTCCAAATCGTCAGCACGCGAATTTATCAAGTTTCCAGCCTGCTCGGTCATCAAGCTCGCTTTTACGCCTGGACCATTGGTACTACTTGATTGGGCAGGCGCCGCAGGTGTCTCAGCAGAGCTGTTTCCAGATTCACTAACTTTCTTGGCAATTTTCCAATACTTAATATAGGCCCGACTATCTTTCTGACTCAATCGATCCATCCAAAGTGCTAAATCTGAAAACTTGCCATTCAAAACAACTTGATATTTCAGCTCGTCATAGGAGTATTCACCGGGAATGACAGTTATGCCCTTTGGAACCAAATTGACCAATTTCAAATTAAAAGCATTGGCGGCCTGTCCCACTTGCTTCACAACTTCGTCAATCTTCACGTCATTAGGCAATCTCGTTTCTGCCTTTTTTAACTGATCACGAGTATTATTGAGATTGTCTTCTGCTTGCTGAATATTCTTAGCCTTATCTCTAATTTCAGCAAGTCTACTTCGTTCAGCACCTTCGCGAGCCGTAGCATTTTCAAGATCTGCTTCTAAAACTACAATCTCGTCATAATATGAAAGAACCTTCGGCAATGCACCAATCACTGCACAAATGAGCAACCTCAATGGCAGTGATAGATTTCTATACCTAAAGATAATTTCATCAAACATTCAAGTGAAGCTCCGTACCAAAATAATTACGATCAATCCATCTTTAAAAAACTGCCTGCCCAATACGTCTCGGCCTTGGAACAGCGGATAAAGCACCCGAAACTGGAGGCTGCTTTTCAGCTATATCCGCCACGACATCAAACTCCAAAATATCTGTTTGATCCTTAAAATTAGCGTCAACAGAAACTCGAGAAATTTGGCCTATCTGCACATTTTGATATCCAATTTGAGTTCGGATGTCTGAATTCCAAGTCGCTGGATTCATTGTTTCTCTGAGTCCCAAAAGAAATTCGCTGACTAAAAGGCTTTCTCTTGAAGCGGCATTTATCTTAACTTTTTTATCATCCAAGAATTCGAGATCTCGATACCACAACCCAGCCGGCTTTAGGATTTGCAATTGCTCCAAAACAACTAAAGGTAAAACTTTATCCATCTTGTTTACGGTGATTCTTGAAATGACATCTATCTTCTTTTTTAGTACCGCGGTTTCCGCGTCTAAACCTTTATATTTTTCAATGAGTGGATTCAGCTTTGCAATCTGACCTGTCCAATCATCCGCAGTAACATTGAGCCTTACAATCTCCTCATTAACACTACCGATGACCTGATCCAATCCAATCCAACTAACAAGCAAGACCGCTAGAATCGATGCGGCATCAGGAATCCACCATTGTTTATTCTCAAGTTCACCAATGGGACAGAGTTGTATTTTTAACATTACGACTCCTTATCATTAATTCTACGAAGTCCAAGACCAGCTGCTACACCAAGCATTGAACTTATCGATGCAATTTGCCCCAGTTCAAATTTTGAATCATCAATCTCAATTTGCTGGAAGGGATTTAACGGACCTACGGGCGCCTGAAGCGATGCAGCGATCGCAGAGTCCAGTCCTATAGTGCGACTGGCGCCACCAGAGATAAAGATAAATTTCAACGCCTGGCGCTGTGATGGATCCAACGTGCGAGTAAAATACTCATAAGTACCCACAAGTTCGGTGACCAATGTCTCATTCACTTCTGCAATGAATGTCTTTATTTCTTGATTTGTAGGCGAATCTAAGTCTGAAAACGAGGCAGAAATTTTTACCGATTCTGCGTTTTCAAAGGTTAGCTTCATACCTTCCATAATTCGCTTTGTATAAGAGTTTCCTCCAATCGGAACGTCTCGACAAAATACAAATGCACCATCAGATACAAATGAGATTTGGGTATGGGCAGCCCCAATATTTATCAACGCTATCAGACCAGGCATCTGTCCGTAGTTTGCTTCAAATGCATTTGCCAAACTGATGGCATCCGATTCAATGACGCCAAGTTTCATACCAGCATTCTTCACACAAGTAACATATTGCTCTACTAACTCTCTTCTAGCTCCAACTAAGAGGATATCAATCTCTTTGGCTCGAGGATTAGCCACTTGAAGGACAACATGATCGAAATAGAGCCCTGCCGGGTCAACTTGAAAGGCCTGCTCTGCATGATATGGTATCTGATCATCAATAGTTGTATCGGCTCCAACTGACACGGCGATACGTTTTATCAAAACTCCACTTCCAGCTAAGGAAAGTGCTGTTCGACGACCCTTAACTCGCAACCTCTTACTCAATTTCATAATTGTTGATTTCAAAAGCTCTGGATCAACTATGACACCATCTTCTATAACGCCTTGACTTAATGGTTCCATGCCATAATTCTTAAGGTGGACAGTCGACTTCTTTCTTGTAAATTCTAGCATCTTGATTGCCGATGAACCGACATCCAGTGCAATAAGAGAAGTTTCAAAAAAAGACATGTTTCATTTCCTCTGAACACGAAAATGGCACAATAAAAATTTGACGTCTGAAAATTTAAAAATGTGTTCTATTTTTATTGTCACATTAGCAGCTATCAACGTCAACATCATGGGCAGCAAGGTTTTTAAGTCAAAATATTGGCGGCGAGGCACGCATTTTTTACCTAGCGATATAAAACAAAAGTGAATTTAAATTTGTGAATTTACGATATCAAAATGAGGAAGGGCCATGATATCAATTGAGTCGTGAGATCCGAAGAAGCTACCGCCATTCGTGACAGGTCGATGACGCGTAGCGCCAGCATCTGTTTATTTCTTAAAAAAAGCATCCATCTCTTCTTCAAGTTTAGATTTCTTTGAAGGCGTTGAGGAATTACCAAAAAGTTGGTCTAACGGATTCACTGAGGGAGTGGATTCCACTGTCCCCTGCGATTGCCTGGACTCGAACCATGTACAAAAATTTCGTTTATCTTTATCCTTCACTAGCTCAGCCTGCTCCTCTCGGCACTCTCTGTAAGCAGATGCGTCATAAAATTGACAGTTCTTGCAAACTTTAGCGTCCCATCCGCACTTATCACAGCTCTCACTTCTCGATAGTGGGTGAACAAACTCCCAGGTATTGGAACAAGACCAACAGGAAATTATTTTATTCATTCGTACGTTCCTAAAATTTTATTTTACGGCCATAAGGCAGAATTTGAGCAATATTCAAAAAGTTCATCATCTTTAAACGGATTATGCTCACTTTATAGCCTGTTGAGAAAAAATCAACAAGTAGAGACAATCGAAAAGCTTGTGCTACATTTGCCCCCAAATGTCATTTCAAAAATGATGCTCCTCGACGAAATTTTTGCGAGTATTTCGACGAACCAAAAGCCAAAAGGAAGGTACACAATGGGACTGTTGAATTTTGCCAAGTTCAAGGCGCGAGCGATAAAAAAAGCGGAGTGTATTCAGCATACTCGAGCATTTTTTTCGAGAGAAGCAACGCAGAAATTGGCAAAATTCAACAGTACCACAATGACATCCCATTGATAATATGGTACCTTTCTCCATATTCATTAAAAAATGCAGTTATTCCATTCAGTTATTTAATTTTTTTTAAAATTTTGGAGGACCGGTGCTATATCAAAATATCCTTGAGGCAATAGGAAGGACTCCCCTCGTCAAATTGAACCGTGTTACCAGCAATCTCCAGTGCAACGTCTATGCAAAATGCGAGTTTATGAATCCCGGCGGGTCGGTCAAGGATAGAATCGGCTATAGAATGGTCGTTGATGCAGAAAGATCTGGAAGAATCAAGAAAGGTGATACCTTGATTGAGCCAACCAGTGGAAATACTGGAATAGGAATAGCCATGGCGGGAGCAGTTTTGGGTTATAAAGTCATCATAACTCTCCCAGAAAAGATGAGTCGTGAAAAGCAAGTTACCCTTGCAGCTTTGGGCGCCACAATCATAAGAACCCCAACTGAAGCAGCCTGGGATGCCCCTGAATCCCATATTGGAGTCGCAAAAAAATTACAAAAGGAAATACCGAACGCGCATATACTTGACCAATATGCAAACCCGAGCAATCCACAAGTACATTATGAAACTACCGCAAATGAAATTCTTGAAGATTTAAAAAATAAAGTAGACATGATCGTGATTGGAGCGGGTACCGGAGGCACGATTTCAGGAGTTGCCAAAAGAATCAAAGAAGTCTGCCCAAATGTTATCGTCGTTGGAGCCGACCCTGAAGGTTCGATACTCGGAGGAGGTACAGAAATTCACTCCTATAAAGTTGAGGGAATCGGCTATGATTTCTTTCCCGAGGTCCTAGATCGTAAATGTGTCGATCGTTGGGTTAAGACCAATGACAAAGATTCTTTTATTCTGGCTCGAAGGATGATCAAAGAGGAAGGACTGCTTTGCGGAGGATCGAGCGGAACGGCTATGACTGCCGTTCTAAAGGAAGCAGTTAACTTAAAAAAAGATCAAAATTGCGTGGTATTGCTGCCCGACGGGATCCGGAACTACATGACTAAATTCGTCGATGATCAGTGGATGAAGGACAATCATTTCTAAATTTTATTCCAAGTTTGATTGTTGCAATTTTTATAGAGGATTCCCTATTTGAGCATTGAAACAGGTGTCAAAGATCAATTTAAAGACCCTGAGTGGGGCGCAAAGACTCTCGGGCAAGTTTCTTTGTTTAAAAATTTTACGCATCAAGAATTGAAAGAACTTTACCTACAAGGACGTTTTGAAGTTCTCAAACCGCAAGTTGCTGCTGTGATTGAAGGAGAGCCAACACGGGGGCTCTATATTATTTTGGAAGGCACACTTTCAGTCTTTAAGACTGATCCTGAAAAAGGATCTTTTTCGCGCCTTGCTGTCCTCGAGTCTGGTTCTCATTTTGGTGAAATGAGTTTGTTTGATGCAAGTCCACGATCGGCAACGGTAACAGCCGAATCCACCTGTCAATGCTTTGTCTTAGAAGCAAGGATATTTACAGCATTTTTGGAATCCCGCGGCGACAATCTCCAATTGCGCTTTTATAAGACTTGCGCAGAAGAATTAGTAGATCGATTCCGAAAATTAAATAACGACTACATCAATTCACAAAGTATGCTTTGGCGATATGCATTCCGGGAGTCAAATTAATTGTCACTGAACAAAGTTCAGTGACAATTCGTTAACGAAGTTCAAAATCGTCAAGCCCCTACGATATCTACAATGCAAGTCCGTTATGCATTAAAAGTGCCGTAGTTTGAGGCCCTCGACCCCTAAAATCATTGAATACTTTCATGGGATGTTCACTCCCTCCCTTTCCTAATACCGTCGAGCGATAACGAAGTCCGACCTCTTGAATCTTGGACTCATTTTCAAGCCCAACTTCCTCAAAGGCACCAAACGCGTCAGCACTCAAAACCTCTGCCCATTTATAGCTATAGTACCCTGCAGAATATCCGCCTGAAAAAATATGTGAGAAGGAACATAAAAATCGACTTTCAGGTCTAGGAGGGAAAGCGCTGGACAATCGAGCCATACGCGCCTGCACTTCTAAAAGAGAATCTTTATTTGGATCAAAACCATGGTGCAAAGCCATATCGATCATTGCAAATTGAATCTGTCGTAACATCGCAGTTGCTGATCTGAAATTCTTTGCAGATTTTATTTTATGAATAAACTCCACTGGCATTGGTTCATGAGTTTCATAGTGTCCACTAAGCTCTTTCAAGGTTCTCGTATCATACAACCAATTCTCCATGAATTGGCTTGCCAACTCGACCGCGTCCCACTCGACACCGTTGATTCCCGAAACCCCAAAATAATCAACTTCTGTCAGCATATGCTGAAGGCCGTGACCAAATTCATGGAACAGTGTCAACACTTCATTAAATGACATCAAACTTGGCTTTTGCCCAACCGGGTTTGTTCCATTACATATCAAATAAGCAACGGGAATTGACGGAACTCCATCTTTGACATGCCTGGTTACACAGTCAGCCATCCATGCACCTCCCCTTTTATTTTGAGGGCGAGAATAAGGGTCTAGAAAAAAGCTCGCGATATGTTTTGATGAGCGTTTATCAAAGATTTTGAAAAAGTGCACATCCTTATCCCAAACTGCAGCCTCTTGATCTGCACTCTTGACCTCAATGGCAAAAATCCTACTTACCAGAGAGAAAAGTCCAGTTAACACTTTTGGCATCGGGAAATATGGCCGAAGTTCATCTTCGTTAAAATGATAGGTCTCTTCTTTCATAATTCTTGACCAATATGGAACATCCCATTCTTGAATGTCGTAATCAGCACCATGACCTTTAGCAAAAGCGATCAAATCTTGATGCTCCTTCATACCGTGCGTATAGCTAGCAGATCTCAGATCCTCTAACAAAGTTCCAACATTTTCAATTTTTGCAGCCATTTTTGAAGCAAGACTCATCTCGGCGAATGATTCAAATCCTAGCAATTTAGCTTTTTCCGCTCGCAGATTCAAAATCTCAAGAATCAGGCCAGAGTTATCCCAAGAGCCTTCTGAAGCAATCGTCAACCGTGCTCGATACATGGATTCTTTCAATGAACGCACGGGAGAATAATCCATAAATGCCAAATAACTAGGGCCATCAAGAGTAAATCGCCAAGGACCCTTTTCGGCTGAAGATTCGTGACTATTGTGAAATTTATTAAACTCGCTTGAGGCCATTTCCAAAACTCTTTGAGGCAACTGCGCAACATCTTTTAGATCGCGAAGATCCATACTCCATGCCTTGGTTGAATCCAAAACATGATTCGAAAAATTCATAGAAATTGATGCGAGTTTTTGCGACACTTCGTTGAATCTATCTTTTTTCGCACCTTCCAAACCTATGCCTGAAAGTTTTGCGTCTAACAGCCTAAGATCAACAATCCGCCTTTGAGCGGAATTTAAAATCTGAGAATATTCGGCACTTTCAGACAATCCAAGGACCGCTTTATAAACGAGCCTACTTTGAGACATTCGCAGTCCGAATTCGACAATTTTAGGTTGACAATGCTCGTAAACTTTTCGAAGCTCGGGAGAATTCTGAACTCCGAAAAGGTGTAAAATTGGCCCCCAAACGGCCAATAATTCAATATCAATTTCATCTATTGGATCAAAAATCTCATGCCAAGTTAATTGGCGGCCGGTAGCAATCTTATCCTCTAAAGTTTGAAACCTGGAATTACAACTGAGCAGCCTCCCCTCTAGAGCAGGAATCATACTTTCGATGGTAATCTTCTCAAACTGGGGAATACCAGGCCTAAATAATGATTCATGCGCTGCCATTGCGGTCTCCTATCATAAATTGAATAGTAAACTACAATCTTAGCCGAAATATTTTTTTATGAGAATAGATTTAATCGAAAACACAAATTTCCCAATCAATAGGAAACAACGACTTTGTGGCTGCCATCACCTAGTTTCTTAGGATCTAAAGTCAGCTTTCTCTTAGTTTTATCATAAGTAAAATCGATAAATTCTTGGCCATCTACCAACACTAAAATTCTCTTTTCATCCTTGGGAACACCCTTGAGTGTCACTTGAATAGCCTTGCCCGCTCTATCTCGAACTGAATCAGCTAATTCCGTCAAGAGCTCCGACCAGTCACTTTCGCAAACATCAGCGATCAGGCCTCCAAATGTTGAATCCTGGCCCAACTTTATATACGACGTTCCGATGTTTGAGATTTTACAGGTACTCGTCACTTGACTCGTTGAAAGCCCAACAAATCCATTGATGTGAACAGATCCATGCTTTGCCTTATTTTCATTCAAATATGGCAAAAGATTATCGGCGGTAATATTCTTTGCGTCGTCATCCGTAAGAAAAACGAGTTCCTTAGTCGCATCGGTTCGCAATTGTAGCTTTCCACTTGGAACTTTATCAGTGTTTCCTGCTAAAAGGTGGTAAGCATTCCACAAGCCGCTATGGGAATTGACTTCAGAGTTTCTAAGATCAACACTGGTCATGTCCTGTAGGTTCAACTTAATCTTATTTAAATTACCTACAATTATAACTTGAGCATCAAGTCCACTGGATCCAGTCGCAATTCTATTAACAAAATTTTGCAAGCCTTGTAGTAATGCAGAATACTCTTGTACCATGCTATCAGATGTATCTAGGAAGAATGCCAAGTCAACTTTTGGGCTACCTTCGCTACCTATCGTAAATGTTTCTGAAGCTTTCTCGACAACGGCAGGCTCTTTCTTCTTGTTACTGACACCGCCGGTAAATCCCTCGCCACCCTTACAACCCCACTGAAAGGTCGAAAGAATGGTCAGGTAAATAAAAGTTCTATCTAAAGCTATTCGCATTAATCCACCCATTGAGTTTCAAGAGTCAGATTATTGAATCAAACCTAATTTCTTATTCACGTCAAAATAGACTTTTGCAGTCCCAGAGGGACTCAATGATTCTCTAAACTCAGTAGCAACCAATCCAAGGTCTTTTGCAAAATAAATAAATCCACCAGATTTTTCACCTAACAACTCGATTTCAAGAGCATCGTCATAACTTACATTTTTACCCGCTGTACTAGCATTGAATTTAACCCTTTTTACCTTCTGAGCATTATAGCCAGGATGAAATTTCATGGGCGAACCGTAAGTTCGAGCGGTATTGCACGCAACTCGTTTTGCCAGCTCCAAATAGCCTTCAGGTCCATTTATCTTCCAAAGGCATTTGCCGGCATAAAGTCCACCGAATGCGCCGGGACAAATCAACAATTGTTGTGTCACAAAATCAACCATCTCAAATCTTCCGTCTGAAGAAACTTTTCCTATAGCCTGACCTTTTTCGGCATTAGCCGTATTCTGCGCATCGGTTTGATAGCTCGTCGAAAAATAAGTCATCGTTCCTGCAGGCATCTCATTGGATGGAAAGAAGTTTCCCTCTTTAATATATTCACAGAGTGCACCTGGAGAGCTTAACTTAGCGGTTAAATCTTCTTTAACCTCTTTGTCGAGACTGACTAATTCACTACTCTTATTTTCTACTTTTTTAGTACAAGATGCGCCGAATATGGCTATCATTAAAGCTGGTGCAGCCTGCATCAATACTTTTGCTTTTATTTTGCTTATCATATGGTCTTGTCTCCTCACGAGTTAATTAAATCAAATCCAACTGCAAACCCTATTTTGATGCTACAGGCCGCTCAGCAGATCGCCTTTGCTTAAACCAAACATCGTAGACCTTCAATATTGTGCCGTTTGATTTTTCGGCGGAGCTAATGAGGCGCGCCTCATTTCCAGCGATAACTTGAGGTTTTCCAGCCACTAAATTGGACTGGTAGGCCAAGCTTAGAGATTTGATTTGCAGATTCTTTAAACTTTTAATTTCTGATTTCTGGGAAATCCCGTCCTCGTTCTTATCTTGCCAGACGACTAAATCTGCAAACTTTGTATCCTCGGCCGAAATAGCACCATCTTTGTTTGAATCATACTGGGCCAGCGCTAAAAATCCATTTTCGAAACGCTTGCCATCAGGACGCGCCTCTGCACCAGTTGTATACTCACCAAACAACTCTAGACCATTGTCGATCACGCCATTCTTATTGAAATCCATGGCCAAAAGTCCTGCATTCTTACCAATCCAGCCTGAACGCACGCGGTACCCATCAGCAACTAAATCGAATCGAATCAATTTATTTGAGTCCCAGACATCAGTAAGATTTAGGTCAGATTTCTCAGACAAATTAATCACAATTGGAGACTGATAGTCTTTGAATGATTTTTCTGGAGATGCAAAGCCAAACACAGGGTGGAAGGCTGATACCATCGGTGAATTTGTCTTTATATTAATGTCTTGACCTGACACGGAGTAACTTACTGAGACCTGCTTCAACTCAATCGGCCGTTGTGGATCAAAAGTCAGACCTCTTGCTTGTTTGGGAGTTTGATCACATTGAAATGCTTTTCCTGGCTCATAACCGGCCTGAGGCAAACAAACGGTAAACTGGCAAGACCCAGAGGTAGCGCCAGACCTCAAATACTCCAAACTAGGGCGCAATGTCACAGCTGTATATCCCTGACTATTACTTTGATCGCCAAGCTCTCCATTTATGGATGCATATATATCCATCTTCGCCTGAGATACAACACCTTGGGAATCGACACATTGAGCCCTATATCCATCGTCCATAATATGAAAGCCATTTTCCATGTTTGAAATGGCTCTTACGCCAAACTGCATATATCCATCGATTTTTGGTTCCGGCTTTGTAGTTGGAACCGGTGTAGGTGCAATTGTTGGTGGTGGATTGGTCGGAGGAATCGTCGGAGCAACTGTTGGTGTGGGCTTCACATCTGATTCCGTGGGCTTTGAGATATTGTCCAAATCAGCACCCAAAAGAGCTGTTGACTCGAGTCCTAATAAACCAAACATCAATAAGCTCGACAGTTTTTTAGTTGAAAGCATTAAGCTATCCTCCAGGATTAGTTCTACAAATGTGAATGTCTATCGGGTCTTCCGATGCAAAACCTTAACATTTCAATATAGGTCAACGATCTCTTTGAGTTAAGAAGGTAAATACGATTCCAAAATAACTAGAAAAAGCTGCGATTTTTATATTTTCGTCAAAAATAAATCGTAAACCAAAAACACATTTCGTGTAATTTTGGAAAACCAATTGAATTTTTAAATATATAGCCGATGATCAAACTATGGAAAAAACTCACTTTCATTTGCCTTTTAGAAAACGAATTCGCAATATGGGTCGATTTGCCCAAATTGTAAATATTTTGGCGCGCCATGGTTACTGGTCTGTCTTGGAACGTTTGAATATGCGAGGCGTTCTCAATGATCAAGAAATCAAAGCCGCAGAATCAAATGCCGAAAGTAACTCACTTTCTCAAGAAGATGCGGAATCATTAGTTGGCGTCCCCGCAAGGTTACGCAAAAGTTTCGAGGAACTTGGGCCGGCATTTGTCAAATTGGGTCAAATTCTAGCGGTCAGAGAAGATCTTTTGCCGAGCGACTTTACTCAGGAGCTTCGCAAGCTGCATAGTAACGTTCAGTCATTGCCGTTTGAGGTCATTGAGCAGCGTCTTCGTGAAGAACTAGGCCCTGAGAAACTCGCTCAGTTCGAATCTATTGATACAAAGCCTCTTGCTGCAGGATCCATCGCACAAGTTCATGCCGCAATTTTAAAAGACGGGACAAATGTTGTCGTCAAAGTTCAAAGACCCTCGATTGCAATGCAGATCGAGACAGATTTGGATCTCATGTTAACGTTTGCAGAATTGTTTGAAAAATATATTCCAGAAAGTCGAACCTTACGGCCATCAAGTTTAGTCCGATCTCTGTCTGAGGCGTTAAAAGCGGAATTAGATTTCATTCGCGAAGCAAGCAATATGACAAAGGTCGCGCAAAATTTTTCACAGGAATCTCATGTTCATGTTCCACAAGTTTTTTGGAACTTATCAAGTCCCCGTGTTCTAACACAACAGCGAATGCAGGGTATATTTGGCGATGAACGCGAACTCATGCTAGATGCAGGAATCGACGTCAAATTGCTTGTTCGACGAGGCCTTCAGATGTTTTTGAAAATGGTCTTTGTCGACGGATTCTTTCACGGTGACTTACATCCAGGCAATCTACTGGCTTTGAAAAATGCAGAAATTGCACTTTTGGATTTTGGAATGGTGGTTCGATTGAGTCGACGAACTAGAGAGAACCTTGCAGGAATGCTAGTTGCTCTATCAAAGGAAGATTACGAAACCATGGTCTACCATTACCTGGAGATCACGGATATCGACGGAAACACAAATGTACAACAGTTTCAGCATGACATTGCTAACGCGGTTTCTCCCTACGTGGGATTGTCACTACAACAAAGTCGAAGCGGACGTTTACTTTGGGATTTGGCCAGAATTGCCGCAAAGCACAATACCCCTTTTCCTCAAGACCTGATTGTTTTCGTAAAAACAATGGCGACTTTTGAGGGAGTCGGTTCAAAACTTGATCCAGAATTTAATCTTATGGAATTGTGCGGCGAGTTTGCTGGTGACTTGCTCCAAGAGCTCTACTCACCCAAACAAGTCCAAGAGCAAGCACTTCTCATTGCAAGGGATATTTCTGGACTCCTTCGCCACGCACCACTCATGACTAGAAAACTAATGAATACTGCTCTAGATGGGCAATTGAAATTGAATCTATTCAGTGACGACGCAACACGAATAGCCAAGGCATTGGAACGGGGCACGAGCCGACTGGCAATATCAATTGTCGTTGGCGCTCTGTTGATCGGTTCTTCAATCTTAGTATTTGCCACCGGTTCATCCCAACCATTGGTAGGAATGGGCGGATTCATCTTGGCAGGTGTTCTGGGCCTATATATCGTTGCATCGATCTTGAGATCAGGTCGACTTTGACGGTCAAATGAATCATTTATCGGCATCCACCTCTCGAGAATGTTGCACAATTTACATGCAAAATATTCGCCGAGCTTATTGTACTAGCGCCCTTGATAAATCATAAGGTATAACATTGTAATATAATTCTGGGACTGCCAAAGAAATCCAATTTTTGTTCAGTGATGTCAATGAAGCGAATCTTGAGGTCATTTTTTAGTGACTGTGCTTCTTGACACAAACGGAACTCAACTGACTCCTAAACCAGCCCCAAATATCGTGGCCTTTCGCTTTTCTTATTGAGGTAGATGACAATGAAATCAATTCGATCACGACTAATTTTTATTGCCGCTCTCGCGGTCCTTTCTGTTTACGTCCTCATACCGACTTACATTTATATGTCGCAGCCGGTTGAGTTACGAAATGATCAGGATCACATGAAGACCAAGATTCCGTCATGGCTACCAAAAGGTCATTTGAATTTAGGCCTCGATTTGCAAGGCGGAGTTCAGTTGGTGTTGGGCGTTAACCTAACGCAGGCTGTAGAAAACCGACTGGCACGAATTGGAACCGATATCTCTCACTGGAACGATAACAAAGATGCCGTCATACGCGTTAAATCTGCCTATGTCATTAAAGACCAAGGCACACTTAGAATTGAACTTGAAGATCCTAGTAAATTGGACGCTCTGAATGACACACTAAAAAAAGACTTTCCTACTTTAGAAAGAGTTAAAGTCGACGGATCTGCGGCAAACTACGAGTTTAAGGCAGATCAAATTCAATCCATTAAAACATCTGCTCTTGAGCAAGCTGAAAGAGTTGTCAGAAGTCGTGTCGATAAATGGGGCGTTACAGAGCCAATCATCAATAGGCGCGCGGATGGTTCCATTTTGGCTCAATTGCCTGGTTTCAAAGACCCCGCGAAAGCTAAGGAATTACTGGGTCGAACAGCGCAGTTAAAATTCAAAATCGTCGATGACGACTTTAAGGGATTTGAAACAGTCGCTGCATCAGTACCTGCAGATATCACTGTTGACCGCTCCTCTGGGAGTGTCGCGTTTATTTCAGAAGATAAAGCAAAAATTACTCAATTGACTGCTGGACTGATTCCACCAGATAGAGAACTCGTTTTTGGAAAGGAAGTCATAGCTGGAGGCGCAAAACAACTATTTCGATCATATGTCGTCAAGGCTGCTACAGAAATTACAGGCGATGATGTATTGGATGCGATGGTCACCGTAGACAATACAGGGTTTGAAAATAAGCCCGGTGTATCTCTAAAATTCACCGCGTTAGGCGGTAAAAGATTTGAAGAAACTACAGGCGCCAATGTTCGAAAAAGAATGGCAATCTTACTTGACGATCTCGTAGAATCTGCGCCAGTTATCAATCAGAAAATCGGCGGAGGCAGTGCTGTCATTAATATGGGCGGCAGCCGTTCCTATGATGAAATCGTAAAAGAAGCCACTGAGCTTTCGATGGTTTTAAAATCTGGTGCACTTCCAGCTACCATTACTATTTTAGAACAACGTCAAGTTGGAGCATCCCTAGGACCTGAATTGGCGCAAAAGGGCGTCAATGGGGTTTTGGTTGGATTAGCATTCGTTTTTGCATTCATGCTTATCTACTATCGTAGACCTGGGACTATCGCTTGTATTGCTCTTATGTTAAACGGATTATTTTTGTTGGCGACAATGTCTATGTTTGGATTTGCTCTAACCTTGCCAGGGATTGCAGGTTTTGTATTGTCCTTGGGTATGGCTGTTGATGCGAACGTTTTGATTAACGAAAGAATTCGCCAAGAGTTGCGAGAAGGGCGAAACGCACGAGCAGCTTTGGACAACGGATTTTCGAAAGTCTTTTGGACTGTTATTGACTCCCACGTCACCGCGTTATTGGCGTCGTTTATTCTCCTAGGAACAAATACTTCAGGTCCTATTAAAGGCTTTGCCGTTACATTGGCGATTGGTTTGATTTTGTCTATTTTCACATCTCTCTATTGCTCACATGTCTTTTTTGATTGGGCTCTTAAGAGTCAGACAGATATGAAGAAAGTTTTTGCTTGGCTTGGTGGTGAAAATGCCGCTAAGGACAGAAAATTTAATTTTAATTTTATAAAATATGACGGCATAGCGACGGTCATTGCCATTGGCCTTTCCATCGCTGTGTTAATCGCAGCATTGACGAAGGGATTCAATTGGTCCGTTGATTTTGTTGGCGGTACAGAAGTTGAAGTTGCATTCAATCAATCGGTACAACCTGAAGCATTGAGAGCATCTGCTGAAAAAGCTGGAATACATGACATTTCCATTCAGGCTTTAAAAGGTAGCGATAAGGAATATCTCATCCGCTTTGAAGAGAAACATGCAGAGGGTGAGCAAAAAGGGAACCTAACAACGGCACAGCAAGATGCCGCCCATGCATCAGGTGGAGCTCGAATCAACCGTCTTCAGGAATCAATTCGTTCAGACCTCGCTGACAAACAACCGCAATTTCTGAAGGTCGATTATGTGGGCCCTCAAGTCGGAAAAGAAATGAGAAACCAAGGATTCATTTCGATGTTTTATGCCATTCTTGGAATTATGATTTACTTGGGATTTAGATTTGACTTTAGATTTGGATCTGGAGCTGTCTTAAAACTTATCCCAGATGTCTGCGGCATGCTTGCATTCTATCTTATCTTTTGGAGAAGCTTTGACCTTACAGCTGTTGCCGCTCTTTTAACTGGGATTGGATACTCTGTGAACGACGTCATCGTGGTTTTTGACAGAATTAGAGAACACATGAATATGCCGGGCGGAGAGCGCAAGAGTTTTGCAGAACTCATCAACACATCCATTAACGAATCCCTAACAAGAACCATCAATACGTCCGTGGTTACGAATCTTTCATTGGTAGGGATCATTATTTTCGGACCTGAAAGTATTCGAAACTTTGCCCTATCAATGACAGTTGGAATTATTGGCGCAACATTCTCGACAAACTTTGTAGGATCTGGATATTTATTGTGGGTCGACAAGCTTCTAAAGAAGAGATCGGATCGCAACGTTTCAAAAGCTGCAACAACAGGAAGTTACTAGTAGCTCGCGTGCAGTGATATCGACAAGATTTATAGCCAGTCTTTGGCGCGAGAGCGGTAAAGACTGGCTAAATGATTTTAATGGGGATCGGCAGGTTCCGATACCGTTGCCGGTGGCTCTGTAATGTGAAATAAATGTGTCCCTAAAAGATATACCGTAGCTCCACCAGGGCAACTAATTCGTGGAGCAGAAAGCTTTATTCAACCTAGCCCGCCACCTGCTCTGGTAAATCCAAAAATGATATCACACTACAATCATCACTTACTTCAAAATCATTCAGGGCTAGGTCGCCGACATAAATAAGCCAAAATATAGGAATGATCGATGTCATGATAGAGTCCATAATTCCGTTTCATGGTTGCAATATCAAATATCCCTTTTTCAGCGAGTGGGCCGCAAAAATTTAGTCCCACCGCGGTTTCAATCACGAATCCGACGCGAAGTAACTTTTTTAACATTTCTGCATGCGAATACTCGACTTTATGATCGTCGTTTATCAGGGCCTTTTGCTGCATTCGGCACACTCTACCGTTAGGAGTATCAATAGCAAGAAACCCTCCAGGCTTCAAAACCCGGAAAATTTCTCTCAGCATATGATCTCCATTTGCTTCGTCGACATGCTCAATCGCTTGTCCATTGACGACCAAATCAAAACTTTGGTCAACATAACGAGATAAATCAAGCATCGAATGGTACGAATACTTAACAATACCTTGATCAGTTTTAAGCGTGTCCAGACTCTTATTGCCACGATATAAATCATGACTTTCCGTTGCCGGCAATTCTACAATAAGTAGTTCATCAAACAGATATGGATATCCCATAGCTATCAACGCACCGCGTTCGTCATTCTGACTTGACCCCCCCAAGTCCAAAATTCTTTGAGCGCGAGGCATGATCTTAACAAACTGACAGCGGCTTAAATGAATAGATAAGTTTTGATCTCGAAAATCCAAATTTTGAGAAAATTCTGAAGAGACAAGGAATTCCGATACAATATTGCGCAAACTTGCGCCTTCATTTAACAGTCTTCTTTTATAAATCTCGAGTCCGCCCGGGTCGGCTCTTCGCCCAAGCATTACCAGATATATAGCCTGAATTGATTGCTCGATATTCGCTGCCAACGGTGCAGGCAAAGGGATTCGAATAAATCCTTGTGTGACTTTGTTTAGAATCAACTTAATCAAAGATTTAAAAAGATTTGGTACTTTCATTTGGCCCCTAAGTGACTAACAATTTTTATGAATATAGCACTGCAATATAGAGTGCTCAAACATTTAATATTGATCTGCATTTATATTGCCGTTGAAGACAAACATTTCCAGAGGATAAACCATGCGCAAATGCGAAAAATTTGGTATCTGGGACCTATGCATGTACCGCTAACACCTGAATAAATGGTTCAGTATGCACCATCGAATTGCTCTTGGATTGCAAGTGATTTTGGACGATTGGCTCAGCATTAGTGCCTGCAAACTTCTAGGTCATTTGCCTAAACAACCTTGAGTCCACTTAATCAATATCGAGCGTTCGCTAATTTTGTGCTGAAACCAACACTTCGCGAAACGATCTAATCATTAGAAATTCACACAATATTGTCATAGGATTTAGCTATGACATTCATAAATATTTTCCATTTTCATTATGCATAACTTTGATTGATTGTGCACCTTAAGTAGATCCGTTGGTTGCAAAGCTGCAGAAAATATTAATGGCATGTCAGCACAGGTTCACGGCTAACCTTTTATGCAAAGCAACTCGGTAGCGCGCCATTGGAATTTGCTAAATGCCCAACTTTTAAGTCCAAAGATACAATCGTATATACCTGTATTTATTCAATTTTTTTGATAAATTTATTTCCCCTCAAGATCCCACTCTACTTACCCGAAGCTATATCTATCGGTCACCTGGATCGACTGTACCCGTTAGGTATATGTCATTCTCATTATAAGGGGGAAACCATAACATGAAACTATTATCTACTTTTCTTCTATCCCTAAGCGCCGTGGGTCTCTATTCTTGCGCACAACAAGTTGAGAAAAAGGAAGACGACCTACAATCATCATCAGATGATAACTCTGAGTTAGCAACTAGCGGTGGTCTCGAGCTATCGCAACCAAAACTTGACGCATTTGTACCTGCAAGATTTTATTCTATTGTCATCAGTAAAGCAAAATGTGAACCAATCGCAGTGCCAAGCAAACTAGGATTAGAGTCTCAGGTGCCTAATCAACCTAAAGAATCTC